>NZ_CP043959.1:6000038-6300048 GCF_008632955.1 Streptomyces tendae
AACTGGATCCTCGCGGCGCTCAGCTGCGCGCTGTTCCTGGGCCTGGGCGCCTCGGGTGTGAACATCGACCCCGCCGTCTGGCTGATGCTCTACGGCAACGCCTCCGCGCTGCAGATCGGCCTGTACGTCTGGAACCGCCGCCACAACGTCTCCCCGCACGAGCCGGAGGGCTCCGGCGGTGTGGCCGGCATGGTGATGTCCGCGCTGTCGGCGCCGCTGTACGCGAAGGCACTGATCGACTCGGTGCTGCGCCGCAAGAGCAAGTTCGTCGTCACCCCGAAGGGCGACTCGGCCAGCCCGGACACCTGGTTCGGCACCTTCCGCTACCACTGGTACTTCATCCTGATCTTCGGTGGCTCCATCGCCGCGGGCTTCGTCTTCGGGCACTCCCACCCGGCGATGGTCATCTGGGCCACCTTCGCCCTGTTCATCACCGCGGCGCCGATGTTCGCCTGGCGCCACGGCATGCGGCAGGACCGCAAGAAGCCCGGCGCCCACGCGGCGGGTCAGCACCGCGAGGACGCGACCCCGGCCGACGGCGTGCGGCTGCCGCAGCAGCACGCCCCGCACCAGCCGCAGTCCCGGCCGCACTGGGCCGGCTCGCACGGCGCTCCGGGCGGATCCGGGGGCCCCGAAGGGCCGGGAGGGCCCGGGGGCCACACCCCCGGCGACGACCAGACCATGCAGATCGCCCTTGGTGGACTTGGGGGACGTAAGGAATGACTGACCGTGCAGGCCGCCGTCGCGCCCGTCGGATCGCGATAGGCACGACGGTGGTACTCGCGCTGGCCGGAATGAACGGGCCGTGGCTGTACCGCTTCGGGACCGAGAAATACCACCAGTACAAGATCAATCAGCCGGAGTACAAGGCCGCGAACGGCAAGTGGGAGATCGTCGAGTTTCCCGAGGAGTACCGGCAGAACACCATCCACGCGGCGCTGCTGCGCACCGGCAAGGTGCTGCTCGTCGCGGGGTCGGGCAACGACCAGGACAACTTCGACGCGAAGCGGTACGACACCCGGATCTGGGACCCGGTCAAGGGCACCGTCAAGAAGATCCCCACGCCGTCCGACCTGTTCTGCACCGGGCACACCCAGCTCGCCAACGGCAACCTGCTGATCGCGGGCGGCACCAAGCGGTACGAGAAGCTCAAGGGTGACGTGAAGAAGGCCGGCGGCCTGATGCTCGTCCAGAACGAGAACCCGGACAAGCCGATCACGCTCCCGGCGGGCACCAGGTTCACCGGCAAGGAGAACGGCAAGACCTTCGTCTCGAAGGACCCGGTGCTCGTCCCGCGCGCCGAGAAGAAGTTCGACCCGCAGACCGGCGAGTTCCTGGGCAACACCCCGGGCGTGGGCCGCATCTACGTCGAGGCGCAGAAGGAGGGCGCCAAGTACGAGACCGGCACGCAGGACAACTACCGCGTGCACGGGCTCACCGGCGCCGACGCCCGCAACACGTACGGCATCGCCGAGAAACTCGCGATGGACAAGAAGGACTTCCAGGGCATCCGGGACGCCTTCGAGTTCGACCCGGTCGCCGAGAAGTACATCAAGGTCGACCCGATGAAGGAGGCCCGCTGGTACCCCACGCTCACCACCCTGAGCGACGGCAGGATCCTCAGCGTCTCCGGCCTCGACGACATCGGCCAGCTGGTCCCGGGCAAGAACGAGGTCTACGACCCGAAGACCAAGGAGTGGACCTACACCGACGAGGAACGCCAGTTCCCGACGTACCCGGCGCTGTTCCTGATGCAGAACGGCAAGGTCTTCTACTCGGGCTCGAACGCGGGGTACGGACCGGACGACGTGGGCCGTGACCCGGGCGTCTGGGACGTGGGGTCCAACAAGTTCAAGAAGATCCCGGGGCTCAGCGACCCGAAGCTGATGGAGACGTCCAACACGGTGCTGCTGCCGCCCGCCCAGGACGAGAAGTACATGGTGATCGGCGGCGGCGGCGTGGGCGAGTCCCCGCTGGCCAGCGAGAAGACCCGGATCGTCGACCTGAAGGCCGACGACCCGGAGTTCGTGGACGGTCCGTCGCTGGACAAGGGCACGCGCTACCCGCAGGCGTCGATCCTGCCGAACGACGAGGTGCTGATCTCCGGCGGCTCGCAGGACTACCGCGGCCGCGGCGACTCCAACATCCTCGAGGCGCGCATCTACGACACCGGGCGCAACGAGCTGAGGCGGGTCGCCGACCCGCTGGTGGGCCGCAACTACCACTCGGGGTCGATCCTGCTGCCCGACGGCCGGGTGATGTTCTTCGGCTCGGACTCGCTGTACGCCGACAAGGCCAACACCAAGCCGGGCGAGTTCGAGCAGCGCATCGAGATCTACACCCCGCCGTACCTGTACGGCGACCAGGAGCGGCCCGACCTGTCCGGCGGGCCGCAGACGATCAAGCGCGGCACGTCCGGCACGTTCACCTCGCGGGACGCGGCGTCGGTCAAGAAGGTCCGGCTGATCCGGCCGAGCGCCACCACCCACGTCACCGACGTGGACCAGCGCTCGATCGCCCTGGACTTCACCACCGACGGCGACAAGGTCACGGTGACGGTGCCGAAGAACAAGAACCTGGTCCAGTCCGGCTGGTACATGCTGTTCGTCACCGACGCCGACGGCACGCCCAGCAAGGCCCAGTGGGTGCAGGTGCCGTAGCGCACCGGTGGATACACGCCGAGGGGCGCCGTGCGACACGCACGGCGCCCCTTTCGCGTCCCGTTCCCGCCGGGCGGCCGGTCAGCCGGCCGATCCGCGGGCCAGCGCCAGCGCGTAGTCGGCCCACCACTGGCCGGCCTTCGGCCCGCCCTTGCACTCGCCGTCCGACTCCCCCGGGCGCTTGATCCACAGGTAGGCGTCGACGAGCGGGTCGGCCGTCCGGGTCGTCGGGGTCTCGCCGAGCGCCCGGCCGGGCGGGTTGCACCAGCGTTCGTCCGCGTCGCCCTCGGTGTAGGGGCCGTTGCCGTTGCGGCTGGTGTCGATGACGAAGGGCTTGCCGCCGACCTTGGCGGACAGCTCCTTGCCGTAGGCGATGGAGTCCTCGGTGGTGTAGAAGTTCGACACGTTCACCGCGAAGCCGTCGGCCTGCTCGATGCCCGCCTGCTTCAGCGGCTCGAAGATCTGGTCGGGGTTGCCCCAGCCCGCGTTGCCGGCGTCCAGGTACACCGTGGTGTTCTTCAGGCCCTTGAGCTGGGCGACGGCCCCCTTGAGGAGGTCGTACCGCTCCTCGTGGAACTCCTGCGGGGTGCAGCCGTCCACCAGGTGCAGCACCGCGTCCGGTTCGAGCACCACCGTCGCCGGCCGGTCCCCGATGCCCTTGGCCACCGCGCCGACGAAGTCCCGGTAGGCGTCGCCGTCCTCGGCGCCGCCCTGTGAGTACTGGCCGCAGTCGCGGTGCGGGATGTTGTAAAGGACCAGGACGGCCCGCCGGCCGACCTTGTCGGCGTTCTCGGTGAGCTCGCGGGTCTGCTCCTCGGGCTTCTCGGGGCTGATCCACTCCGCCGCGGGCTGCTCGGCTATCTTGCGGAGCTGCTCGGCCTCCGCCTTCCTGCCGTCGTGCCGCAGCTCGGCCACCTTGCGCGCCGCGAGACCCTCCGGGTTGACCCAGAAGGGAGCCGCCTCCTTGGGCTGCTGCGTGACGGCCCGCGGTGCCTCGCCCTCCTTGTCGTCACCCCCGGAGGAACATCCCGCGAGCAGCAGTGCCGCCCCCAGCACCACTGCGGACGCCCGCCCTCCGGCGAACGCCCCGACCCCCCTGCTGCCGTACATCCAACCCCCCTTGGGTGCACTCGTGCCACGTCTTCCGAGCCCCAATCCTGGCACACGTCCCCAGGCGTCAGGACGGCCGAGTCCGCCTTGTCCACGGCCTGTTACAGCGGGCCCCGGCCGGGCGGGCGGATCCTCGGCGACCTGCTCCGTTCACGGAAAGCGACCGGTCCGGGACGTGACGTGGAACGGCCCCTGGGCCGGGCCGGGCTTTCCCTCTGGAGTCGGGGACACCGGCCGGCCGGTGTCCCGGCCGGTGCTTGCGCCTTCTCCGGCCTCCCGCGCGTCCGCCGGGTCACTCCCGCGGCCCGTGCTCCGCACGGTCGAGGACCGGCCCGGTCGGCGGCCCCGGGGAGCGGGCCGTCGACCGGGCCGGTGCGCCCGCGCCGCCGCACGCGCTCAGGCGTGGGGCGCGGCCACGTGGGTGCTCACGCGTCGGTGAGGTACGCCGAGACGACCACGTTCGCCGAGTAGGCGCCGGCCGTGCGGTCGTAGGTGCCGCCGCAGGTGATCAGCCGGAGCTCGGCGCGCCCCTCGTGGCGCGGGCCGTACGCCTGACTCGCGTCGAAGCCGTCCCGGTCGAGCACGCGGACGTCCTCGACGGTGAACTCGGCGACCGTGCCGTCCGCGCGGGCCACCCGGATCTCCTGTCCGGGCTCCAGCGTGTCCAGCCGGTGGAAGACGGCGGGCCGGGTGTCGGTGTCGACGTGCCCCACCATCAGCGCGGTGCCCACCGCGCCCGGGGTCACCCCGTCCGCGTACCAGCCGACCTCGCCCGCCCGCTCCAGCGGAGGCGGTTCCGGGGCGCCGCGCTCGTCCAGGCCCCGGGCGACGACCGGGGCACGCAACTCCAGGCCGGGGATGTCGAGGGTGAGGGGTTCGGCGGCCTTCAGCGGCCGGTGCACGGTGGGCAGGTCGACCAGCGGCGGGCGTCCGGCCGCCGCCATGTCGCCGGTGGCGGGTCCGGCCGTCCCGGCGGGCACCTCGGTCAGTCCGCGGCCCCACAGCCACAGCCCGAGCAGCAGCACCACCCAGACCGCGCCGGCGGGCAGCCTCCGCCGAACGGACCGCAGGCCCGTCCCGTTCGTCTCCACGTCCTCCTCGCCCGTCACGCGGCGCATGGTCCCGGTCAACCCGTCCCCCTGCCGCGCCGGGCCTGACGGCGGGCCCGGCGGTGGACGGTGACGGCGGCGGTCCCGGCCAGCGCCAGCGCCACCACCGTCTGCGCCGTGCCGGGCCCGTGCCTCTCACGGTCGGCGGCGACGGCGCGCGCGGTGCCGCCGCCTCCGGCGTCCACGGGGGCCACGGGTGAGGGGTGGGTCTGCGGGGCCTGCGGCGTCTGCGGGGCCCGGTCTGCCGGGGGTGCCGGTTCGCCGGCGGGGGCGGGGCCCCGGGTGACCTTGAGGGCCGCCTTGCGTTCGGTGCCGTCGCAGGCGTACGTCACCGCGTACGTCCCCGGGGTGAGGGCGGACCGTACGCGGCTGTCGCCGGCGAGTCCGTCGCCGGTGCGGGTGAGGCGGGCGTCGGACACCAGCGCCGGGGACTGCGCGACCGCCTCGCGTGCGTCGCACCCGGTCACCCTCAGGACGATGTCACTGCCGGGGGCGGGAGCCGCGGGGGTCACCGAGAGACCTCCGCCGTCCGCCGCCCGGGCCACCGGGCCGAGCGCGGTGACGGCCAGGACACTCGCGCAGAGAGCGAGTCGGCGCTTACCCATCGTTAACCTCCAGACACTTCGGAGGTTCCCCCGCGCGGTCCCGCCCCGCACCCCCGTACGCCCCGCACTGCGCCGAGCGGGTGAACGGGACGTGCGGGGGCGGCGTGACGAGGTCGCGCGGGAGGGCCCGCGGTCAGACGAGGTCGACGATGTCCGCGATGGAGTCGACGACCTTGGAGGGCCGGTACGGGAAGTTCTCCACCTGCTCCGGCCGGGTCAGCCCGGTGAGCACGAGGAACGTCTTCATGCCGGCCTCGATGCCCGCGAGCACGTCGGTGTCCATGCGGTCACCGATCATCGCGCTGCTCTCCGAGTGCGCCCCGATGGTGTTGAGCCCGGTGCGCATCATCAGCGGGTTGGGCTTCCCCGCGAAGTACGGCTGCCTGCCCGTCGCCTTGGTGATGAGCGCGGCCACGGCGCCGGTGGCCGGGAGCGGGCCCTCGGTGGAGGGGCCGGTCTCGTCGGGGTTGGTGCCGATGAAGCGGGCGCCGGCGTTGATCAGCCGCACCGCCTTGGTCATCGCCTCGAACGAGTACGTCCGGGTCTCGCCGAGGACCACGTAGTCGGGGTCGTGGTCGGTGAGGATGTAGCCGATGTCGTGCAGCGCGGTGGTCAGCCCGGCCTCGCCGATGACGTACGCCGACCCGCCGGGCCGCTGGTCGTCGAGGAACTTGGCGGTGGCCAGGGCGGACGTCCAGATGTTCTCGATCGGCACCTCCAGGCCCAGCCGGCGCAGCCGGGCGTGCAGGTCGCGCGGGGTGTAGATCGAGTTGTTGGTGAGCACCAGGAAGGGCCGCCCGGACTCGCGCAGCTTCTTGATGAAGGAGTCGGCGCCGGGGATCGGCACACCCTCGTGGATCAGCACCCCGTCCATGTCGGTGAGCCAGGACTCGATGGGCTTGCGGTCTGCCATGTGCGGGATCTCCTGCCGTACGCGGTCCAGCGTGCGTCCCAGCCTAAACAGACCCGGATCATGAGGGAACGGGCGCTACGGGAACGGGGCGCTCAGCCGCGGCGCCGGCGTGCGAACAGCACGGCCAGGGCGCCGGTGAGGACGGCCCCGGCGGCGAGGACGAGGACCTGAGGGCCGGTGCCGGTCCGAGCGAGCTCCTCGGCGAGGGAGAAGCCGTCGCGGCCGGGGGCGCCGTCGACGCGGAAGCGGTAGCCGTCGGACTGCCCGACCCAGTCGCCGTCGCCGTCCCGCCGCTGGACGACGGCGGCGGTGGCGGTGACGTGGTTCGGTACGGCGTCGGAGGTGACGGCGAGGCGCACCTTCACGGTGAGGGTGGCGCGGGGGCCGACGGTGAACCCGGGGAACCGCTCCCCGTCGTCGGCGAAGGCCCCGACGAGTTCGTCCGCGTCGGTCGCCTCGAACCGCACGGGGTGCGGCCGGCCGGCGGGGTCGTAGAACTCCAGCCGGGGCTGGGAGGGCTTGAGTTTCCGCTCCTCGTCGACGAGCACGACGACGGGGTGCACGCCGGTGCAGGTACGCCCGGTGGTGTTGCTCAGCTCCAGCTCCCACCCCCCGAACCCACCCCCGGCGTCGTACGCCTCGGGCCCGCCCCGGATGTGTGCGGTGAGCGGGAAGCCGCGGTCCCCCGCGCCCGCACAGCTGGGAAGCCCCACCTGCTCCACACCCCCGGCCCCGGCCCCCCACACCACGACGCCCGCAACGACACCCAGCACCACGTATCCCATAACGGCCCAATCTCCCCCGAACCCCCAGGCGGTGCCACCGCGATCCAGGTCCCCGCGCGATCCGCACGCACCCGCACCGCGCACCTACCAAGTCACCGGGACCGAACACCCCCACCCGCGCCCGCCCGCGCAGCTACCCGTCCTGCCCGAACACCGGCGCCAGCACCAACTCCGCCGCCCCCTCCGCGACCCCCTCCCCTCCCCGGGACGACCCGCACCGGCACACCCTCCTCCCCCGTCCTCCGCGCCCGCGCCTCCAGCACCGCCCGCACCCCCCTCACGAACGGCTCCGGATCCCCTCCACCGTCCGCCCGCCCAGCAGCACCCGGTCGATGTCCAGCAGCCCCACCAGATTCGCCGCCCCGGTCCCCAGCACCCGCGCCGCCTCCGCCGTCTCCCCCCGCGCCACGGCCGCCAGGCACAACGCCTCCACGCACCCCGGTCCCGCACCCGCACGGCGGCCCGTCCAACTGCACCACCTGGTGCCCGAACTCCCCTGCCCCGGTCCGCGGCCCCCGGTGCACGCTCCCGCCGATCACCAGCCCGGCCCCCAGCCCCGTACCGAGGTGCAGATAGGCGAACGAGCCGCCCTCGCCCCCGACCGCCAGCCGGAGCGCCACCGCGTTGGTGTCCTTGTCCACGACGACGGGCACCGCCCCCAGCCGCTCGGACAGGGAGTCGCGCAGCGGAAACCCGTCCCACTCGGGGAACCCCGTCACCCGGTGCAGCACCCCCCGCCGATGGTCGAGCGGCCCGGGCAGAGCGACGCCCACGCCCAGCAGGGACCCCCCGGGGCCGCGCTCCGGAACCTCCGCCGCCAGTTCCTCCACCGCCGACGCGACCCGCCCCAGTACGGCCTCCGCACCGGCCCCCAGATCCAGCGGCGCATGCCGTCGCGCCACCACCGTCCCGTCGAGGTCGGCCAGCACGGCCCGCAGTTCGTCACGGTCCAGGTGCACGCCCACCGCGTGCCCGGCCTCCGGCACCAGCCGCAGCACCGTGCGTGGCTTGCCGCCCGTGGACGCGCGGCGCCCGGCCTCGGCGGCGAGGCCCTCCTCACGCAGCCGGGCGGTTATCTTGCTGACCGCCTGCGGGGTGAGCCCGGTGCGCTCGGCGAGCTCCAGCCGGCTGATGCCCTCCGCCCCCGCCGTGCGCAGCAGGTCGAGCACGAGCGCGGTGTTGTGGCTGCGCAGGGCGAGCAGGTTGACCCCGCCGTTCGCCCCGCGCGTCCCTGACCCGTTCGCGCCCCGCAGGCCGGCGCCGTACGTCCTGTTCACCCGCCCATTGTGGCTCGCCCTTGCACTTTGGCAACAGCGTTGCGAAAGTAGGACCATGACTGGCACTCCCCTCCGCGTCGGCCTCGTGGGCTACGGCCTCGCGGGTTCCGTGTTCCACGCCCCGCTGATCACCGCGACCCAGGGCCTCGCGCTCGACACGGTCGTCACCTCGAACCCCGAGCGTCAGGCGCAGGCCCGCGCCGCTTCCCCGGACGTGACGGTCGCCGCCTCGGCGGACGAGCTGTGGGCCCGCGCCGGCGAGCTGGACCTGATCGTCGTCGCGTCCCCGAACCGGACGCACGTCCCGATCGCCACCGCCGCCCTCGAGGCCGGTCTGCCGGTCGTCGTGGACAAGCCCGTCGCGGGCACGGCGGCCGAGGCCCGCACGCTCGCCGCCCTCGCCGAGAAGCGCGGCCTGCTCCTGTCCGTGTTCCAGAACCGCCGCTGGGACAACGACTTCCTCACCCTGCGCCGGCTGATCGCGGACGGCGAGCTCGGCGAGGTGTACCGCTTCGAGTCCCGTTTCGAGCGCTGGCGCCCGCAGCTCAAGGGCGGCTGGCGGGAGTCCGGCGACCCGGCGGAGGTCGGCGGTCTGCTGTACGACCTCGGCAGCCACGTCGTCGACCAGGCCCTGGTCCTCTTCGGCCCGGTGACCTCCGTGTACGCCGAGACGGACGTCCGCCGCGAGGGCGCGCGGACCGACGACGACACGTTCCTGGCGCTGACCCACGAGAGCGGGGTCCGCTCGCACCTGTACGTCTCCGCGACCACCGCGCAGCTCGGCCCGCGCTTCCGCGTACTCGGCTCGAAGGCCGGTTACGTCAAGCACGGCCTCGACCCCCAGGAGGCGGCCCTGCGTGACGGCCTGCGCCCGGGCGCCGACGACACCGAGTGGGGCACGGAGCCGGAGGAGCTGTGGGGCCGCGTCGGCGCCGGCGAGTCCCCGGTGACCGGCGGCGGCAGCCCCGTACGGACGCTGCCGGGCGACTACCCCGCCTACTACGCGGCCGTGGCACGGGCGTTGCTCGCCGACGGCCCCAACCCGGTGACCGCGCTGGAGGCGGCGGCCGCCCTCGACGTCCTTGAGGCGGCGCGCCGTTCGGCCGCCGAGAAGGTGACGGTGACCCTGTGACCACCCCGAAGCAGTCCCCCGAGCTCACGCCCACCCTGGAGGAGCTGGAGGCGCAGGAACGGCGCCTGGTGTTCCGGCAGTTCACCCACGAGGACGCCTGGGCGCTCGGCTCCCTGCTGGTGGAGCTGGCGCGCGAGCGGCAGGCGCCGGTCGCGGTCGACATCCACCGCGCGGGGCAGCAGCTCTTCCACGCCGCGCTGCCGGGCTCCACGCCCGACAACGACGCGTGGATCGCCCGCAAGCGCCGGGTGGTGGAGCGTTACGGCTCCGCGTCGTACCTGGTGGGCGCGCGGTTCCGGGCGAAGGGCACGACGTTCGAGGAGTCGTCCCGCCTCGACCCGGACACCTACGCGGCCCACGGCGGCTCCTTCCCGGTCACCGTCGAGGGCGCCGGCGTCATCGGCGCGGTGACGGTCTCGGGCCTGCCCCAACTCCAGGACCATCGCCTGGTGGTGGAGGCGCTGGAGCACTTCCTGTCACGGGCGTAGCCCGGGTCACCCGACCAGGAGGAGTACGAGGACAACGAGGACCGCGACCGCCGCCACCGCCAGGGCGGCCTTCCTGCGGCCCTCGTCCGACACCCGCTGGCAGACGGCGAGTTGACCGGTCAGGTCCCTGAAGAGGTAGTACTCCCTGTTGCCCCCGCCGGGTGGCCGGGCCCGGACGACGGTGAGACGGTTGATCACGACCGTGCGGTCCTGCTCTCCCTTGACGTGCCGCAGGGGCCTTTCGAGCGCGGCGCGGTGGTCGGCGGAGAGGTCGTCGGGGAGCGGGTCGCCGGAGCCGAGCCGGCTCTTGTGCCACGCACCCGCTCCCAGGTCCGCCGCCACCCGCCGGGGCCACGGGTCGGGGTACTCGGCCTTCTCGGTGCGCGCGGTCCAGGTGATCCGCCCGGCCGTCCAGGACGTCAGCTTCCCCTTCCCACGGCAGGTTTCGCAGGTGACGGTCCCAGTCGCACGGCAGGGCGTGCAAGGGATGCGTCCCTTCCCGCCGCAGCTCTCGCACCGGACCCTCCCCCAGCCCTGGCAGCCGGCGCACGCGCTGTCGGGTGTGCGGCAGGCCGCGCAGGTCACCCGCTCATCAGGGCGGGCCGCCGCGCCTTCGGCGGCCGGCCCGGGGTGGCGGGCAGCCCACCGTGCTTGAGATACTGGGCGCACGGAGTGACCCCCTCGCACACCGGGCACGGCCGAGCCGGCTCGCACGACCGGTAGGTCACGCCCTTGCAGTCTGGGCACTGCTGCCGGCCGTTGCCGCAGCCGCACGACCGGCCGTTCACCGTGCCGCGCTTGACCAGCTCCACCGGCTTGTGGAGAGGCTTGTCGCGCGGGCCGAGTTCGTAGTCCCGCAGGACCTCGTAGAGCGGCCGGTCGGCGAG
Organism: Streptomyces tendae; assembly: GCF_008632955.1. Taxonomy (NCBI): domain Bacteria; kingdom Bacillati; phylum Actinomycetota; class Actinomycetes; order Kitasatosporales; family Streptomycetaceae; genus Streptomyces; species Streptomyces tendae. The sequence goes on from NZ_CP043959.1 coordinate 6,011,005, forward strand.
GTCGACGTCCCCCGGCTCGTGCCGCGTCGACTCGGTGCGCTCCTCGATGTGCCGGGTGACCGAGGCCTGGAGGAGGTGCAGTCGGGTGAGGGAGAAGTCCGCCGCCGTCAGGGGCCGCCTGCCCTGACGGCGCGCCAGATGCGCGTCGAGTCTCGCGCGCACCTCGTCGTCGGACGGATCGTCGGTCACCGCCACGCAGCTCACTCCCCCCGGATCGCGCCCCGCCCCGCCCGTAGCCGGTGCGGACCGGCGTCGAGCGGCACCAGTGTGACGGGACGGGGCCCGCCGGGGAAGGGCGCGTACGCCGGGTCACGGCGGGAAAGCCCCGCGGGCCCGCGCCCTCACGCCCCCTACGCCCGCGCCAGCACCTGCCGTTGCCGGCCCAGCCCCGTGACCTCCAGTTCGACCACGTCGCCCGCCCTCAGGTACGGCTTCGGCTCGGGCCGGCCCATCGCCACCCCGGCCGGGGTGCCGGTGTTGATGACGTCGCCCGGGTACAGGGTCATGAACTGGCTGACGTACCGCACGACCTCACCGACGGGGAAGATCTGCTCCGCCGTCGTACCGTCCTGCTTCAGCTCGCCGTTGACCCACAGCCGCAGGGACAGGGCCTGCGGGTCGGGCACCTCGTCGGCGGTGACCAGCCACGGGCCGAGCGGGTTGAACGTCTCGCAGTTCTTGCCCTTGTCCCAGGTGCCGCCCCGCTCGATCTGGAACTCCCGCTCGGAGACGTCGTGGGCGACGGCGTACCCGGCGACGTGCGCGAGTCCCGCCTCGGCCGACTCCAGGTACCGCGCGGTGCGTCCGACCACGACCGCCAGCTCGACCTCCCAGTCGGTCTTCACGGACCCGCGCGGGATCAGCACCGTGTCGTCCGGGCCGACGACCGTGTCCGGTGTCTTGAAGAAGATCACCGGCTCGGCGGGCGGCTCGGCGCCGGTCTCGCGGGCGTGGTCGTGGTAGTTCAGCCCGATGCACACGATCTTGCCGATCCGCGCGAGCGGCGGCCCGATCCGCGGCGCCGCCCCGTCCAGCACGGGCAGGGCGCCGACGTCGGCGGCGGCCCTGATCCGGCCGAGGGCCTCCGCGTCGGCCAGCAGCGTCCCGTCGATGTCGGCGACGAGTCCCGTCAGGTCGCGCAGGGCGCCGCCGGCGTCGAGCAGCGCGGGCCGCTCCTGCCCCGGTGTACCGACTCGCAGCAGCTTCATGGTCACGTCTCCCTCACTCGCGGGCGCCCGCCCGACGGGACGACCGGTGCGGCGGGCGCGGCCGTCGGAGGACCGGCCGATCCTCCAGGCCGGGCGCTCCACTCCGCAAGACCCGGTTCACGTACTGGACCGCGCCCGTGCCGTCGCCGCCGCGTGGGTCAGCGGTACAGCACGGACCGCTCGACCACGCTCCAGGTGGTGGAGGTGACCACGTACAGGGCGGCGGCGAGGGGCACGACGGCGACGGTGACCAGGGTGAAGAAGGACATGAAGGGCATCACCTTCATGACCCCGCCCATGGCGGCGGCGCCCGGTACCCGCGGGTCCGCGCCGCCCGTCCCCGCGCCCGCCATGGCCGCCGAGGCCTCCGTCATCCGGCGGGAGAGCCGGTAGCTGAAGTACGCGACGACCGCGACGACCGCGAAGAGGCCCAGGTACACGAGCCCGGCCCCGCCGAGCATCCCGCCGTCGCCGAGCGCGTCGGCCCACCGATGGCCGAGGGGGGCGTCGAGCAGCCGGTGGCCGAGGAGTGCGTTGGGCTCGCCGCCGATCGTGCCGCTGGAGAAGAGGTGGTAGAGCAGGAAGAACGCGGGGAGCTGAAGCAGGCTGGGCAGGCAGCCGGACAGCGGGGACACCTTCTCCTCGGCGTGCAGTTCCAGCACGGCCTTCTGCAGCTTCTCGGGGTTCTTGCCGTGCTTGCGGCGCAGTTCGGCGATGCGCGGCTGGAGCGCGGTCCGCGCCTTCTGGCCGCGCGCGGCGGCCCGGGACAGGGGGTGGACGAGCAGCCGTACCAGGGCGGTGAAGGCGATGATCGCGGCGGCCGCGGCGGACGGGCCGAACATCGGCTGGAGCAGGTCGGCGATGTGCTCGACCAGGCTGGCGAAGACGGACATGGGTGAGCCCTCCGGGGGTCTCGTCGTGCCGGGGGTCCCGGCGCGGAAGACGGCCGGGACGGGGTGGGAAGGTCGGCATGACGACCCGCGCGCGGGCGTGCGGAACGGAGGGATCGGTGGGAGAGATGCCCTGCGAGGTCCCTTGAGGGATGCCCTACGCGGCGGTCGCCGGGTGGGCGTGACCGGGTGCTCGGGGGCGGGTGCGCCCCCTGGCGTCGGGATCTCGCTGAGGGAGGAAGGCGGTACGCCGGTCGCGGTCGCGCAGGGCCGTGCGTACCCGGGTGGGCGGCACGGCGGGCGCGGAGCGGGCGGCGATCACGGCGCACACGGTGAGGGCGGCGCCGGCCGCGGCGGTCGCGGCGAGGGTGACGTGGACCAGGGAGAGTCCGCCGTCGGGGGCCGGGGTCAGCAGCAGGGCGGCCTGGAGCAGCGGGAAGAGCAGGGCGAGGAGGGTGCGCGCGGAGCGCGTGGCCGGCCGTCGGGCGGTCGTGTGCCGCGTCATGTGGCGTGTCCCCCCTCTCCGCCTAGCGGTGCGTCGTGCACCCGCATTGTGCCAGGCCCCGCCGTAGGGCGGATGTCAGGCCGGGTCGGTCTCCACGGGCTGGAGCAGCCGCTTGGGCTTGAGCAGCGCCCGGCTGACCGGGTCCGCCGGGTCGCGGCCGAGGTCCGGCCCCGGTAGCACTTCGACGTCGGGGACGGCCACGACGGTTCCGCAGGCGGGGCAGTCGCTGTACGGGCCGAGCTCGGTGCCGCACGCGGCGTGCCGGAAGATCCGCAGCTGCTGCTTGGTGAGCTGCTCGCGTCCCCAGAGCCCGAGGGCGCGCAGGGTGGGCCACAGCGCGATGCCGCGGTCGGTGAGGACGTACTCGTCGCGGGGCGGGGACTGCTGGTAGCGGCGCTTCTCGAGGATGCCCTGCGCGGTCAGCGACTGGAGGCGGGAGGCGAGGACCGCGCGCGGGATGCCGAGGTGGACGAGGAAGTCGTTGTAGCGCCGCACGCCGTAGAAGGCGTCGCGGATGACGAGCAGCGTCCAGCGTTCGCCGATGACTTCCAGGGCGCTCGCGATGGAGCACTCCTGCGTCGCGTAGTCCTTGCCCAGTGCCATGCCGTCCACTGTAACCACTTTTCCGTTTAATGGTTCGTTGACTGAACCTACCGGTGCTACCGTGGTGGAACCCCAGTAGGTTCAATGAACGAACTCATCCCCGTCCACCACCCGCCACCCGTCCCCGATCCCGCAGAGGACCCCGACGACATGACCGCCACCCCCGCCTCCGCCGCGCGGGCGCAGGACACCACCCCGCGCACCGCCGCCCCCGGGTCCGGGCCCGCCGCCGGGTCGTCCCCGCGCCCGGCCGCCACGCTGGCCCTGACCAGCGCCGCCACCGCCGTGGCGCTGATGACGTACACCGCGCCGATCGTGACGCTCCCCGCCACCGCGGCCGCCCTGCACACCCCGCTGTCCGCGCAGGCCTGGCTGCTCAACGGCACCCCGCTCGGGCTCGCCGCCCTGCTGCTGGTGGCCGGCAGCCTCGCCGACGACTACGGCCGCCGCCGGATCTTCGTCTGGGGCACCCTGGCGCTCGGCGTCACCACCGCCCTCGGCGCCCTGGCCGGCTCGACCTGGCTGTTCACGCTGGCCCGGATCGCCCAGGGCGGGGCCAGCGCGGCCCTGCTGGCGAGCAGCCTGGGTCTGATCGTGCACGCCTTCCCGACGGCCGCGGGGCGGCTGCGGGCGACAGGCGTGTGGGGGGCGTTCGTCACCGGCGGCATCGCGGTGGGCCCGCTGCTCGCCGCGGGGATACCCGACTGGCGCGCGGTCTACGGCGTCCTCGGCGCCGCCGCCGTGGTGATCGCCCTCCTCGGCAGCCGGGCCCTCACCGAGTCACGCTCCGCGCGCGGCGGCCGGCCCGACTTCGCCGGCGCCGCGACCTTCGGCCCGGCGCTGGTCGCCCTGGTCGCGGCCCTCACCCTGGGCCGGGACGGCTGGCTGCGGGCACCGGTGCTGCTGCTGTTCGGGGCGACGGTCGTGCTGCTCGCCGGGTTCGCCCTGGTGGAGCGCCGGACGGCGACGCCGATGATCGACCTGTCGCTGCTGCGCCACCGCGGTTTCCTCGCCTCCTCCGTCGGCGGTCTGTTCACGGGGCTGTCGGTGATCGGCCTGTTCAGCTTCCTGCCGGCGGCGCTCCAGCGGCAGCTCGGCATGTCCGCGATGCACACGGCCCTGCTGTCCCTGCTGTGGGCGGGGCTCGCCTTCCTCGTCGCGCTCCAGGCCCGCCGCCTGGCCGGACGGATCCCGACCCGCGTCCAGCTGGCCATCGCCTTCGCCCTGCACGCCGTCGGCGTGATCACCATGCTCGGCGCGATCGACGCGGGCTCCACGGCCCGTTTCGTCCCCGGCATGATCATCGCCGGCGTCGGCAGCGGCCTGCTGAACGCGGCACTGCCGCTGCTCGCCGTCGAGTCGGTCCCGGCCGCCCGCGCCGCGATGGGCTCCGGCGCCCAGCAGACCCTGCGCTACATCGGCTCGTGCGCCGGCGTCTCCCTCGTCATCGCGATCGCGACGTCGTCGGGCGGCGGCCTGGCCCGGGGCACGGACATCGCGATGGTGGTCTCCGCGGTGCTGGCGCTGGTCGCGGCGGTGGGCGTGCTGGCCCTGCGGGAACGGTCGTAGGGCGGTCCCCGAGGGCCGTCGGGCCCTCACTTCTGTCACCGGTCGGCAGTACCGTGTCCCCCATGCGCCCCGACACGCCTGCCGAAAACGTCGACCACACCACCGAGGCCGCCCGCCTGGAGCGGTTCGCCGACCGCTACCCCGAGGACGCGGAGGCCCTGCTCCTGCGGGCCGCCGCCCACCGGGAGCTGTCCGGCGACCGCCCCGCCGCGACCGCCCTCTACGACCGCCTGCTGGCCTCGGGCGCCGACCTGGACAACCCGTACCTGGTCCGCGCCCTGAAGGCCTCCAACCTGTGGGAGTATGGCCACGAGGCCGAGGCCCGCGCGATCATCGACGGCATCCGCGCGGCCGCCCCGCGCGACGCCGCCCCCTGGGTGATCGTCGCGGAGGCGCTGGAGGCGCACGACGAACTGCAGCAGGCGCACGAGACGTTCACCGAGGCGGTCCGGCTGCTGCTGACCGAGGTACCGGAGCCCCCGCGCGCCACGCACCCGCTGCTCCTCGGACGGCACCGGGTGCGCAGGATGCTCGGCGCCCCGCACGACGAGTGGGACGCGGTGGCGGACTCCGTCCACACCCACCCCATCGGCCTGGACGAGTTGCACGACCCCAAGCGCGTGTGGTCCCTGGGCTCGGAGAACCCGGCGGAGCTGGAGGCGGAGATCCTGCGGCTGCGCGCCGAACTGGGCGCGTACCGGGAGGCGTTGTCCCGCCCGTTCCCGGTGGCGGTGCTGCACTGGCCGGCCGGTGAACTGGCCGAGCTGACGGAGGCGTACCCGGACCTGGCGGAGGAGTACCCCTCCTACGAGGCGCACCTGGCGACGATAGAGACGGCCCTGCGCGAACTGGCCGCCTCCGGCACACCGAACCTGGGCATCGTCACCGGCACGGTCCCGTCGTACGAGGCGTTCGCGGCCTCGGAGCTGGCCTCCCCCGCCGACCCGGCACTGCTCCCCCAGTACGCGACCACGCTGGCGGCGCGGGGCCGCGCGGTGGCGTGGCCCCCGGAGCGCGCGGAGGCGTGCTGGTGCGGGTCGGGGCGGACGTACGGGGAGTGCCACGGGCCGGCGCTCTGACGCACGCGTGACAGTGCGCCCGCCCGCCGGTTCGTCCGGCGGGCGGGCGCACTGCTGTGTGCGGTGACGGGTGTTTCTCCTGGGCCTACGCCCCTGTTGGGCAGGTACCCCTGCCGGGTCGGTACCTCTGCTGGGCCGGTTGCCCTGCTGGACCGGTTGCCCTACTTGGCGAGGAAGCTGAGGAGGGCGTCGGTGACCTCCTGGGCGTGGGTCCACAGCAGACCGTGCGGGGCGCCCTCGATGACGACGTACTCGGCGTCGGGCAGGGCCCGGTGGAAGGGCTCACCGGTGGCCTCGATGGGGAGGATGCGGTCGGCGGTGCCGTGCAGGATCAGCGACGGGACGTCGACCTTCTCGATGTCGGTGCGGAAGTCCGTCGTCCAGGTCGAGACGCTGGCGAGCGAGGCGTACCAGGAGGCGCCGGCGGCGACGTTCCAGCTGTTGCGCAGGGCCTCCTCGCTGATGCGGGTGCCGAGGTTCTCGTCCAGGTTGTAGAAGTCCTGGTAGAAGGCGGTGAAGTAGGCGTACCGGTCGTCGGTGACGGCCTGCTTGATGCCTTCGAAGACGGCACCGTCGACGCCCGTGGGGTTGTCGTCGGTCTTGAGCAGGAACGGCTCGAGGGAGGCGAGGAACGCGGCCTTGGCGACCCGCTCCGAGCCGTAGGTGCCGAGGTAGCGGCCGACCTCGCCGGTGCCCATGGAGAACCCGACGAGGACCGCGTCGCGCAGGTCGAGGGTCTCCATGACGGCGTTCAGGTCGGCGGCGAAGGTGTCGTAGTCGTAGCCGGTGGTGGGCTGGCTGGACCGGCCGAACCCGCGGCGGTCGTAGGTGATGACCCGGTAGCCGGCGGCGAGCAGGGCGGCGGACTGCTTCTCCCAGGAGTGGCCGTCGAGCGGGTACCCGTGGATCAGCACGACCGGCTGCCCGGTGCCGTGGTCCTCGTAGTAGAGGTCGATGGAGGCGGAGTTCTCCTGGCCGACGGTGATGAACGGCATGGCGTTGCCCTTCCGTTGAGGTCCGGTGTGCGCTGAGCACTGATGAAGAAGATAGCGTCCCATTGAGTTGTGCGCAACTAGATTGCGCACAACTCAAATGGTCGGCGTCCTTCCCGCCGGCCGGCCGTGATCCGGATCCCCGTGCAGTCGCGCAGGCGGCACCGCGTGGCCCCGCCGCACGCGTCCGCCCTGACGGCCCGGCGCACACCCCTCATTCCACCCGCCGCCCCCGGCCCCGCCGTCCGCCACCGGACCGAGATCCCCCGATGCCGGAGGTTGCAACCGGCCGGCCCGAGGTGGGCCGGCGGACTTGGTCCGCGAGACCGCGGGAGGAGGAAGGGGGGCGCACGGCGCGGCCCTGCCGACCGGTCAGCACACGGCGCCCGGCGAGACGGCCGTGGCCCTTAGCAGGAAGCACAGGCAGCTCTTGCCCATGTCGCGGCCGACCAGTCGCTCGGCCAAGGCGTCGCGGACGTCGGGGCGCATCAGGTGGACGGAGATGTACTGCTTCCGACTGGCGAAGGCGACCTCCGCGACACCGCCGCGCTCATACGCGGGCATGCCGTAGGCCATGACCTCCGTGAAGCCCTGGAGCTCGGCCCGACACAGCTCACGCAACCGCGTCAGCACGGCTGTGCGGTCGTCTGGAACCTCGGCGAGGTAGACGTCGACGTCAGCTGCGCCGCTTTGCACCACATGGCAAGCTCATGCCGGGCATGGCTCCGGGCTCCCAGAGTGCGGCCGTCAGGCCTCACTGCCAATCCGCGAGGACCGCTAACTGCAACGAAAACGCAGGACGGAGCACCTCATGGCGACAAATTCAGGACCAATCCCCCCACTTCAAGACTCAACACTTTCAATGTCCGACCTTTGCAGTACCGTCACACGAGCCAATTGAAGCGGAGGGCCGTCATGCGCTGACGACGCCCAGACCTGTGTACGCGAGGAAGCACATGCCCTACGAGCCCGGCACCGTCTGGCAGTACGAGGTCCCCACTACCGGCAGCACACATCTGCCGCCAGACGCCGGCTACGGCAAGGCACTGACCAATCAGGGCTACGGCTTCGAGGTCGCCATCGCCGACTTGGTCGACAACTCAATCGATGCGGGAGCCGACAAGATCGTCGTGCACTTTCTGCGTGACGCCAAGCGCATCCTCACTCTGCTGGTCATCGACAACGGCAGGGGCATGGACGACGCCGGACTGGACGCAGCCATGACGGTGGGACGGCGCCGCGAGTACGGGGACAACGCCCTCGGCATGTACGGAACGGGGCTGAAAGCCGCATCGCTCTCCCACGCGGCTTCTCTGACCGTGGTGAGCCGCACCAAGCGCAGTCGCGCGGCCGGCCGGCGGCTCACGGCAGAGGGCATCGAGGACAGCTTCCGTTGTGACACGGTCGACCCGCGGTACGCACAAGAACTCGTGGACCGGTACGACGGCATCATCGAGTGGCAGGGCTCGATCGTGCGCTGGGACCAAGTGCGGGCTTTCGAGACCGTGACGACCGGCCAGAGTGACCACTTCCTGTCCAAAGCCATCGCTCGCCTCGAAACTCACCTGGGTCTCTACTTGCACCGGTTCCTGCAGGACGGTCTCGCGCTCGACATCGCGGTGTGGGACGTGAGCAGCGCCGAGGGGGAGCTCGGTGAGGAAGTCGACCACATCGCCGTGCAGGCACTGGATCCGTTTGGCTACAAGGTGCCTGGAAAGGCGCGGTACCCGCGGACCTTCACTGCCCCCGTCGAGGGGCTCGGCGACGTCCAGCTGACCGCGCACATCTGGCCCGCGAAGTCGAAGCAGGCCGGGTTCCGGCAGATCGGCTCCCTCACGGACCGGCAGGGTTTCTACTTCTACCGCAACAACCGTCTGGTCCAGGCTGGCGGCTGGAACGGCCTGCGTAATCCGGAGGGGCACCTGGCGCTCGCCCGTGTCGAGGTCGACCTGCCGGCCCACGACAACAGCGTCCTGAGCCTGGACGTCAAGAAGGAAAGCGTCACCGTCACGCCTGCCTTCACACTCGGTGTGGAGATGGCCGCAGACGCAGCCGGACACACCTTCCACCAGTACCTGAATGACGCTGAGGCCACCTACCGGGAAGGGGCCAAGCGCAACGAGATCGTGCGCAAGGCAGTGACTCCCCCGGGCAAGGGAATGGACCCGGCGATCAAACGGGTCATCAAGGAAGAGCTGCCCGAGAAGCCGGGTGAGGAGCCGATCGCCTTCATCTGGGCCACGCTGCCCGTGGACAAGTTCTTCGACTTGGACCGCGAAAACAACGTCGTCCTGCTCAACAAGGCCTTCCGCAGCGACTTCAACGACGGGCGGCGCGGCGGGAGCAACGACGTGCCTGTGACGAAAACTCTTCTGTACTTGCTGCTTGAGGACTGCTTCGGCCTCGGCCGCTGGGAACGGGGCCGGCAGGACCGGGTGGACTACTGGAACACGATTCTGCTGGCCGCCGCAGGCGCCCACCGCGAGCGCCGCGCGCAGGCAGCTGACTAGCCGGTACCGCTCTCACATCAGTCCTGACTGGGGGGAACTATGACCACCACTTCATCTGCTGTGCTGCTCGACATTCACACCTCCGCACTGGCGGGAATGGGCAGCCTGCCGCGTACCTTCGCGTCCTGGGCCAGGCTCGCCGCTGAGGTGTATCCGGACGCCGATCTGAGCGAGGAACTGTTCCGCTCATCTCTCCTCAACGGGGACGAGGCGCTGATCGCTCTGTGGAACCGGCACCTGACGGCCTGGGACTTTGCCGAGAGCCCGCCCTGGGGCGGAACTACTCCCGCCCGGACGGATGAGCGGCGTGCCGTGATCTACGAGCACCTGGGGTTCGGCAGTGATGTTTGCAAAGCCCTGGATCAGGCCATGCCCGTGGCGAAAGTGCCCGGAGCAACGGTGATCACCCGGGAGTTCACTCCCTGGTACACCGCTGAACGTGCGGCTGCCAGGAACTTCTACTGGACGGCATACGAGCGGAAGCTCCGAGAGAAAGGCTGGTCCGAAGCTGCCATCGCGAGCTTGGACCAGGCGAGCAAGGCAGTAGTGGAGCGGCTCACCGACCCGGAGCAGCCGACGGCCCGCCAGGCGAAGGGTCTAGTCGTCGGCTACGTCCAGTCCGGCAAGACGGCCAACTTCACCGGGGTGGCCGCCAAGGCGATCGACGCCGGGTACCGGCTCGTCATCGTGCTGGGCGGCACTCTCAACCTCCTGCGTGCCCAGACGCAGCGGCGCCTGGACATGGAGCTGATCGGCCAGGAAAACATCCTGCGCGGTGCCGACGTCACGGACGTCGACTCCCTTGTGGGTGTGGACTACGTAGGCGATGACGAGGGGTGGCCCGAGTTCGTCTGCCATGGTGGCCGGCCCTCCACGCTCGGCGCCTTCGACATCGAGCGACTGACAACTCGTGACAACGACTACAAGAGCCTGGCTCAAGGCATCCGTGCGCTTGAGTTCGAGAAGCGTGTCCCGACCCAGCCACTGCATGATCCGGCAAACCTGCACCATGCCGCCGCGCGGATCCTTGTGGTGAAGAAGAACAAGAGCGTCCTGACCAAACTGGTCAAGGACCTCAAGCAGATTCACGGAATCCTGGGTGAACTGCCCGCTCTCATCATTGATGACGAGTCTGACCAGGCATCCGTCAACACTTCCGACCCCAAGAAGTGGGAGCGCGGGAGCACCGAGCGCACCGCAATCAACGGCCTGATCTCCAAGCTCCTCGGGCTGCTCCCGCGGGCCCAGTACGTCGGTTACACCGCGACACCGTTCGCCAACGTCTTCATCGACCCCGGTGACGACATGGACATCTTCCCCAGCGACTTCCTGATCTCGCTGCCCCGGCCGGCCGGGTACATGGGCGTTCAGGACTTCCACGACCTGAACTCGCCCGTGCCCACGGACCAGCGCACATACGCCAACTCGCAGGAGAAAGCCCACGTGCGCGGGATCTACGCGTCGACGGGAGACAGACTCCAGGAGGCCATGGACGCCTTCGTCCTGTCCGGCGCCCTCAAGCTCTATCGCGCTGACCACGGAATGCCTGACGCCGCCTTCCGGCACCACACTATGCTCGCCCACCAGTCAGTGCGGCAGGACGACCACGCTGACCTGGCACTGCTTATCAACACCATGTGGCATCAAGCGGGTTACAGCTCCACTGCAGGACATGAACGTCTCGCGGCGCTCTGGGAGACCGACTTCGGGCTCGTCAGTGCGGCTCAGGCAGGCGATCTGCCCTCGCCGTCCTCCTACGAGGAGCTGCGGCCGTACGTGCATGCCGCACGGCAACGCATCGGCAGCGGAGGGCAGCCGGTCATCGTCGTGAACGGGGACACCGACCGGTACTTCGCCCAGCTTGACCTGGACTTTGACCGGACACCGAACGTCTGGAAAATCCTCGTGGGCGGTACGAAGCTCTCCCGCGGCTTCACGGTCGAGGGCCTGACCGTCACCTACTACCGCCGCACCACCCAGCAGGCCGACACCCTGATGCAGATGGGCCGCTGGTTCGGCTTCCGTCCCGGATACCGGGATCTCGTCCGGTTGTACATCGGCCGGGAGGAGTCGTTCGGCCGCGACAAGTCCGTCGACCTCTATGAGGCGTACGAGGCTGTCTGCCGTGACGAGGAGACTTTCCGAGAGCAGCTTGCCCAGTACGCCGAGCTGGTCGACGGCAAGCCCCAAGTCACCCCTGTCCAAATTCCGCCGCTCGTGGCGCAGCACCTGCCGTGGCTCAAGCCCTCGGCTCGCAACAAGATGTTCAACGCCGAGTTGGTGGAGATCCGCTCCCCGGGTCGCCCCATCGAGCCTGCTTCGTACCCGCTGTCCGGCTCAGTGATGAAGCGCAACACCGGACACTGGCGGCCGCTGCTTCACGCGCTGGCTCCAGAGCCTGTGCCGTTCAACAACCCCCCGGACAGCTCAAGCCCTCTCTCGCGGACGTTCACGGCGCTCACCGGCACCGTTGCTCACGGCGACCTGCTGAGTGTGCTGCTCAAGCTCGAGTGGGAACGGCCGCGGTACTTCGACCCGCACCTGAGCTACCTGCAGCAGCTTGACGGCACCCTCGCACGGGTGGATGACTGGCTGCTCATCTCGCCTCGGCTGGCCTCGGGCAACCGCGTCGATGCGAGCGTTCTCGGCTCTGCCCCGTTGTCTCTCGTCCGACGGAGCATCCAGGCCGGCAAGAGCAGCTTCGGCCGCATCGCCAGCGTGGAGCACCGCACGGCAGCGCAACGGCTCATCGATGGCGCCGCTGCTGGTGGAAGCACCCTCATCGGTCCCAGGACGGGGGTGGCGTTGCTCTACCCGGTCGTGGAGGGCAGCAGTCAGGACAGCGTTCAGGCCGCGGTCCACAACGGCGTCGCGGATCCGTCGAGGATTGTGATGGCTTTCACCCTCATCCCGCCGCGGTCGGCGACCAGCGGAGACAGGCGCCTGGTGCGCTTCCGAGCCAAGAACTCGCGCCATGAAGGTGAGGCCACGGTTCCCTCGGAGTCCTCCTCGTAGGCAGCGCCCTCACGCAATACCCGGACAGACTGGCTGACACGAACAGGACGGACATTGCTGCCCTTCGACGAAGACGTCACTGTGCAGGCCGCCTCCCGCATCGCGATGCAGGATGCGCTGGAGCAAGACCTCGACGTACAAAAGGTGGCTGATCACATCCTCTCCCTCGATCCAGAAGGGAAGAGATTCGGCGCAGTTCTCCGCGACACCATCGACCAGCTGCTGAACGGCGAGGTGACCGGAAGATTCGCATGGAATCAGCTATTCAAAACGGAGAAGACTCACGCGGGCACGCTCGTTGAGATCAACTTGCAACGCGAGTTCGAGTTCGACGACGGTCGTGACGTGGGCAGCGTTGACGACAAGCACCCCATGGACTACCGCATCCTCGGCATCGATGTCGACTGCAAGTTTTCTCAGACCTTCGGCGGGTGGATGATCCCTCCGGAAGCCATGGGTTACCTCTGCCTCTTGGTGTGGGCGGATGACAGCAAGAGCAAGTGGAGCGCTGGCATACTCCGGGTGCGAAGAGAATGGCTCAACAGCGGCAGCAACCGAGACAAGAAGCTGACGCTTAAGGCGGAGCACCGGGACGATGCGGTGCACTGGATCTGGCGGGACGCGGAGCTCCCTGAGAACGTTCTGCTGCATCTGCCGGAATCCACACGCTCCGCCATTCTCAGTGAGAAGTCCGGCCAGAAACGCGTCATCGAGCTGTTCCGCAGAGTTCAGAACCGCCGCATCGGACGAGGGACGGTCCGGACGGCTGCGCAGCAGCTCGACTACATGGCTCGGCTGCGTGAGGGTAAGGGCCGAGCACGAACAGTTCTCCGCCGGGATGGCATCGTCATAGCCGGCCCGTACAGCAAGCATCGCGAGATCGCCAGGAAGATCGGAGCCGTGGTTCCCCAGCGAGGTGAGTTCGTCAGCTTCCGGGTGGCCGAGGCCATGCCGCATCATGGCGACCGTCCATGTGTTGAGCTGGAGGGACGCGAATGGGTCCTCGCGTATCCAGACGACCCCGTGATCACAGCCCCTCGTCTACCCAGGGTCGTCGGTGAAGAAGAAGCCTGATCAAAAAGACACTGACCGGGACACCACTGCTGCCCTGACGGTCGGCAAGGAGGTCTGGGTGCCGCCCGCCGGCTCTTGGGCCTCCTCGGCGGCCCGTCGGCGCAACATGCAGGCCATCCGCAGCCGCGACACCACGCCCGAGAAGCTGATCAGGCGGCTGGTCCACGCCCAGGGCCTCCGCTACCGAGTGGCAGCGCGGCCGCTGCCCGACCTTCGCCGGACGGCTGACATGGTTTTCCGTCCGGCGAAGGTGGCCATCTTCATCGACGGTTGCTACTGGCATGGATGCCCTGAGCACTACGTCCCCCCGAAGACCAACGAGGGTTACTGGTCAGACAAGGTCGCCCGGAATGTAGCCCGTGACCGGGACACCGACCAGCGCCTGACAGAGGCGGGCTGGACGGTGCTCCGGTTCTGGGAGCACGAGGCACCGGAGGAGTGCGCCGCACGCATCGCTGCAGAGGTGGAGAAGCACCGCAATCGGGGCAGCACGCAGGCGAAGCTCAAGCAGGCTTAGCCTCGGAGCGGTCACGCTCCTGTGCTGCCCTGAGCACGTCGGCGATCGACTGCCCCACGGCCTTGGCCACGGGCGGCGGGAACGCGTTACCGACCTGTCGGTATTGCGCCGTCTTCCCGCCGAAGAAGTCCCACTCCATCGGGAATCCCTGGACGATGGCTGCCTGCCGCACCGTGAGCATCGGCCCATCAGGACCGAAGAGGTCACGGTCTTCGGTCTGCTTCTTCTCGCACGTCGCGATGTCATTGGCGACGCCCATTCCAGAGACACCGAGCTGCCTCCAGGCTGCCTTCGCGCGACTTGGCCCCAGGTCGGCGCCGCCGTGCTTCTTGGAGCCGCCCACGAGAGTCGGGGCGATGCCACCGCCCTTGCCCTTCAACTCGGCGTCTCGTTCCTCCGCCTTGCGAAGCCACGTTTCGTAAGCATCGCGGGCCCGCTGCGAGTGGATTCCCTCGAAATACCGCGAGTACCGCTCCAGCATCGATGGCTGGAGTTTTGCAGCCACGCTCACTGGTTCCTCATGGGTAGGCGTCGGCCACTCGTACTTCAAGTCCTTGATGACGTCATCACGAAAGGCCACGAGAACCGCACGCGGTCTGAGCTGCGGCACTCCGAAGTCGCTGGCTTCCAGGACTCCCCACTTCGCGACCGTGTAACCAAGACCGGGGTCCTTGGCCATCTGGCCGTCGTCACCTCGGTATTCTCCACCCTGCAACCGGGCCGTGATCCAGTCCCGGTAGTCCGAGAACTTGGGGTCCATGATGCCGCGCACGTTTTCAATCATGACGGCGCGCGGGTTGAGGGTTTCGACCAATTCGAGCATGCGTGGGAAGAGATCCCGCTCGTCATCCTTGCCGAGCTGCTTGCCGGCGTGAGAGAAGGGCGGGCAGGGCACGCCACCAGCAAGCAGATCGAGGCCTCGCATCCGCAGCAGCTCAGCACTCTTCTTGACGTCCCGGTAAGGGTCGAACTCTTTGACGTCACCGGCCAGAACGTCGCAGTGCTCCCGCTCCCAAGCCCACACCTCGTGATCTTCGATGTTCAGCTTGAGTGTCTCGACCGCGTGTGCGTCGATCTCCACCAAGGCCAAGTGACCGAAGCCAGCCTGATGGAGACCGATGGCCTGACCTCCGGCCCCAGCGCAGATCTCGATCGAAGTGAGCTGAGGCTCCATCGGTGTCCCCTGGACACCGTGAGCTTCCTTCGTGTGGGTCATGCCCCCTCCTTACAGCCGTGCAGCGGCAGACACATCTTGCGATCCACCATCACTGAGGGTGACAGACCCCACTGACAACGAGACCTGACCAAGTGTGCAGCACGCCTCCCGGTTCCCAGAACGCACCCTCCGCCACGCCGAACACTCATACGATATTGCCCATGCGGATACCTGCCTGGACCGAGGATGAACTTGTGCTTGCGGGTGCCCTGGTCGTGAAGAACGGCTGGCGCGAACTGCGGACCGGGGATCCCGAGGTTCAGGAGCTGTCTCACCTGCTCCGCTCGCTGCCCCTCCATGCCCCGGAGGCCCGCAGCCTTCCCGGCTTCCGGTCGCCGGACAGTGTGAGCCGCAAGACGACGGACTTCATGACCAACCACCCGCCCTACGCCGGCAAGGCCACACGGTGCGGGAAGCCCACCCTGCTGATGATCCAGGCCTTCACTGAGCGGGAGACGGAGATGTGTCTCGCTGCGGAGGCGCTCAAGGATGCCATCGGGTCTGGCGAGCTGTACCGCATTCGGCCCCAGCCCGATGAAGTGGACGAGACGGGCACATCGGCGATCGAAGGCCGCCTTTTGGTCCGCCGAGCGCTCGCACGTGAGCGTGACCCCAAGCTGCGCGCCCGCAAGATCGGACATGTGCGAGGACAAGGACTCCCCTTGCAATGCGAGGTCTGCGCCTTCGACTTCGCCCGAGCGTACGGAGACCTCGGGGACGGTTACATCGAGGTCCATCACATCACTCCTCTTCATGTCTCCGGAGTCAGGGAGACGAAGCTGGACGACCTCGCATGCCTTTGCGCCAACTGCCATCGCATGTGTCACAGGGTTCGCCCAGGAGAATCCTGGCGTACGCCGGACGCGCTCCGTGAGCGGATGCGGAGGCCCGCTGAGGAAGGCGTCCACTAGGCAGCCTCCGCCTCAGCCTCGTAGTGCATCTGGGCCCGGTCCAGCACATCGTCCGGGTCCAGGCCCCGCGCGCTCGTCCAGTGCAGCAGATCTGCGATCAGCTCGACCGCTGTCTCCTCCAGGACGACGTCACACCGGCCCTGCTGGAGCGCCCCACCGCGCAGCCGATAGCTCTCCAGCGCATCGGCAGCCCGCTCCATCCGGAGGCAACCGGTGTCCTGGCCGAGCTCGATCTCGCACCACACCGCCTTGCCGGCGGCCGTGGCAACCGTTCCCCAGTCCACGGCCATCGCAGCCAGCATGTGCAGGCCCCGGCCGCATTCAGAGTCACAGCCAGCAGCATGCAGCGAAGGCAGCGCGCTGGCCTTGTCGTGCATCTCGACGCGCAGCCGCTCACGCTTCCGCTCAAGGATGAGTGTCGCCGCAGAACCCTCACCCACGTGCTTGATGACGTTCGTCGCCAGCTCTGTCACGACGAGCTGCGCCGCGTCCCCCACGGCCGGCACTCCCCACTGGCTCAGCTGGGCGGCCGCAGCGTGCCGCAGCAGACGCACTTCGCTGGGCAGCGCTTCAAAAGGCAGCACACAGCGGTGCTGCACGGCCTCCAAGTAGGTCCCCGGCACAGCAGTTCTCCCTCCCACGCCACTCACTGGATGCGCTTCGTGACGAACCGATCGCGCAATGTGGCGTTGCGCTATCGAGCATGGCACAGAGAACTCTCACCATGTAACTTCTCACGAGCCTCGATCGGGTGAATCCGCACGTGGCGCAAGCCCGCCCTGCCTAGCCTGTTCTCGCCCGAACGGCCGCCAGGCCTATGCCTCAGAGGAGTCCCATGTCCGTAAGGACCACAACGCGTCGCCGCCAACTGGGCTCCACGCTGCGCAAGTTGCGCGCCCGCAGCGGCATGACGCTGGAGGAAGCCGGGCGGCTGGTCGGCGTATCCAAGGCCACGGTCAGCCGCTACGAGACGCAGGCGGGCCCGGTGAAGTGGATCGTCGTCGACGCGCTGTGCCGCGAGTACGGAGCAACCGGTGCCGAGCGAGAGGCCGTCGTCAGGCTGGCTAAGGACGCCAAGCAGCAGGGCTGGTGGAGTTCCTTCGCCGACTCCATCCCGGAGAGCATGAATCTGCTGCTCACACTGGAAGACGAGGCCGTACGGGAAGACCACTTCTCCTGTGTGTACGTCCCCGGCCTTCTGCAGACCCGCGCCTACAGCACCGCTCTGCAGAAGGCTAACGAGATCCCGCTGGCGCCGGCTGAGATCGAGCGGCTCGTCGACATCCGTATGAAGCGGCAGGAGATCCTCACACGCCCCGACCCGCCGCGGCTGTGGGCGATCCTCGACGAGTCCGTCATCCGCCGGGTCGTCGGCTCACCGGACACCATGAAGGAACAGCTCAGCCGACTGCTGGAAGCGAACGAGTCCCTTCATGTCACGCTTCAGGTGCTGCCGTTCTCCCAAGGTGCGCACTCCGCAGCACTCGGCAGTTTCGTCATCCTCGGCGGCACCGAATCAGCCCTCGACGTGGTCTACGTCGACTTCCACACCGGCTCGCTCTTCCTTGAGAAGGAGGAGGAACTCGAGCGTTATCGGCTTGCGTTCGAGTACCTCCGCGCACAAGCGTTGGACATGGAGGCATCCTCTTCCCTGATCCAGCGTGTACGCGAGGAGCTGTAAATGGCAGTCGGCCAACCGCCCGTTCACAAGCCCCAGTGGTTCAAGTCGTCGTACAGCGGCGGCAACACGACTGAATGCCTGGAGGCGGCTTTCACACCTGTCGTCGTGCTCATAAGAGACTCGAAGCGGTCGTCGGGCCCACGGCTCAAGGTCTCAAAGAAGGCCTGGGCGCACTTCATAACGGACGTGCCCGCCCGGTGACCTTGTCGCGGATACCCGACCGGGGCGCGTGGCTCGCGTAGGCACCAGGGCTGACGGCGCTACAGCCCCGGCAGGGGGTTACACCACCCCACCCGCCGTCCACTCCCCCGCCAGCAGTCCGAGCACCACCTCGTCCATGAACTCCCCCAGCACCCACGCCGAGTTGCGGAGCACTCCCTCGCGGGTGAAGCCGTTGCGCTCCGCGGAGCGGATCATCGCCTCGTTGTCCGACAGCGTCTCGATCTGCAGGCGGTGCAGGCCGCGCACGACGAAGCCGTAGTAGCACAGGGTCGCGACGACATCCGTGCCGTATCCCTTGCCGCGGGCGGCGGGGAGCAGGCCGAGGCCGATGTGGGCGTTGCGGTTGTGGCTGTCGATGCCCCACAGGTTCGCGGTGCCGAGCAGCGTGCCGCTCTCCAGCTCCACCACGGAGAAGGGGACGACACCCTCGGCGGCGTAGTCGACGGCGAGGCGGGGGTCCTTCGACGTGACCGGCTGCCACGGCGCGCCCTCGGCCCGCGCGGCGTTGACCACGTCGTTGTAAAGCTCGGCCCGCAGGACCGGGATGTCGTCCTCGTGCCGGTCCCTGAGCCCGACCCTGGTTCCCCTCAACATGCGGTCTTCCTATCGGACCGGAGCGAGCGGCGGCAATCGATTAAGACGAGCGATCACGGCCGGGCGGCGCCCGTGCCGCCGGCGTTACGCTGGGAGCCATGGAGTGCTTCGCCGCCTTGCGTACGCGTCACTGAGGGCCCCCTCGCCGCCGACCGCGTCGGCCGGGAGCGGGCCGACCCAGCCCTTCTCCCCTCCCTGGGTGTCCAGCCCTCAGCCCGAAAGGCGCACTCCCATGCTCATTCGCGCGTTCACCCCGCACGACCTGGCGCGACTGACCGAACTCACCATCCAGACGTTCCGGCCGTTCTACGAGGACTCCTTCCGCACCTTGGTCGGTGAGGCCGTCTTCGCCAACCAGCACGGCGACTGGCGCGACGACTACCGCAAGCAGGTGCCCGAACTCCACGCCCCCGAGCGGCACATGTACGTCGATGTCGCCGAGGCCGACGGCGACATCGCCGGCTACGTGGCGTGGAGCGTCGACCCCGCCCGCCGGAACGGCACCGTCAGCCACCTCGCCGTCTCCGCCGAACACCGCCGCAACCACGTCGGTACCGCCCTGTGCGAGCACGCCTTCGCGCGGATGCGGAGCCTCGGGGCCGAGGTGGTCGAGATCGGCACCGGAGGAGATCCCTTCCACGCACCCGCCCGCGCCCTCTACGAGCGCCTCGGGTGCACCGCGCTCCCGGTCGCGGTCTACTACCGGGAGCTCTGAGCCGGGCCTGAGGGACGGGCGCCTTTCCGCGCCCGTCCCTCAGGTGCGCCGTCGACGGCACGGGGGAACCGGTCCTCGCCGCCGTCCGCACGGGAGTGGGCGCCGTTGACGGCATCGGCTGGACCGTGCCGGGCGACGCCACCGCCGTCCGGGCTCACCAGTAGGCCGCCGGAGCGCTCGAAAGAGGGCCGAGGAGCGGAACGGGCTCGTCCGGCGCATCCCGCCGTGGCGGCGGCATCCCGGGCCGGCGTCCCGCAGGTGTCACGGGTTCCAGGTCATCGTGGCGTAGACCCGGTCGAAGCGTCCCGCGGCCAGGTCCTGCCGGGCGATCGACCAGGAGTAGAGGGCCATCTCCAGACCGTCGAGCCCATGCATCCACTGGGCGAGGCACACCCAGTCCTCGGGACGTACGTCCGTATCGGGCGCGGGCAGATCGCCTCGGGCCACCGCGCGTGCCGCTTCCCGCCCGGCCGCCACACTGGGGTCCTCCGCCCAGTACTCGTCCTCGGCGTATCCACCCAGCTGAAGCCCGAGGCCCATGCCCTCACCCGGCATCTCGGACCAGACCTCGATCAGTTCGTTCGCATGGGGATGGTCCGGGTGAGCCACGCAGCCCAAGGGCTGCCCGGGAGCATGGACCGAGGTGCAGTACGGCAGGGAGACGTCGGTACTCAACCGGAGCAGGCCTTCCGGGAAGTCCGTCTCGTACGGGTAGTTCTTCCATTCCGGGTCGAGGTCCGCGGGGCGTTCCTCGACGGGCGTGCCGGCGGGAATGTGGAGTGCGGTGCCCAGGTTTCCCTGCCCGATCCGGTCGGGGTCGGGGTCGGCGAACAGCAGCAGGTGGCCGTCGGCGGGCAGGTCGAGGTCGGTCGCTCCGGCGGGCAGCGCGGCGAGGTCGATGGTGGCGGCGAGCTTGCACCACGGGTCGGAGACGTCCGCGGGAAGCATGAGGGGCCCGCCGAGCCTGCCCACCACGGGCCCGTCGCCCCGGGTGCCCAGAAAGGCACAGGGCCGGGCGAGGTCCGTCCACCGTGCGATGTCGTCCGGGGGGATGCCCTCTGCCAGAGCGCTCTCACGGAAGTCGTTCAGGATGTCCGGCGTTTCGGGGGGCACGGGCGGTCTCCTTGCGGTCGGGCGGGTTCGGATCGGGGAATCGCCGCCGGGTGGGCGGCGGTTCGTGGACGGTCAGGGGTGCAGCGTGACGGTCACGCCGTGTGCCCTGAGTCCGGGCACCACCGGATCGGGAACCCCCGAGGGCGAGGTCACGTTCCGTTCCGACAGGTGGACGTGTGACAGCGCCGGCATGTCGAGCAGGGGCCCGAGGTCCGTCAGGGACCGGCAGTGGCGCAGGTCGAGTTCCGCGAGGCGGGGCGAAGCGGTGAACAGGGTGATGTCCTTCAACGCGGCCCAGCGTGGGCCGGCCACGGTGAGTGAGCTGAGCCGTTCCACCGGTATGCCCTCGGCCGAGGGGCCGTCCGTCAGGAAACGGAGGGTCAGTTCCCTCAGTCCCGGGCACTCCTGAAGGGCGCTGAACGATTCCAGGTCCTCCATGTACAGCAGGGTCAGTGTGGACAAGGGGGATCCGGACAGATCACCGAGGCCGCGGACGGCGGAACCGTTGATCATCAATGTGCGCAGCGCGGGCAGGCGGCCGAGGCCCTTGAGGTCGGCCAGCGTGGAGCAGCCGGTCAGAGTCACCTCCCGCAACGCCGGCAGCTCGCCCAGACCCTCCGTCGTGCGCAGGAGCGGAGCGCCGTGGATGCCGAGCTTCACCAGCCGCGGGTGGCCGTCCAGCCCTTCGAGCGTCGTCAGCTCGCCGCATCTGTCGAGGTCGAGGGAGTGAAGCCGCGGGAGAGCCGCGAACGGCGAGAGGTCGCCGAGCCGGTCGCCGCTCAGTCGGAGGTGCGCGACACGCGGCAGCTCGTCGAGTCCGTCCAGGTCCGTGAGAGACCCGCAGGACTGGAGATCCAGTGTCTCCAGAGCGGCCAGTGCCCCGCCGAAGCCACGAAGGGACCGCACCTTGGTCCGGCTCAGCCTCAGCTGACGCAGACCGCCGAGGTTCAGCAAGGGCTCGAAGTCCTCGACGGCGCCGCACCAGCTCAGATCGAGGCGGGTCAGCCGGGTGAGGCGGCCGACCGGCGTGAGGTCCCGCACGCCCGTGCAGCTGCTCAGATCGAGGTCCGTGAGACGGGTGAGTTCACCGATCTCGGTGAGGTCGGTGAGCCCGTCACACTGGCGGAGGTCGAGCTTCTCGAGCATCGTGAGATGCCGCAGACCGTGCAGGGAAGAGGCGTACGGCAGCCTCAGTTCCGTCCTGCCCTCCTGACGGAACGCCGGGGCGAGCAGGTGCTGGGCGAAACGGTCCGGGTCTCGGTCCGTCCTCCACAGGCGGACGAGGAACTTGGACGCGTACGGGTCGGCGGGGGTGAACCGGGCGGCCAGTCGCAGGGCATGTCCGCCGTCACCCGGCGCGGACAGGGCGACGAGTCTCCTGACGGCCTTGCGCGCGCGGTACGCGGGGGCCTCCAGGTTCTCGCAGAACCCGTACGGGTCTCCGTCGGCCGTCGCCCACAACCGGAGCAGTTCCTCGGTGGAGCAGTCGGACGCCTCGCTGTACCGCACGGCCAGATCCAGCGCCGCGTCGCCGCCGCCGGACGCTGCGAGCAGCATGAGTTCCCTGACCGCCTCACCCGCCTCGGCGGGACTCGCGGTCTCCAGGAGCGCCCTCAACTGCCCTGTGCGCACTGCTGTGTTGTCGTCCGGTGTGGCGTCGGCGGGCACACCGGGGGAAGTCGGCTGTGTCATGAGGGGACTGTAGGGGCCAGGTGTGACAGGACGCCTGGCCGAGCCTCGGCTTCCGTGGACGCCGGGAACGGCTCGGCACCGTGTGGACCTCGCCGGAGCCGGTTTCCGGGCGCCGCCCGCTCAGTCCGCCGACGTGATCCGCCGCACCGTCTCCCGCGTCAGCTCCCGGTCCGCCGGGGTGTCGTCCAGGGCGCGGTGGAGGGTCAGGCCCTCGATCAGGGCGTCGAGTTGGCGGGCCGTGTCCGGTGGGAAGTGGAGTTCCAGCAGGGTGCGGCTGCGTCGCATCCAGCGGGCGCACAGGGCGCGGTACGGCTCCCGGCGCGCGGCGAGGGTGTACAGCTCCTGGACGAGGATCAGGTCGCGGCGCGGGCCCTCGGAGAGGGTGTGGATCAGGTCGGTGACCGCCTCGCGGACCTCCTCGGGGGTGCCGGCGCCGGTGAGGTGGTGCTCGAAGACCGTCACCACATGGTCCGCGTAGCCGGTGAACGCTTCCAGCAGCAGCTCGTCGATGCCGGTGAAGTGGTACGTCATCGAGCCCAGCGGCACCCCGGCGCGGGCCGCGATCTTGCGGTGGGAGACGCCGGCGACGCCCTCCTCGGCGATCAGGTCGAGCGTCGCCGCGAGGATCCGCTCGCGACGGCGGGGGTCGGTTTGTCCGGTGGCCATACGGTCGGCTCGCCTGCCCGGCTCAGAGCGGGCGGACGGGTCGGGCCGGGTTGCCCACCGCCACGACGTTCGCGGGGATGTCCTTCGTGACCACCGCGCCGGCGCCGATGACGGAGTTGTCGCCGATGGTCACCCCGGGGCAGACGATCGCGCCGCCGCCCAGCCAGACGTTGTCTCCGATGGTGATGGGCAGCGCCGCCTCGAGCTTGTCGCGCCGGGGCTGCGGTTCCACCGGGTGTGTGGGCGTGAGGAGTTGGACGTTGGGGCCGATCTGGCAGTCCTCACCGATGGTGATGCGGGCGACGTCCAGCGCGGTGAGGTGGTAGTTGACGAAGGTCCGCGCGCCGATGCTGATGTTGCTGCCGTAGTCGATGTACAGGGGCGGGCGTATGTCGATGTCCTCGCCGGCGGAGCCCAGCAGCTCGGCGAGGATCGTCCGCGCCTCGGCGGGGTCGTCCACGTAGGCGGCCTGGTAGCGGGACGCGAGCCGCATGGCGTGCCGCTGCCGGCGCGCGATCTCCGGGTCGTCCGCGAGGTACAGGTCGCCCGCGAGCATGCGCTCCAGGTTGGTGCGCGGGTCCCCCGCGAAGTGGTCGGCCGTCATGCGTACGATCGTACGCTCCTCGCTGCGGATGGGTACAGGCCCACACGGCGGGCGCCCCCGCGCCGGTGCGGCACGGGGGCGCCCGTGAGGAAGGGAGCTACGGCGCGGTCGTCACGCCGGTGTCAGCTCCGCCCGGCCGAACAGCAGGGCGTAGCCGGGGGGCAGCTGCGCGAGGACGCGGGTCACCAGCTCGTCACCGACCAGCGGCGGCAGGACGCTGAGCACGGAGCTGACGTCCCAGCGGGCCGTGGCCGGGGTCGCGCCCTCGATGCGGGCCGCCACCGAGTCGACGAACTCGGCCGCCGTCAGCGGGCGGGTCGCCGGGATCTGCGAGGCGACCACCCGCGCGGCCTCCTCGGGCAGGGCGCGGGCCAGGTCGACGCGTTCGTCACCGACGACGTGACCGCCGAGGGCGGACAGGACGACGCGGGTGACGCTCTCCGCCTCCGACCGCGTCGGGTACTGCCCGGCCTCCCGTACGGCGTCGACGAGTTCGAGCCAGGCGGGCTCCCGTACCGGGCGCGAGCCGGCCGGGATGTTCCCTCCCGGCTGCGGGACCGCGGGCTTCTGCGGCGTCAGCGTGGTCATCCGAAGCTCCTCTCCGTCTGCGGTATTCGGTTCTGAGGGGGCCGGTGTTCCGTCGCCCGCCGGGGGCGTACGGCGCGTGGGCGCGTCCCGCGGGAGGGGGGTCCGCGGGACGCGTGGAAGGGGTGGGCGGCGGTCAGCCGGTGAGCTGCTTGCGGTCGCCGCCGGTGATCCGGATGCGGCGCGGCTTGGCCGCCTCGGCCACCGGGATGCGCAGCGTCAGGA
The DNA here is from genome assembly GCF_008632955.1 of Streptomyces tendae. Taxonomy (NCBI): domain Bacteria; kingdom Bacillati; phylum Actinomycetota; class Actinomycetes; order Kitasatosporales; family Streptomycetaceae; genus Streptomyces; species Streptomyces tendae. The sequence goes on from NZ_CP043959.1 coordinate 6,035,191, forward strand.
CACCGGCGTCGTACGCGGCGTCGATGCGCTCGGTGTCCAGGGTGTCGCCGAGGAACAGCTGGCGGGTGAAGGTGCCGGTCGGCCGTTCGGCGACCACCGTCTCCGCGCCCTCGGGGGCCGGCGAGCGACGCTCGGCGCGCACGTTGAGGACGTTGCGTTCGACGTCGAGTTCGATCGTCTCGGGGTCGATGCCGGGGATGTCGAAGTGGACGACGAAGTCGTCCCCCGCCCGGTAGGCGTCCATCGGCATCGCCGAGGCGCGGGTGACGGGGCCGAACACCTGCTGCGTGAGGCGGTCGATCTCGCGGAAGGGGTCGGTACGCATGAGCATCACAGTCCACTCCTTTCTGTGGCGTCATCTGTGCGATGCCCTACGGGTCAATTCCTTATATAGCCGATGGGGAGGAAAGTTGACAAGAGCGGACTCAGTTTCGGGTCGGGTGGGCCGTGGGCCTTGGTGCGGGGCTGGTGACGGGGCGTGCCGCCGGGAGGGTTAGCCTCGGAGTCCGTGGACCCCCGCCCGTGCGGGGCGCAGTGGCAGGAGGCAGCAGGCATGGCGAAGGTTCCCAGTTCGGTCGTGGCCGCGAGCGGGCTCGTCGGCGGGTACGGCGTGGCCCGCTGGACCCGTAAGCGGCAGCTCGGCGGGGTCGTCCTTGCCGCCGCCGGGGTCGCCGCCGCCCAGCAGTGGCGGCAGCGCGCGGGCGGTGCGGCGGCCGGCGCCCTGTCGGTGGCCTACGTCGCCGCCTTCGCCGGGTCTCACCCGCTGGCGAAGAAGGTCGGCGCCTGGCCCGCCGTGTTCGGCGTGGCCGGCGCCGTGGCCCTCGCGTCGTGGGCGGTCGCCGACCGACGGGGCTGAGACCCCGCCGGCCGGCGCGGGAGGGTGAGTCCCGCCAGTGCCCGTCCCTTCAGGGCGTGTCCCGTCAGGGCCGGGCCGCGGCCTGCTGCGGTTCGGCCGCCGACAGGGGTGTGGCGATGTCCTCCAGGGAACGCCGTTCCGCGTTCACCGCGAGGAGCGCCGCCACGATGCCCGCCGCGACCATCAGGCCCGCCCCGATCTGGAACGCGAGCACCGTGTCGCCGACCTTGCCGGTGTTGGTCAGCTCGGCGAACAGCAGCGGGCCGCTGATGCCGCCCGCGGCGGTGCCGAGGGCGTAGAAGAAGGCGATGGACATGGCCCTGGTCTCCATGGGGAAGATCTCGGAGACCGTGAGGTAGGCGCTGGAGGCGCCGGCCGAGGCGAAGAACAGCACCACGCACCAGCACGCCGTCATCGTCGCCGCCGTGAGCGAGCCCCGGTCGAACAGCCACGCCGTGCCGAACAGCAGCGCGCCGGACAGCACATACGTGCCGGAGATCATCACGCGCCGGCCGACCGTGTCGAACAGCTTGCCCAGCAGCAGCGGGCCGAGGAAGTTGCCGGCCGCGATGACCGCGAAGTAGTAACCGGTGTTGCCGGACGGCACGTCGAAGAACTGGGTGAGGATCGCGCCGAAGCCGAAGGTGATCGCGTTGTAGAGGAACGCCTGGCCGACGAAGAGGGCGAAACCGAGGGTGGAGCGCCTGCGGTAGCGGCCGAAGACGGTGCGGGCGATCTCGGTGAACGTGGTGCGGCGGCGCTGATGGATCGTCATTTCGTCCTCGGCGGGCGGCAGTTCCTTGCCCGCCTCGGCCGTGACCCGTTCCTCGATACCGCCGACGATCCGCTCCGCCTCGTCGTCCCGGCCGTGGATGAGCAGCCAGCGTGGACTCTCGGGGACGTGACGCCGTACGAGGAGGATCACCAGGGCGAGGACGGCGCCCAGCGCGAAGGTGAGCCGCCAGCCGACGTTCGCCGGGAAGATCGAGGTGTCCAGGGCGACGATGGACAGCAGCGCGCCGGCGACCGCGCCCAGCCAGTAGCTGCCGTTGATCAGCAGGTCCACACGGCCCCGGTACTGGGCCGGGATCAGCTCGTCGATCGCGGAGTTGATGGCCGCGTACTCGCCGCCGATGCCGAAACCGGTGAGGAAGCGGAAGAGGAAGAACCACCAGGTGTCGAAGGACAGGGCGGTCAGGGCGGTCGCCGCGAGGTACACGGCGAGAGTGATCAGGAACAGCTTCTTGCGGCCGTAGATGTCGGTGAGCCGCCCCCAGAAGAGGGCGCCCGCACAGGCGCCCGTCACATAGAGGGCGGCCGATATGCCCGTGACCTCGCCGGACGTGATGGGCAGTCCGCTGCCGGGCTCCGACAGCCGGGCCGCGATGTTCCCGACGATGGTGACTTCCATCCCGTCGAGGATCCACACGGTGCCCAGACCGATGACGATGGACCAGTGCCAGCGGGACCACGGCAGGCGGTCCAGGCGGGCGGGGATTCTGGTGGTGATGGTGCGTCCGGACCCGGACTGCGCGGTGGCCATGGGCTCCCTCCTCGGCGAAGTGAGTCCCTTGTGCCCCGTGCCCGCCGGTTTCACGCCGGCGCGGTCCGCGGCGGGTACGGCGCGGCCCGCACCGGGCGGGGAGCACGGCCGGATACGGCCCGCGGGGTGCCCTCCCCGTCCTCCCTACGCGCCCACCGCCCGCGAGATCGTGTAGATCACCAGGCCCGCCAGGGAGCCGACCACCGTGCCGTTGATCCGGATGAACTGAAGGTCGCGGCCGATGTTGGCCTCGATCTTCTTCGTGGTGTGCTCGGCGTCCCAGCTCGCCACGGTGTCCGTGATCAGGGAGGTGATCTCCTTGCGGTAGGTCGTCACCACGTACACCGCGGCGCTCTCCAGCCAGCCGTCGACCTTGCCCTGGAGCTTGGTGTCGAGGGACATCCGGGCGCCCAGCGACAGCAGCGACGCCCGCAGCCGCAGCCGCAGTTCGCTGCGCTCGTCCTCCGCCGCCGACACGATCATGCCCCGCACTGCGGTCCACGCGGACGCGATCAGGTCCTGCACCTCGCTGCGGCCCAGGATGTCGCCCTTGAGGCGCTCCACGCGGGCCCGGGTGTCGGTGTCGGACTGCAGGTCGGTGGCGAAGTCCGTGAGGAAGCGGTCCAGTGCCCCGCGCGCGGGGTGGCCGGGCATGTCGCGCATCTCGGTGACGAAGCGCAGCAGCTCCTTGTAGACGCGCTCGCCGACCTTGCGGTCCACGAACTTCGGCGTCCAGCCGGGGGCGCCGCCGTGGACGGCGTCCATCACGGTGTCGCTGTGCAGGACCAGCCAGTCGTGGGCGCGGGTGACGACGACGTCGACGGCGCGTTTGTGGCCGCCGTCGGCGACGATCCGCTCCAGCATCTTGCCCATGCCTGGCGCGATCTCCTGGGCGTCGGCGCGGCGGGTGATGGCCTCCCCGACGACGGCCTGCACGTCGGAGTCGCGCAGCACGGTGAGCGCGCCGCGCAGGGCCGCCGACACCTCGGCGGTGACCCGGTCGGCGTGCTCGGGGACGGCGAGCCAGGCGCCGAGTCTGCTGCCGATGCCGACGGCGCGCAGCCGTCTGCGGACGACGTCCTCGGAGAGGAAGTTCTCCCCGACGAAGTCGCCGAGGGCGGTGCCGAGCTGGTCCTTCTTGGTGGGGATGATCGCGGTGTGCGGGATGGGCAGGCCCAGGGGATGCCGGAAGAGGGCGGTGACGGCGAACCAGTCGGCGAGCGCGCCGACCATGCCGGCCTCGGCCGCCGCGGCCACGTACCCCGCCCAGGCTCCGGCGCCCTGGTGCGAGGCCCACTTGGCGAGGACGTACACGACGGCGACGAACAGCAGCAGGCCGGTGGCGGTGAGCTTCATCCGGCGCACGCCGCGCCGCTTCTCCTCGTCCGCGGGGCTGAACGTCGTCATCGCGCGGTTCGTGGCGGTGCCGGCCCGCCGCTCGGCGGCGTCCCGCTCCTCGGTGTCTGCCGTCTCAGTCCGTTCCATCCGCTCCACCCGCTCGGTGATCCCTCACACATTGTCCCTTCCTGACCGACTCCTGGAACGGAACAGGAGTTCCCGGCGTCTGTCCTGAGGGGGATTGTCCAGGGACATCACCTAGGGGTACCCCGGGTCCGCCCGGAAACCCCGGGCCGCTCGGCACGACCACCCGACAGGCCCGCCCGGGTCTGTCGGGGCCGGCCGGCCCAGCACTGTGGGCCATCCCGATCCGCCCGCGCGGCTGCCCGGGGTCCTCCCGGGGGCCGCCCGGATGATCTCCGGGGGCGTCCCGCGCGAGATCTCCCCCGCCGTGGCCCACCATGGGCGTCGGACCGGAGCCTCACGCTCCCGCCTCCCGAGGAGAACAGAACAGCATGACCCGGCGTCGTGACGGGGGCGCGCCGCACCCCGAGCAGGCCCGCCCCGCGGGGCGGGACCGCCCTGTCCGGCAGGAGCCCCCTGCCGGCCCGGAGGACCCCTCCCCACGGGACGTCCCCGCCGGCCAGGAGCAAACCTCCACGGGGGACTCCCCTGCCGGACTTCGGCGCCGTCCCGCCGGACGCGAGCTGCCCGCCGGCCGGCAGCGTCCGGCCGGAGAGCAACCGCGCCCCGGACCGGGGCGTCCTGTCCACGGGATCCACCCCGTCGAACGGGACCGCCCCGCCACGCGGGCACGCGGAGACCAACGGGACCGCCCCGCGAGGACGCACCGCCCCGCGCCGCGGGACCGCCCCGTGAGGACGGGCCGTCCGGTGCGGCAAGACCGTCTCGCGGGGCCGGACCGTCCCCCGGAGCGGGAGCGTCCCGTACGGCACGGGGCCCTGCTCGCCGCGATGCTCGTGGCCGTCCTCGCCGTGTCGTCCGTCATCTTCGTCGGCGTCTCGGCCGACCGCTCACGCGGACGCGACACCCTCGCCGGCACCGGCGCCCTCGACCTCCCCGCCGCCCCGGCCTCCGCCGGCACCTGGGTCACCGCCTGGACGGCCTCCCCCGGCGGCGCCGAACCCGCCACGGAGACCACCGGGCTCGCCGGCCGCTCCGTGCGCAACGTCGTGCACACCACCGCCGGCGGCGCCCGCGCCCGGGTCACGCTGTCCAACCTCTACGGCCGCTCCCCGCTGACCCTCACGCACGCCTCCGTCGCCGTCGCGGCCGGCCGGGACACGGCGGCCGCGCTGCCGGAGACCATGCGCCCGCTGACCTTCGCCGGGAACCCGTCGGTCGTCGTCCCGGCGGGCGGACAGGTGGTCAGTGACGTCGTACGCGTCCGCGTCCCGCGCGACGGACACGTCCTCATCAGCACGTACTCGCCCGTCCCGGCCGGGCCGGTCACCTTCCACAAGCACGCCCGGCAGATCTCCTGGGTCGCCGAGGGCGAGCACACCCGCGACACCACCGGGGCCGCCTACTCGGGGCGGAGCACGGTCTGGCGGTACGTGACCGCGCTGGACGTGCTCAGCGACGACTCCGAGGGCACGGTCGTCGTCCTCGGCGACTCCCTCACCGACGGCATCACCTCCACCGTCGGCGCCGACGCCCGCTGGCCCGACGTGCTGTCCGGCCGGCTGCGCGCGGCCCTCGCCGACGGCCGGAACCTCCCCCGGTACAGCGTCGTCAACGCCGGGCTCAGCGGGAACGAGATCCTCGCCGAACGGTCCGGGACGCCGCCGGAGAACCCCAGCGCGCTGCGCCGCTTCGGCCGGGACGTGCTGGGCCGCGCGAACGTCGAGGTGGTGGTCGTCGCGCTGGGCATCAACGACATCCTGCGGGCGCCCGGCACCGCCGACCCCGAGCGGATCGTGGGCGGCCTGACGGCCCTGGTGGAGCGCGCGCACGCCCGGGGGATCAAGGCCGTCGGGGCGACGCTGATGCCGTTCGGCGGCCACCGCGAGTACACCGACGCGCGCGAGGACGTACGGCAGCGGGTCAACGCGGCGATCCGCGACGGGGGCGTGTTCGACGCGGTCGTGGACTTCGACGAGGCGGTACGGGACGGGTACGACCCCCGGCGGTTCCGGGCGGGCTACGACTCCGGCGACGGGCTGCACCCCAGCGACGAGGGGTACGCGCGCATGGCGGAAGCGTTCGACCTGGACGCGCTGAAGGGCGGCGCCCCGGCCCGCCTCTGACGCGTCACCGGGCCGCCGCCGCTCCCGCCGTGGCGCTCAGTCGTCCTCGGGGCGGGGTGCGGGCCGGCGGTGCGGGGAGTGCAGGTTCAGCGGGTCGTGCAGCGGGCGCGGCGCCTCCACCTCACGGCGGTGCCGGTCGGCGCGGTCCAGGTGCTGCCGGCGCCGCTCCTCCTTGCGTTCGAGCTTCTCCCGGCGGCGCTCCTCGCGCAGCCGCTGCCGCTCCGCGCGGGGCAGCTTGCGTTCGACGCCGACGCCGCCCCAGAAGGCCAGGCCCGTGACGACCACGCGCGGGGCGCCCGGCTCGGCCGGCACACCCTCCTCACGGTGGTCGAAGCCGCCCATGATGCCGACGCCGCGCACCACGACCTCCACGCCCGGCGGCACGATCACCTCCACCCCGCCCATGATCGCGACGGCGTTGATGACGATCTCGCGGTCCGCGAAGTTCGCCTCGCGCAGGTCGATCTCGCCGCCGCCCCAGAAGGCGAAGCAGTTGAAGCGCCGCGGCGCCGTCCACCGCCCCTTGCGCTGGAAGCCGCTCATCACGGCCACCGCCCAGCTCGACGTCCCCGGGTCGTCCCCGCCGACGATGCGGTCCGCCCAACCGCCGCCGCGCGCAGGGTCCTTCGTCAGGGAGACGGCGGGCACCGGAGCCGTGCCCGCACCGGGGAGGTCTCGGGTGATCGGCGCCAGTTCCCCGTAGGTGCGCGCCTTGTACGTCGCGTCGAGCCGCTCCTCGAACTCCTCCATGTCCAGACGGCCCTCGGCGAGGGCGTCCCGGAGGATCTCGGCGACCTTCTCGCGGTCGGCGTCGGCGGCACGGAGGTCCGGGGCGGGTACGTCGTCGGTCATGGAAGCAGCCTACGAGTTGTGCCCGTCACACGGCTACGAGGACTGCGTCGGGGTACGCCCGGCCCGCTCCGCGTACATCTTCGCGATCACGGCCTCGATGTCCGGCTCCCGCACCGACAGGTCGACCAGCGGGTAGCGTTCGGCGATCCGCGCCACCAGCCCGGCGGCCGACTCCGACGCCGGGAACGCCAACCACTGCCGCGGCCCCTCCACCCGTACCACCCGCGCCGGGGCGGGCACCTCGACCGGCGGGCACTCCCGCTCCAGGTCCACCACCAGCGTCCGTTCGCTCTCCCCCACCTCGTGCAGCCCGGCGAGCGCCCCGTCGTACACCAGCCGACCCTGGTCGATGACCATCACCCGGGAGCACACCTGCTCGATGTCCTGCAGGTCGTGCGTCGTCAGCAGCACCGTCGTGGCGCGTTCGGCGTTCACCTGCCGCAGGAAGTCCCGCACCCGGGTCTTGGAGACGACGTCCAGGCCGATCGTCGGCTCGTCCAGGTACAGCACCTCCGGGTCGTGCAGCAGCGCCGCCGCGATGTCCCCGCGCATCCGCTGCCCCAGCGACAGCTGCCGCACCGGCACCTCCAACAGCTCACCCAGGTCGAGCAGTTCGACCAGCCGGGCGAGGTTCTCCCGGTACCGGGCGTCGGGGATGCGGTACATGCGGTGCATCAGCTTGTACGAGTCGATCAGAGGGAGGTCCCACCACAGCGTGGTGCGCTGCCCGAACACCACCCCTATGCGGTGCGCCAGCCGGGTCCGCTCCCGGGACGGGTCGATCCCGGCGACCCGCAGCCGGCCCGCGCTCGGCGTGAGGATGCCCGTCAGCATCTTGATCGTCGTGGACTTCCCCGCGCCGTTCGGGCCGATGTAGCCGACCATCTCCCCGCGCGCCACGGTGAACGAGATCGAGTCCACGGCCCGCACCCGGTGCCGCTCCCGCCGCAGCAGCCCCTTGCGCCTGCGCACGTCGAAGACCTTCTCGACCCCCTCCAGCGCGATGAACCCCTCGGACCCGGCACCGGTGTCCGGTCCGGCTGTCGTGTGCATCCGCCCGCTCAACTCCCCACACTCATGTACGACCTGAGACCGGTCCGCCACGCCAGCCCGGCCAGCGCACAGCACCCCACCGCCACCAGCGGCGACGCGAACGCCACCCAGTCCGGCAGCGCCACCGGGTACGGACGCCCCAGCACCCGGGCCGCGGGCACCCAGTTGACGAAGGCCAGCGGCAGCACGAACGTCACCCCCCGCACCAGGTCCTTCCCGAACACGCCCGGCGGGTACTGCAGCATCGTCGTCCCGCCGTACGTGAACGCGTTCTGCACCTCGGCGGCGTCCTGCGCGTAGATCTGGAAGGCCGCGCCCGCCACGAACACCGCGACGAAGATCGCCGCACCCGCGAACACCATCAACGGCACCAGCAGCACCCGCGAAAGCGTCCAGTCGATGTCCGCCGCCGCCAGCGCCCAGCCCAGCACCACCCCGCCCTGCACCACCCGCCCCAGCCGGCGCACCGAGAAGCGGTCCCCGCCGACCTGCGCGAGCACCGGAACGGGCCGCACCAGCAGCACGTCGAAGGAACCGTCCCGGATCCGGGAACCCAGCTGCGGCATCGAACCCGCCGCCAGATGCGCGATCCCGAACGACGTCACCGACGCCCCGTACAGGAACGCCACCTCGGGCAGCGACCAGCCGGCCAGCGAGTCGACGTGCGAGAACATCAGCAGGATCCCCACGAAGTCCAGGCCCGTCATCACCAGGTTCCCGAACAGCGTGAACACGAAGGACGCCCGGTAGGTCATGCCGGACCGCACCCACATCCCGGCGATCATCCGGTAGGCCCGCAGACCCTCCAGCACCGCGCCGCGCTCAGCCACCCTGCACCACCACCCGGCGCGTGGCCGCCGACTGCACCAGCCGGCCCGCCGCCAGCAGCACCACCGCCCACACCGCCTGGAAGGCGAACGCCCCCGCCGCGCCCGTCTCCCCCATCAGCACGTCCGCCGGCACCTGCAGCTGCGCCGCCCACGGCAACGCCCGCGCGACCTCGCCGAACCCTCCGGGGAAGACGTTCAGCGGCAGCACCATGCCCGAGAAGAACACCCCGAGGATCATCATGGCCTGATTGACGCCCGTGCCGTCCAGCAGCCAGAACACGCTCAGCGCCACCAGGTAGCGGATCGCGAAGCTCACCACCGCCGCCAGCGCCAGCGCCACCGCGAAGGACGCCCACACGTCGAACCGCGTGGGCAGCGCCGTCGGGAACAGCAGCCCGCCCACCAGGAACGGCACCACACCCCGCCCCAGCAGCTGGAACATCCCCCGGCCCAGATCGCTCGCCAGCCACCACAGCTGCAGATCCGCCGGCCGGTACAGGTCCACCGCGATCTCACCGGTGCGGATCCGCTCCATCAGCTCCTGCTCCACACCCCCGCCCTGCAGCGCCAGCGCCGCGAACAGGCACTGCCCCAGCCACACGTACGTCACCGCCTGCGCCTGGTCGTACCCCCCGAGGTCCGGACGCTCGTCCCACAGCGCCAGGTACGTGTACACGAGGATCAGCCCGAACACCGTGTTGGTGAACACCCCGGCCACGGTGGCCGCCCGGTACGACGCGTACCGCCGGAAGCCCCGGACCGCCACGGCCAGGTACAACCGCGCCGAGCCCACGCCCTCGTCCCCCCTCCCGCCACCGGCACCGAAGCGCAGGAGCCTAGTGCGCCCGCCGGATCCGCCGCCACGCGTTTTCCGTCCCGTCCGCCGGTCGGGGGAACGTTCGGCCGAGCCGTACCCGGGAAGCCGCACGGGTGCGTGACGCGCGTCGCCGTCTGCGAACGCGGCGCCGGATGCGACAGTCTTCAATAAGAGGCACGCACGAGGCGTACGCGTACACAAGAGGCGTACGGGAACGAACAAGGCGAAACAGGAGTCCGTGCACGACATGAGCGACGAGCCGCAGCCGAAGAAGCCCCGGCCGGGCTGGGCATCGCACGAACCTCAGACGCCCGGCACCCCCCGCCCCGGCACCGGCGGCGAGGACGACGGCACGGCACCCACCGGCCCCGGCGAACCCACCGCGGCCGAGGGACCCGACGCACCCGGCGTCACACGAACGGATGAACCCGGCCGTACCCGTCCCGACGACCCCCGCGCCGCGCGGAAGGCGGCCCGTCAGGAACGCCGCGCCGCCCGCACGGCCCGCCGCACCGGCTGGCGCCGCGCCGTCCCCACCTGGCGCATGGTCCTCGGCGCGTTCCTCGTCACCGCCGTGCTCCTCGTCGGCGGCTTCCTCCTCGGCTACGCCCTCGTCCAGATCCCCGCCGCCAACGCCGCCGCCACCCAGCAGGCCAACGTCTACCTCTACGCCGACGGCTCCGTCATCGCCCGCGACGGCGAGGTCAACCGCGAGAACGTCAGACTCGCCCAGATCTCGAAGGACGCCCAGCACGCCGTCCTCGCCGCCGAGGACCGCGACTTCTACACCGAGTCCGCCGTCGACCCCCAGGCCATGATCCGCGGCGCCTGGAACACCGTCACCGGCAAGGGCAAACAGTCCGGCTCCACCATCACCCAGCAGTACGTGAAGAACTACTACCTGCGCCAGGAACAGACCGTCACCCGCAAGGTGAAGGAGTTCTTCATCGCCATCAAGCTGGACCGGAACCAGACCAAGGACGAAATCCTCGAGGGCTACCTCAACACCAGCTTCTTCGGCCGCGGCGCCTACGGCATCCAGGCCGCCGCCCACGCCTACTACGACATGGACGCCGCCGAACTCGACGCCGGCCGCGCCGCCTACCTCGCCGCCCTCGTCAACGCCCCCAGCCAGTACGACGTCGTCGCCCACCCCGAGAACCGCGCCCTCGTCGAGGACCGCTGGAACTACGTCCTCGACGGCATGGTCGACGAAGGCTGGCTCGACCCCGGCGAACGCGCCCGCCTCACCTTCCCCGTCCCCAAGCGGACCACCCACTCCACCGGCATGTCCGGCCAGCGCGGCTACATCGTCAACATCGTCAAGAAGCACCTCGTCGACCAGAACATCGTCGACGAGACCTCCCTCGACGCCGGCGGCTACCGCATCACCACCACCCTGCAGAAGAACAAGCAGGACGCCTTCGTCGACGCCGTCAACGACAACCTCATGGACCGCCTCGACCAGGACAACCGCAAGGTCGACACCTACGTACGCGCCGGAGGCGCCTCCGTCGACCCCAGGACCGGCAAGGTCGTCGCGATGTACAACGGCATCGACTACGTCAAGCAGTACACCCCCAACGCCACCCGCCGGGACTTCCAGGTCGGCTCCTCCTTCAAGCCGTTCGTCTTCACCGCCGCCGTCGAGAACGGCTCCCGCACCCAGGACGGCCGCCGCATCACCCCCGCCACCCGCTACGACGGCACCAGCGAACGCCCCGTCCAGGGCTGGCCCGGCGAACGCTACGCACCCGAGAACGAGGACCACGAGGACTACGGCGACATCACCGTCCGCGAGGCCACCGACAAGTCCGTCAACGCCGTCTACGCGCAGATGGCCGTCGACGTCGGCCCCGACAAGGTCCGCCGCACCGCCATCGACCTCGGTCTGTCCAAGGACACCCCCAGCCTCGACGACGCCGGCCCCTCCATCGCCCTCGGCGTCGCCACCGCCAGCGTCCTCGACATGGCCCAGGCGTACGCCACCCTCGCCAACCACGGCAAGCACACCCCGTACACCCTCGTCGAGAAGGTCACCCAGAACGGCCAGGACGTCACCCTGCCCGACCGGCGCACCCGCCAGGCCGTCAGCCGCGAGGCCGCCGACACCACCACCGCCGTCCTCAAGGGCGTCGTCGAGAACGGCACCGCCACCGCCGCCCAGACCTCAGGACGCCCCGCCGCCGGAAAGACCGGCACCGCCGAGGAGGACACCGCCGCCTGGTTCGCCGGCTACACCCCCGACCTCGCCACCGTCGTCGCCGTCATGGGCCAGGACCCCGTCACCGCCGGCCACAAGTCCCTCTACGGCGCCATGGGCCTGCCCCGCGTCAACGGCGGCGGCGCCCCCGCCGAGATCTGGGGCCAGTACACCCGCGACGCCCTCAAGGGCGCGGACGTACGCTCCTTCGACCTGCGCCTCCAGCCCGGCGCCGACGAGAGCCAGCCGCCCGCCCCCGACTCCAGCACCGGCGCGTCCTCCTCCGACGACCCGTCCTCCACCGCGAGCGGCACACCCGACGACGAGGACACCGACAGTCCCACCCCCGACGACAGCGGCGGCCGCACCGGCGGCGACAGCGGCGACACCGGGGAACAGGACAGCACCGGCGGCACCACCACCGGCTCCCCCACCGGAGGCGGGAGCGGCGACTCCACCGACGGCGGCACCGGCACAGACACCCCAGGCGGCGACACCACGGGCGGCACCGACGACGGCGGCAACCGCGACGAACTCCCCGGACCCGGCGGACTCAGCGGCGCCCTCGACGGACGCCGCTGGAACTGAGCCCCGCCGGGCGGGCGCCCCTCAGTGCCCCGAGGTCGCCTTCAGCCCCACCACGGCGACCAGCAGCAGACAGATGAAGAAGATCCGGGCCGCCGTCACCGGCTCCCCCAGCACCACCATGCCCAGCACCGCCGCCCCGGCCGCACCGATCCCCACCCACACGCCGTACGCCGTACCGATCGGCAGCGTCCGCGCCGCGTACGACAGCAGCAGCATGCTCGTCACGATGCCCGCACCCGTCAGCACACTCGGCACCAGGCGGGTGAAGCCCTCCGTGTACTTCATACCGATCGACCAGCCGACCTCCAGCAGGCCGGCGACCACCAACAGAACCCAGGCCATGACAGGCACCTCCGGGACACGACAGCGAAACGGGGGTGCGTCGTCTTTGCCTTCACCCCGGTACGGCGCGTCTCGTCGGGGCCCGCACGGTCACGCCACACAGGGCGCCGTACAGGACCTCCCACCGTAACCGACCACACGAAAAGGGCCGGTGACACCCGTCACCGGCCCCTGTGACCAGCTGGAACTACAGGTACAGGCCGGTCGAGTCCTCCGACCCCTCGAAACGGTCCGCGGCCACCGCGTGCAGATCACGCTCACGCATCAGCACGTACGCCGTACCGCGCACCTCGACCTCCGCCCGGTCCTCCGGGTCGAACAGCACTCGGTCACCCGGCTCCACCGTCCGCACGTTCTGCCCCACCGCGACCACCTCGGCCAGGCCAGCCGACGGCCCACCGCCGCCGTCGCGGGAATGAGAATGCCGCCACCGACCGCCGCTCACCCTCACCGGTCTCCTGCCGCACGAGCACGCGGTCGTGCAGCATCCGGATCGGCAGCTTGTCGTGCGGGGAACTGTCGTGTCTCTTGGCGCTCACAGCCTGAAACCTACCTGCCTCGACGACGGACGCACGCGGGAGGGGTGACCGTCGGACGACACGTCAACGCCGCCGCTTACGGGACCCCAGGGCCAGCAGCCCCACGACCCCCACCACCAGCACCGCCACCGGAACCACCCGCTCCAGCCGCGGCGCGCCCGCCTCGTCCACGAACTGCGCCTTGACGTCGCTCACCACACGGTTCACGCCACATAGGCGCGGCCCAGCGTGTGGTCGACGTTCGACACGACCCTGGCCTTCGCGTCCCCCACGATCGTCTTCGGTGCACCCGCACCCCGATCTCGTCCAGCGTCTCCGCCAGCGCCGCACGGCGACGCTCGATGTCCGCCTCGATCTGCGCCGGGGTCCTGGTGTCCGCCGTGTCCGCCACCGTGTCGCCTCCGCAATCCACATGTTGCCTGTGCCGGACAGTCTGTCAGCTCCAGGCCGCGCCGCACTGTCAGGACCCCCGGTTACCCTCGATCCCGGCACCCGATCCACGCAGTGCACGTACGAGGAGACCAGACCGATGAGCGAACGCCTCCAGCCCGGGGACGAGGCCCCCGCCTTCACCCTGCCCGACGCCGACGGCAACGAGGTGTCGCTGGCCGACCACAAGGGCCGCAAGGTCATCGTCTACTTCTACCCGGCGGCGCTGACCCCCGGCTGCACCAAGCAGGCCTGCGACTTCACCGACAACCTGGAGCTGCTGGCCGGCGCGGGCTACGACGTCATCGGCATCTCGCCCGACGCGCCCGAGAAGCTCGCCAAGTTCCGCGAGAAGGAGTCGCTGAAGGTCACGCTCCTCGCCGACCCGGACAAGAAGGTCCTGGACGCCTACGGCGCGTTCGGCGAGAAGAAGAACTACGGCAAGACCTACCTGGGCGTGATCCGCTCCACGATCGTCGTCGACGAGCAGGGCAAGGTCGAGCACGCCCTCTACAACGTCCGCGCGACGGGCCACGTGGCCAAGATCATCAAGGACCTGGGCATCTGACCCCACCGCCCCTTCGGAACGGCCCGTACCAGCACTCCGGTACGGGCCGTTCCGCTTTCCGTGCGTGACCGTCCGATATCCGGATCGTTGCTCCGTACGAGACCACGAACACGTGGACGGAAGACGGAAGTACGGAGAGGTTCGATGGGGGCGAGCGCGTACACGAAGGAACGGCTGGAGGAGGCCGCTCGGGAGTCGCGGACACTGACGGAGGCGCTGGAGCGGCTGGGAGTGGATCCGAGAAGTCCGACGCGGCGGTACGTGCTGAGCCGCATGAGACGGCTCGGCGTCGACACCTCGCACTTCGAGCGTGAGGGCGTGAAGTGGACACGGGAGGTTCTCCAGCAGGCGGTCGCGGCGTCGACGAACATGTGCGAGGTGCTGCGCCATCTCGGTCTTGAGGTGGTCGGAGGGCACCACACCCACATCAGCCGGCGGATCAAGGCGTACGGCATCCACACGTCACACTTCCGCACGCCCGCCCGGCGTGGCATTCCCCGGCAGCGGAGGACGCCCGAGGCGGTGCTCGTGGAGCAGCCGGTCAGTCAGGCCCGGCGCATCCCGAGCGACCGGCTGAAGTGGGCGATGACGGCGTCCGGCGTACCGGAACGCTGCGCGATGTGCGGTACGGAGCCGAGATGGCGGGGCCGTCCGTTGCCGCTGGAGGTTGATCACATCGACGGCATCTGGCGCGACAACCGCATCGGCAATCTCCGGCTGCTGTGCCCCAACTGCCATTCGACCACCGACACATACCGGGGCCGGGCCAAGCGGCGGACAGGTGAGGACGCGGTATGAGGAGCGCGCGAAAGGAGCGCCCCGGGCCCGGAGAACTGCGCACGGCAGTCGCCGGATCAGTGTCGATCGCGGAGACACTTCGCCGTCTGGGACGCCCCGACTCCGGCACGCAGCGCGCCCTCCTGCGTCGCTGGATCGCCGAGGAAAACCTCTCGGCGGCGCACTTCCTGGGCCAGGCCCATCAGCGGGGCAAGCCCGGCGTGACTCCCGTCAGACCGTCCCACGAAATCCTGGTCGAGCACGACGACGGCCGCCGCACCCGCACCGTGCTGCTGCGCCGGGCGCTGCTCGAAGTCGGCGTGCTGAACAAGTGCGCAGAGTGCGGTACGGGGCCCGAGTGGCTCGGCAGGCCGATGACCCTGGAGGTCGATCACATCAACGGGGACTGAAGCGACGACCGGCAAGAGAACTTGCGGTTGCTGTGTCCCAACTGCCACGCCGTTACGAGCACGTGGTGTCGAGGAGGCCGGGGTAGGCAGACGGCCATTGACCGCTAGCATGGCCTGGCATGCGGCCGTGCTGGAATGGTAGACAGTCGGCGCTTAGAACGCCGTGGGCGAAAGCCCGTGTGGGTTCGAATCCCACCGGCCGCACCTCTGGGGGCCGCCCGCCTGGGCGGCCCCCAGCCGCGTCTCAGCCCAGCAGTTCCCTGACCACCGGCACCAGTGCCCGGAACGCCTTGCCCCGGTGGCTGATCGCGTTCTTCTCGTCCGGGGTCAGCTCCGCACACGTGCGCGTCTCACCCTCCGGCTGGAGGATCGGGTCGTAGCCGAAGCCGTTCGTGCCGGCGGGGGCGTGGCGGAGGGTGCCGTTGAGGCGGCCCTCGACGACCCGCTCGGTGCCGTCCGGCAGGGCGAGGGCGGCGGCGCAGGCGAAGTACGCGCCGCGGTGCTCCTCGGCGATGTCGCCGAGCTGGGCGAGGAGGAGGTCGAGGTTGGCCTTGTCGTCGCCGTGGCGGCCGGACCAGCGGGCGGAGAAGATGCCGGGGGCGCCGCCGAGGACGTCGACGCAGAGGCCGGAGTCGTCGGCGACGGCGGGCAGGCCGGTGGCCTGGGCGAGGGCGTGGGCCTTGAGGAGGGCGTTCTCGGCGAAGGTGACGCCGGTTTCCTTGACGTCGGGGACGTCGGGGTAGGCGTCGGCGCCGACGAGTTCGTGGGGCAGGCCCGCGTCGGCGAGGATCGAGCGGAGCTCGGTGATCTTTCCGGCGTTGCGGGTGGCGAGGATCAGGCGGGTCATGGGCCCAGTATCCCTGGGGCCATGACCCGGTCCGTCGTCACGGGTCGTCAGGGGGTGCAGACCTTGGTGAGTTCGCCCGCCGCGTCGGTGACGGGGCCGATGTCGGGGGTGGGGTCGCCTTCGTCGATGGAGGTGCGGACGTTGGCGACGGCCTTGTCGAGGTCGTCGACGGCCTTGCCGACGTCGGCGTTGTCGGTTTCGTCGCGGAGTTTGCCGAGGTTGGTCTCGACGGAGTCGAGTGCTTCTTCGAGCTGGGTGACGTCGTTGGAGGCGTTCTCGACGGCCTGCTGCATGTCGGTGACGCTCTCGGCGACGGCGTCGGCGGTGCGGACGCAGTCCAGTGCCTTGTCGACGGCGTCGCAGCCGGTGGTGAGTCCGGCGGTGAGCGCGACGGCCGCCAGGGTGGCGGCGACGGCTGCGGTGCGGCGTCGGCGGCTCGAGGCCATGGAAGGTTCCCTCCCTCGTCGGGCCGGTGGGGGCCCGGTTCGTCGGCCGGGCGCGCGGGTGGAGCCGTGTGCCCGTATCCCTTCAGACGCGGCGGTGGCCGGCGCGGTTGCTCGCGCCGACCACGGTCCTTGGGGTGCCTTTTACTTTTCGAGGAGGGTACCGAGTGCGGTGTGCTGGGCGGTGGCGAGTTCGGTGCATCCGGTGACGGCGAGGTCGAGGAGGGCGTTCAGTTCGTCGCGGGCGAAGGGTTCGGCCTCGGCGGTGCCCTGGACCTCGACGAAGCGGCCGTCGCCGGTGCAGACGACGTTCATGTCGGTGTCGGCGCGTACGTCTTCCTCGTAGCAGAGGTCGAGGAGGGGGACGCCGGCGACGATGCCGACGGAGACGGCGGCGACGGTGCCGGTGAGGGGCTTGCGGCCGGGCTTGACGAGTTTCTTGCCCTGGGCCCAGGTGATGGCGTCGGCGAGGGCGACGTAGGCGCCGGTGATGGCGGCGGTGCGGGTGCCGCCGTCGGCCTGGAGGACGTCGCAGTCGAGGACGATCGTGTTCTCGCCGAGGGCCTTGTAGTCGATGACGGCGCGCAGGGAGCGGCCGATGAGGCGGCTGATCTCGTGGGTGCGGCCGCCGATGCGGCCGCGGACGGACTCGCGGTCGCCGCGGGTGTTGGTGGCGCGGGGGAGCATGGAGTATTCGGCGGTGACCCAGCCCTCGCCGCTGCCTTTGCGCCAGCGGGGGACGCCTTCGGTGAAGGAGGCGTTGCAGAGGACTTTGGTGTCGCCGAAGGAGACGAGGACGGAGCCTTCGGCGTGTTTGCTCCAGCCGCGTTCGATGGTGACGGGGCGGAGCTGTTCGGGGGTGCGGCCGTCGATGCGAGACATGGCGCCGAGCCTAGCCGTAGACGGGGTGGGCCCCTTCCGTGGTGGGAAGGGGCCCGGGGTGCGGTGGCGGCCGGTGGGTGGCCGCGGTCGCGTCATGTGGCGGGGTGGCTCACATCATGTCTTCGATCTCGGCGGCGATGGGGTCGGCGTCGGTGCCGATGACGACCTGGATGGCGCTGCCCATCTTGACGACGCCGTGGGCGCCGGCGGCCTTGAGGGCGGCGTCGTCGACCTTGGAGGGGTCGACGACCTCGGTGCGGAGGCGGGTGATGCAGCCCTCGACCTCTTCGATGTTGTCGATGCCGCCGAGCCCGGCAACGATCTTCTCAGCCTTGGTGGCCATGTTCGTTCTCCCTGATCCGAACCGCTTTGTCGCAGTAACCCACAGTTGGCCCATCTTTGCGAGCGGTCATGTCGTGGGCGCTCGATGATGGGCGTCACGACAGCGGAACCGTCCTGCCTCACTGGTCTACACCACCGGGAGGACTGCCGCCAAACCCGTCGTGGCCGTCCAGTGAAGGGGACTTGATGAGTGCGGAGAGCCCCGCGGGTGCGGACACCGGGGCGGGTCCCGCGCGGGAGCGCTGGAACCGGTTGTTCCAGGGGCTGCAGAAGATGGGGCGGAGTCTGCAGCTGCCGATCGCGGTGCTGCCGGCGGCGGGGATCCTCAACCGGCTGGGGCAGCCGGACGTGTTCGGGGACGACGGTCTGGGCTGGACGAACGTCTCGAAGGTGATGGCGGGTGCGGGCGGGGCGCTGCTGGACGGTTCGCTGGGGCTGCCGCTGCTGTTCTGTGTGGGTGTGGCCATCGGGATGGCGAAGAAGGCGGACGGGTCGACGGCGCTGGCGGCGGTGGTGGGGTTCCTCGTCTACTTCAATGTGCTGCGGCAGTTCCCGAAGGACTGTCCGGAGGGGTCGGAGGCGGTTCCGAACATCGGCTGTCAGCTGGCGGACGGGACGGTGACGGCGTTCGACTTCCAGAATCCGGGGGTGTTCGGCGGCATCGTCATCGGGCTGACGGCGGCGTATCTGTGGCAGCGGTTCCACCGGACGAAGCTGGTGGACTGGCTGGGCTTCTTCAACGGGCGCCGGCTGGTGCCGATCATCACGGCGTTCGCGGCGATCGTGTTCGCGGCGCTGTGTCTGTGGGTGTGGCCGCCGATCGGTGACGCGCTGGAGAGTTTCAGCGACTGGATGACGGGGCTGGGCGCGTGGGGTGCGGGTGTGTTCGGTGTGGCGAACCGGGCGTTGCTGGTGATCGGGCTGCATCAGTTCCTGAACGTGCCCATCTGGTTCCAGTTCGGGTCGTACACGAAGCCGGACGGCACGGTGGTGCACGGTGACATCAACATGTTCCTGGCTGGTGATCCGGACGCGGGGCAGTTCCTGTCGGGGTTCTTCCCGATCATGATGTTCGCGTTGCCGGCGGCGGCGCTGGCGATCGCGCACTGTGCGAGGCCGAGCCGGCGCAAGGAGATCGGCGGGCTGATGCTGTCGGTGGCGCTGACGTCGTTCGTGACGGGCATCACGGAGCCGATCGAGTACTCGTTCCTGTTCATCGCGCCGGCGTTGTACGCGGTGCACGCGGTGCTGACGGGTGTGTCGATGGCGGTGACGTGGGGTCTCGGGGTGCACGACGGGTTCAGCTTCTCGGCAGGGCTGATCGACTACGTCATCAACTGGAATCTGGCGACGAAGCCGTGGCTGATCATTCCGATCGGTCTGGTGTTCGCGGCCGTGTATTACGTGGTGTTCCGTTTCGCGATCACGCGGTTCGATCTGAAGACTCCGGGGCGGGAGCCGGAGGAGGAGGTGGAGGACGCGACGCGGCGTTGATCTCCTAGGCTTGAGGTGGCTGTCGAAGCCCTCGGAATCTTGAGTTCCGGGGGCTTTTCGGTGTGCCTGCGGAGGGTGTCGTCCGACTGTTTCGTGCGGGCACGGTGCGTAGTGCCGTGGTCGCAGTTTCGCGGGTTCCTTACGTGGCCTTCATCGTGCTACAACAGGTCTACACCAGTAGTGGTGTAGACCACCACCGATGGAGGAAGTATGAGCACCGCCACCGACTCGGCGGCCCCCGCAAAGAAGCGGGGATCCGGCCTGTTCCAGGGCCTGCAGAAGATCGGCCGCAGCCTGCAGCTCCCGATCGCCGTGCTCCCGGCGGCGGGCATCCTGCTGCGTCTGGGCCAGCCGGACGTGTTCGGCGCGGACGGTCTGGGCTGGGACAAGGTCGCGGCCGTCTTCGCCACCGCTGGTGGCGCGATCTTCGACAACCTGCCGATGCTGTTCTGCATCGGTGTGGCCATCGGCTTCGCCAAGAAGGCCGACGGCTCGACCGCCCTCGCCGCGCTCGTCGGCTTCCTGGTCTACAGCAACGTCCTGAAGGCCTTCCCGGTCACCGAGGCCAAGGTGCAGGACGGCGCGGACATAGCCGCGACCTACAACAACCCCGGTGTCCTCGGCGGCATCCTCATGGGTCTGCTGGCCGCGGTGCTGTGGCAGCGCTACCACCGCAAGCAGCTGGTGGACTGGCTCGGCTTCTTCAACGGCCGCCGGCTCGTCCCGATCATCATGGCGTTCGTCGGCACGCTCATGGGTGTCTTCTTCGGCCTGGTCTGGGAGCCGATCGGCGAGGTCATCTCCGACGCGGGTGAGTGGATCACCGGTCTCGGTGCGGCGGGCGCGGGTCTGTTCGGTCTGATCAACCGCGCGCTGATCCCCATCGGCATGCACCAGTTCGTGAACACCGTCTCCTGGTTCCAGATCGGTGACTTCACCAACGCCGCCGGCGAGGTCGTCCACGGTGACCTGAACCGGTTCTTCGCCGGTGACCCGGACGCCGGTCTGTTCATGTCGGGCTTCTTCCCCATCATGATGTTCGGTCTGCCGGCCGCCGCGATCGCGATCGCGCACGCCGCCCGTCCCGAGCGCCGCAAGGCCGTGATGGGCATGATGGTCTCGCTCGCGCTGACCTCGTTCGTGACCGGTGTGACCGAGCCGATCGAGTTCGCGTTCATGTTCATCGCGCCGCTGCTGTACGTGATCCACGCGGTGCTCACGGCCCTGTCGATGGCGATCACCTGGGCGCTGGGTGTGCACGCCGGCTTCACCTTCTCGGCGGGCTTCATCGACTACGCGCTCAACTGGAACCTGGCGACCAAGCCATGGCTGATCATCCCGATCGGCCTGGTGTTCGCGGTGATCTACTACGTGGTCTTCCGCTTCGCCATCGTCAAGTTCAACCTCACCACCCCGGGCCGTGAGCCCGAGGAGGAGGTCGAGGACCTCACCAAGGCGTAGGCCCTCCCCCGCTCGACGCGAAGGCCCCGGAACCGAGTCGGTTCCGGGGCCTTCGCCGTGCCGCGAGGGGCCTTCGCCCTGCCGCGGCCTCAGATCTCGTACGTCGCCCCCGGCGCCGCCAGGCCCACCGGCCCGTCGTACACCGCGCGGGCGTCGGTGAGGTTGACCTGCGGGTCGGTCCACGGGGCGATGTGGGTGAGGATCAGCCGGCGGGCGCGTGCCCGGGCCGCCGTCTCGCCCGCCTCGCGGCCGTTGAGGTGCAGGTCGGGGATGTTCTCCTTGCCGTACGTGAAGGCGGCCTCGCACAGGAAGAGGTCGGCGTCGCGGGCGAGGTCGTCGAGCGCGGGGCTGACGCCCGTGTCGCCGGAGTAGGTCAGGGTCCTCCCGCCGTGCTCGATGCGGATGCCGTACGCCTCGACCGGGTGCGCGACGCGCTCGGTGTGCACGAGGAACGGGCCGATCTCGAACGTGGACGGCTTGACCGTGTGGAAGTCGAAGACCTCGCTCATGGAGGAGGCCGAGGGGGTGTCGGCGTAAGCGGTCGTCAGCCGGTGCTCGGTGCCTTCGGGACCGTAGACCGGCAGCGGGGCGCAACGGCCGCCGTCGTGCCGGTAGTAGCGCGCCACGAAGTAGGCGCACATGTCGATGCAGTGGTCGGCGTGCAGGTGGCTGAGGAAGATCGCGTCGAGGTCGTAGAGACCGCAGTGGCGCTGCAGCTCGCCCAGGGCGCCGTTGCCCATGTCGAGGAGCAGCCGGAAGCCGTCGGCCTCGACGAGGTAGCTCGAGCAGGCCGATTCCGCGGACGGGAACGACCCCGAGCAGCCGACGACGGTGAGCTTCATGAAGCAGAAACCTCCGCTGGCGGGTATGGGGAGACGGGGGTCGTGCGGTTTGTCGAGCGTAAGGCGCAAAACCTGCGGTCGCTCCTCCACCAGGCGCCGTTGTGGGCGAACTCACCTGCGCTGTCACCGGTTCGGCTGGAAGGGGCGCGTGTGGGGGCGGGAAGGGGCGCGCGGCACCCGCTCGCGCCGGTACGGTCTGGGCATGAACACGGCCTGGTGGCTCGCGCTCGCCGCGGTGGTCCTGCTCGCCCTGGTCACCGCCCTGGTCGACGGCTGGGGCAGAGGCCACCGGCCGCGCAGGAACCGCCGCCCGAAACGCGACGGTGAACCGGAGTGACGGCCCGCGGAAACGCTTGAGGGGCCGGGGTTGTCTCCCCGGCCCCCGGCCCCCGCGTCATCCGCGTCGGGCTACGCCCAGAGCTGGCCCTGGAGGGTCGCGATGGCTTCCTCCGTCGTCGTGGCCGTGTAGACACCCGTCGAGAGGTACTTCCAGCCGCCGTCGGCGACGACGAAGACCACGTCGGCGGACTCGCCGGCCTTCTGCGCCTTCTTCGCGACGCCGATCGCGGCGTGCAGTGCGGCGCCGGTGGAGACGCCGGCGAAGATGCCCTCCTGCTGCAGGAGTTCGCGGGTGCGGGTGACCGCGTCGGCGGAGCCGACGGAGAAACGGGTGGTCAGCACGGACGCGTCGTACAGCTCGGGCACGAAGCCCTCGTCGAGGTTGCGCAGGCCGTACACCAGGTCGTCGTAGCGCGGTTCGGCGGCGACGATCTTCACGTCGGGCTTGTTCTCGCGCAGGTACCGGCCGACGCCCATGAGCGTGCCGGTGGTGCCGAGGCCCGCCACGAAGTGGGTGACGGAGGGGAGGTCGGCCAGGATCTCGGGGCCGGTGGTCGCGTAGTGGGCGCCCGCGTTGTCCGGGTTGCCGTACTGGTAGAGCATCACCCAGTCCGGGTGCTCGGCGGAGAGCTCCTTGGCGACGCGCACGGCGGTGTTGGAACCGCCCGCGGCCGGGGAGGGGATGATCTCGGCGCCCCACATGCCGAGCAGGTCGCGCCGCTCCTGCGAGGTGTTCTCGGGCATCACGCAGACCATGCGGTAGCCCTTGAGCTTGGCGGCCATGGCCAGCGAGATGCCGGTGTTGCCGGAGGTCGGCTCCAGGATGGTGCAGCCCGGGGTGAGACGGCCGTCCTTCTCCGCCTGCTCGATCATGTGCAGGGCGGGACGGTCCTTGATCGAACCGGTGGGGTTGCGGTCCTCCAGCTTGGCCCAGATGCGGACGTCGGCGGACGGCGACAGCCGCGGCAGGCGCACCAGAGGGGTGTTGCCCACCGCGGCCAGCGGGGAGTCGTACCGCATGCGGATCAGGCCATACCGCCGGCGACGGCCGGCAGGATCGTCACGTTGTCGCCGTCGCTCAGCTTGGTGGTGATGCCGTCGAGGAAGCGGACGTCCTCGTCGTTGAGGTAGACGTTGACGAAGCGGCGCAGCTGGCCGTCGTCCACGATGCGGGCCTGGATGCCCGTGTGCCGGGTCTCGAGGTCGGCGAAGAGCTCGGCGAGGGTGTCCCCGTTGCCCTCCACGGCCTTCTGACCGTCGGTGTACTGGCGGAGGATGGTGGGGATGCGGACCTCGATGGCCATGGCTGAGGGCTCCTGTCGGAAGGTGTCGTGGGTTCTTCAAAGGCGCACGGCGGCGCCGCGGCTCACGGCCGTACGGCGGCGGCGGAACGTCAACAGATGGCGCTGTTCAGCCTGCACAGGTCGACGTGGAGCCGCGCCACGAGCAGTGCGCCCGGCGCCTTGTCGCCCACGTCGAAGAGAACCATGCACTCATCGTATCGATTCCCTGTCCGGGATCCGGAGTGTGATCCCACATCCCGGACGTCGACCATCCGCGATGCGGGATCAGTACGCGTCGACGACCCGTACCTCCTCCTCGGTGACCTCACCGTCCAGGATGCGGAAGGAGCGGAACTGGAACTCGCCTGCGCCGTCGGTGTCGGCGGTGGAGACCAGCACGTAGTGGGCGCCGGGCTCGTTGGCGTAGGAGATGTCGGTGCGGGAGGGGTAGGCCTCGGTCGCGGTGTGCGAGTGGTAGATGACCACCGGCTCCTCGTCGCGGTCGCCCATCTCCCGGTACAGCTTCAGCAGGTCCTGGGAGTCGAACTCGTAGAACGTGGGCGAGCGGGCCGCGTTCAGCATGGGGATGAAACGCTCGGGGCGGCCGGAGCCCACCGGGCCCGCCACCACGCCGCACGCCTCGTCGGGGTGGTCCTCACGGGAGTGGGCGACGATCTGGTCGTACAGGGCCTGGGTGATGGTCAGCATGAGGCTCAGGATAAGCAGACGGGCCGTTCCGTACCGAGGGGTGGTACGGAACGGCCCGGATGCCGGACGCCTTGAGCGGATGGCGGCGGGGAACGCCACGAGTGCTCCCCGTGCGCCGGCGTCCTTCGGGGTGGTCAGCCGACCTTTTCGAACCGGTCCTCGTCGCGGTCCGCGATCGCCGGGTTGCCCTTCTTGAGCACGGTCCAGCCGATGCCGAGGGCGACGGCCCAGCCGGCCGCGACGTACAGGCAGACCCGGGCGTCCTGGTCCGCCGCGATCATGACGGTCACGCCGATCAGGAAGGCCAGGGCGACCCAGCTGAACGTCGCTCCGCCGGGGGCGGGGAAGGACGAGGCGCGCAGCCGTCCGGCGTCGACCGCCCGGCGGTAGCGGATGTGGCTGACGAGGATCATCATCCAGGTCCAGATGCCGGCCGCGGTGGCGACGGAGGTGACGTAGGTGAACGCCTTCTCGGGGACGACGTAGTTGAGGATCACTCCGATGCCCATGAGGGCCACGGAGACGGCGATGCCGACGGCGGGCGTCTTGCGGGCGTTGAGCCGGGCGAAGGCCTTGGGGGCCTCGTTGTTGGCGGCCAGCCCGCGCAGCATCCGGCCGGTGGAGTACATGCCGGAGTTGCAGGACGACAGGGCCGCGGTGAGCACCACGAAGTTGACGATGCCGGCGGCGAGGGGGATGCCGATCTTGCCGAAGGCGTGCACGAAGGGGCTCTCGCCGGCGGAGAACTCGGTCCACTTGACGACGGAGAGGATCACCAGCAGGGCGCCGACGTAGAAGACGATGATGCGCCAGGGCAGGGTGTTGATGGCCTTGGGCAGGGTCTTCTCGGGGTTCTCGGACTCGCCGGCGGTGACGCCGACCAGCTCGACGGCGAGGTAGGCGAACATGACGCCCTGGAGGGTCATCAGGCTGGAGCCGATGCCGTTGGGAAAGAACCCGTCGTGCGACCAGAGGTTGGAGACGGCGGCCGTGTCACCGGCGTCGGAGAAGCCGAGGGTGAGCACGCCGAGACCGATGACGATCATGCCGATGATGGCCGTGACCTTCACCATCGAGAACCAGAACTCGACCTCGCCGAAGATCTTCACGGAGATCAGGTTCACGCCGAAGAGCACCACGAGGAACACCAGGGCGCTGACCCACTGGGGGATCTCGGGAAACCAGAAGTGGATGTAGATGGCGGCGGCCGTCAGCTCGGCCATGCCGGTGACCACCCACATCAGCCAGTACGTCCAGCCGGTGACGAAGCCGAAGAACGGGCCGAGGAACTCCCGGGCGTACTCGGCGAAGGAGCCGGAGACGGGCCGGTACAGGAGCAGTTCGCCCAGGGCCCGCATGATGAAGAAGATGACCACGCCCGCGAGGGCGTACATGAGGATGATGCTGGGCCCGGCCTTGGCGATGTTCGCCCCGGCACCCATGAAGAGGCCGACGCCGATGGCGCCGCCGATGGCGATCATCTGGACCTGGCGGCTGCCGAGTCCTCGCTCGTACCCCTCTTCAGGGGCCTCGGTGACCTTCGCAGAGGTCATGTGTCGTGCGCCTTTCTCCATGCCGACCCGGGCCGGTACGTCGGCCGCGGATCGGGTCTCGATCCCCCCGGACTGATGGAGCTGAGCGGACGTGCGACGCCCGCTCGTGCCTGGCCGGCGGTGACCGGCTCGGTGGCGCACCCGGCCGAACGTTCGGGTGGCGTTCGCCGGGCGGTCGTGAAGGTCTATCACGGTCACCGTCGTGGTCGTCGACCCATGGTGTGACGCGCGACACAAATAAAAGGGGACAAACGCGACCTGAAAACGAAAAGACGGTCCACCGTTTGACGGGATCGTTATCTGGATTTGAGAGCCCGTTGAGCGAACAGCTGTACACAAGGTGCAGGTGGAACGAAAAACGGAAGGGTTCCGTCCACACGGAGTGACGATGTGGACGGAACCCTTCCGGTTCAGCCGGCCTCCGCGGGCGCGAGCGGAGAGGGGGCCGGACGGATGCCCAGAGGGGACCGGGCGGACGAGAAGGCCGTCACGGCAGCAGCGTCGAGACGAGCGTCTCCTGCAGACCGCCCAGCCAGAGGTACGCCATCACCATCGGCTTGCGCGGGTCCTCGTCCGGGAGGTGGAACAGCAGGTCGCTGTCGTCCTCGTCGGTGATCTCCAGCCGGGCCCCGATCGCCAGGCGCAGGTCGTTCAGCGCGCCGAGCCAGCGCCTGGACTCCTCCGGGGACAGCTTGAGCACCGCGCCGCCCTCGCCGGCCGGACCGAGCCCGTCCAGGGAGCGGATCACCGCCAGGGCGTTGTCCCGCTTGCCGGCCCGCAGGTCGTTCTCCGTGTACCGGCGGAACTCGGCGGAGTGCTCCCGCTGCTCCTCGGCCTCCTGGGCCTGCGGGGCGCCCTCCGGGTCAACGTAGGCGTCCGGGAAGAGGCGGCGCAGCACGGGGTCGGAGGGGGGCTCGCTCGGCCCCTCGGCGAAGAGTTCGGCGAGCGGGTCGCCGCCGGCCTCCTCGGCCGGGCCGGGGCCGATGATCTCCATCAGCTGCACGGCCAGTGAGCGGATGATGGAGATCTCGACGTCGTCGAGGGCGACGGCCGCGCCGCCGCCGGGGAGCGGTTCGAAGTGTCCTGGCATGGAGGCGATTCGCTACTTCCGGTCCTGCGGGCGGGGTCGGGTCACGTCCGGTGCGGTCATGTCCGGCTTCACTTCCGGTCGTGCTGGAGGGTGGCCCACAGGCCGTAGCCGTGCATGGCCTGGACGTCGCGCTCCATCTCCTCACGGGTGCCGCTGGAGACCACCGCCCGGCCCTTGTGGTGGACGTCGAGCATGAGCTTGGTGGCCTTGTCCTTGGAGTAGCCGAAGTACGACTGGAAGACGTACGTGACGTAGCTCATGAGGTTGACCGGGTCGTTGTGGACGATCGTGACCCACGGGACGTCGGGCTCGGGTACGGCGAAGACCTCCTCCGCCGACTCGGTGCGTTCGATCTCCAGGGGTGCGGGTGACGTCACACTGCCCATGCTGCCACCGGTGGGGGGTGGTCGCACAAACCGGCCCGCCCACAAGGCCGTCCGGGTGGCCCGCGCCGCGTCCGGACGGCGCCCGGCATCCCTTGCGGAACCTTAAATCGTCAGAGTGACGAAATGGGGGTACCATCCTCGCCATGGACACAGCGGACCTTGCGTTGCCGGTGAACGTTCCGTCGACGGCGCTCTTCACCGACCAGTACGAACTGACGATGCTGCAGGCCGCGCTGAAGGCCGGGACGGCCGCGCGGCACAGCGTGTTCGAGGTCTTCACCCGGCGGCTGCCGCACGGCCGCCGCTACGGCGTCGTGGCCGGCACCGGACGGGTGCTCGACGCGGTGGAGAACTTCCGCTTCGACGAGGCCGTGCTGGGCTTCCTGCGCGAGAAGGCCGTCGTCGACGAGGAGACCCTGGACTGGCTGGCCGGCTACCGCTTCTCCGGCGACATCTGGGGCTACCCGGAGGGCGAGGTCTACTTCCCGGGCTCGCCGATCATGCGGGTCGAGGGCAGCTTCGCGGAGTGCGTGCTGCTGGAGACGGTGGTCCTGTCGATCCTCAACCACGACTCGGCCATCGCCGCCGCGGCCTCCCGGATGTCGTCGGCCGCCGGCGGCCGGCCGCTGATCGAGATGGGCGCCCGGCGCACCCACGAGCTGGCCGCCGTCGCCGCCTCCCGCGCCGCCTACATCGGCGGCTTCTCCTCCACCTCCGACCTGGCGGCCGGCTTCCGCTACAACATC
The DNA here is from genome assembly GCF_008632955.1 of Streptomyces tendae. Lineage (NCBI taxonomy): Bacteria > Bacillati > Actinomycetota > Actinomycetes > Kitasatosporales > Streptomycetaceae > Streptomyces > Streptomyces tendae. The sequence goes on from NZ_CP043959.1 coordinate 6,063,022, forward strand.
CCCACCGTCGGCACCTCCGCGCACGCCTTCACCCTGCTACACGACACCGAGCGGGACGCCTTCCGCGCCCAGGTGGACTCCCTCGGCGCGGGCACGACGCTGCTGGTGGACACGTACGACGTGACCGAGGCGGTCCGCGCGGCCGTCGAGATCGCGGGACCGGAGCTGGGCGCGGTGCGCATCGACTCCGGTGACCTGCTCCTGGTGGCGCACCGGGTGCGGCAGCAGCTCGACGAGCTGGGCGCCCACAACACCAGGATCGTCGTGACCTCGGACCTCGACGAGTACGCCATCGCCTCGCTGGCCGCGGCGCCGGTGGACGCCTACGGGGTGGGTACCCAGCTGGTGACCGGCTCCGGGCATCCGACCGCCTCCATGGTCTACAAGCTGGTCGCGCGCGCCGGGACCGCCGACCCAGGGGCGCCGCTGATGTCGGTGGCGAAGAAGTCCACCGGCGGCAAGACCTCCGTGGGAGGCCGCAAGTGGGCCGCCCGGCGCCTGGACGCGTACGGCGTCGCCGAGGCCGAGGTGATCGGCACCGGCGAGGTGCCGCCCGAGCTGGCGGAACGGCAGCTGCTGGTGCCGCTGGTGCGCGGCGGCGAGGTGGTCGCCCGCGAGCCCCTGGACGTGGTCCGTGACCGGCACGCCGCCGCCCGCGCGGGGCTGCCGCTGTCGGCGACCCAGCTGTCGCGCGGGGAACCCGTCCTCCCGACGGAGTACGCGCACGGGCCGTCGGGTAGCTAAAGGCAAGCCGACCGCGCGAGTCGCCGCCCGCCGTCCCCGGAGCCCGGTGTCCGCCCGCCCGGGCCCCCACCCGAATCCATCCGTCCACCCCAGAGCCGAAGGACACCGACCATGCGCCGCGCACTGATCGTCGTAGACGTGCAGAACGACTTCTGCGAGGGGGGCAGCCTCGCCGTCACCGGCGGCGCCGACGTGGCCGCCGCCATCACCGAGCTGATCGGCCAGGCCGCCCCGGCCGGGTACCGGCACGTGGTCGCCACCCGCGACCACCACGTCGACCCCGGCGGGCACTTCGCCGACCACCCCGACTTCGTGCGCTCCTGGCCCGCGCACTGCGTGGCCGGCACGGAGGGCGTCGGGTTTCACCCGAACTTCGCGCCCGCCGTCACCTCCGGGGCGGTCGACGCCGTCTTCGACAAGGGCGCGTACGCGGCGGCCTACAGCGGCTTCGAGGGCACCGACGAGAACGGCACCCCGCTGGCCCGGTGGCTGCGGGAGCGGGAGATCGACGAGGTGGACGTGGTGGGCATCGCCACGGACCACTGCGTGCGGGCCACCGCCCTGGACGCGGTGCGCGAGGGCTTCCGCACCCAGGTGCTGCTCGACCTCACCGCGGGCGTGGCCCGGGGGACGACGGACCGGGCGCTGGAGGAGCTGCGGCAGGCGGGTGTGGAGCTGTCGGGCAAGCCCGTGGTGCAGTGACCTCGGGCGGTCCCGGCCCGAGGCCGGCGCCCGCCGGCTCCCCGGGGCCGCCGGGGCCGGTCAGGCGCGGGCGGCCGGAGGTCTGAGCAGGGCACGGATCGGGTGCCAGAGCTCCAGCGGGAGCACTCCCCCGGCCGGCGCCGTGCGCCATATCAGGCCGTCGGGATGGTGCAGGACCGCGGTGATCTCGTCCGGGGTGGGCGGCGCGGTGTTGCCGCGCAGGTAGACGGCCCGCAGACCCAGGTTGCGCAGCCTGGTCAGGGCGCGCGCCCGGTTGTGGGCGTGGACCAGCACCCGCACCCCGGCCGGTGCGTCGGCGGCGGGGCTGGGCAGGTTCAGCGCCACCACCACCGTGCCGTTCGGCAGCTTGCAGAAACCTCCTGCGGCCATGCGGTCATACCCCCGTGTCACCAGGTGTCAATAAGAGCGCCACAGGAGGCACCTAAACACGGATCGGCGGTGACCCGCCAGGGGGTCACCGCCGATCATGTGCTGACCTGCGAGAACGCTACTTACCGGCCCGCAGGGCCCACCTCGAGCTCGATCGTGGAGCCGTCCTTGGGCTCCTTGGTGATCTTGATCTTGGTGTTGGTGTCAGTGACCTGGACACTGCCGGTCGGGTTCGCCGGGTCCCAGTAGGTGTTGGTGCGGTCGTTGAAGACCGGCACGCCCTTCGAGCCCGGGATGTACTTGGCGACGTCCGCCTTGTGCAGCGTGATCGCGTCCGTGCGGAACGTGCTGAACGGGGAGTCGTAGGCCTGGATGCGGTTGCGCATCAGGGTGCCGTCCGCCCACTTCAGCGCGGTCGGGTGGGAGTCGATCGGCAGGATCAGACCCTTGCCCGGGTGCTCGCTGGTGTTGTTGTCCAGCTGGGAGGTGTCCCACTTCCAGATCAGCAGGCCGTTCTGGTACGCGTAGTGCTCCACCCAGTCCGGACGGGCCGTGAAACCGAAGTTGTACGGGCCGACCTCGAGGGTCTTGTCGTACGACACGTACTGCCGGTTCTCGGCGATGTAGTACTGCTCGTAGTCGTTGGTGAACGACGCGCCGATGCGGGAGAAGCCGGTGGCCTTCCAGGCGGCGTCGGCGGTCTCGGCGTTGTCCGAGAACACCGCGGCGCCGTCCGCCGTCACCGTGATCACGTCGGCCGTGAAGCCCTTCTGGGCCACGCCGCCGTCGGTCTGGTAGCGGAAGCGCAGGTCGATCTTCTGGCCGGCGTACGCGTCCAGGGAGTACGCGAACTTCTTGTAGCCGTCGATCGTGCCGTGCAGGGCGGGCTTGTCGCTGCCGTCGCGCGGGATCTGGCCGCCGTCCACCGTGCCGTCGATGGCGGTCCAGTTGGCGCCGCCGTCGGTCGACACCTCCGTGTAGAGGTAGTCGTAGTTGGCCTCGATGTCGTACCAGCCGTCGAAGGTGAGTTCGGCGGAGGACTTGCCGGTCAGGTCGACCGTGCGGCTCAGGGTGTTCTTGAGGTCGTCACCGCTGCCGCTCCACCACTGGGTCTGGCCCTCGGACGGCGTGACGACCTCGGTGGTGACGGCCTTCTTCGGCAGCGTCACGACCAGGGCCTGCTTGTGCTTGGTGTTGTACTCCGCGACGCCGAGCTTGTGCCAGGAGTTGACCCCGGCCTTGGCCACGTCGTAGTTCAGCCAGCCGAGCTGCAGCTTGTCCCAGGCGGTCATGTCGCCGGGCAGGTCGCCGATCTCCTTCTTCCCGGTGCCGAGCCAGGAACCGGAGGACATCAGCGTCCAGAAGCCGGTGGAGTTCTCGCCGCCCGCGGTGTCGTAGAGGTCCGGCAGACCGAGGTCGTGGCCGTACTCGTGGGCGAAGACGCCGAGTCCGCCGTTCTCCGGCTGGATGGTGTAGTCGCCGACCCAGATGCCGGTGGAGCCGACCTGCGTGCCGCCGAGCTTGTTCTCCTCGGGGCCGGTGGCGCCGGCGTCGGTGCCGAAGGCGTACCAGCGGTGGGCCCAGATGGCGTCCTCGCCCTGGACGCCGCCGCCGGCGGACTCGTCCTCACCGGCGTGCACGATCTGGAAGTGGTCGATGTAGCCGTCCGGCTCGTTGAAGTCGCCGTCGCCGTCGAAGTCGTAGCGGTCCCACTCGTCGAAGCGGGCCACGTCCGCCTTGATCTGGGCGTCGGTGCGGCCGGCCGCCTTCTGCTGGGCGACCCAGGCGTTCAGACCGTCGCTGACGACGTTCCACACGCTCGGGCAGGTGCTGTCGCCGCAGTAGTTGGAACCGTAACGGGCCTCGTTGTAGGGGACCTTGACCCAGTCGGAGACCTCACCGTCGACCGAGTAGCGGCCCGAGGACTGCTTCTCGTAGTAGGTCTTGACCGAGTCGACGCCCTTGCCGGACCCGAAGTAGAGGTCCTCGAAGTGCTGCTGGTTGTAGTCCGCCTGCCAGGCCGTGGAGTTGTCCACCTTGCGGTCCGGCTTGGCGATCTGGTTGTGCAGCGGGCCGGGAGTGCCGCCGTAGCGGCTGTCTATCTGGTCGCCGAACTCGACCAGGATGGTGAAGATCTTGTCGGTCTTCTCCCGGCCCAGCTCGACGTACTTGGTGTCGCCCTTCTTGCTCTTGAGGCCGACGACCTTCGAGCCCGCGCGGTTCTTGACCGACGTCTTGCCGGAGAGGACCTGGTTGAGGGCCTCCTCGCGCTGGGCCGCCTGCGTCTTGGAGAGCGGTCCCTCGAGGTCGTGCTCGACGTGGTTGTGCGACGCCGGGTCCTGGCGGTCCACGGCACTCGGCCGGTCGGCCGCGTCGGCCGTGTCGGCCTGGGCCATGGTGAACGCAGAGCAGGTGGCGGTGGCCGCCGCGAGGGCCACGCCTATCGCGGCCGCTCTGAACGTCCAGGGTCTACTGGTCACTTGAGATCCCCTCCCGCGTTCGTACGCGCGGATGAAGGAGGTTCCGTCAGGGAAGGTCCCGCGCGCACGTGATCAACGCGTGTAGTCAAGTGACGTCATTTGACTAGAGGTTCGCCAGAAAAAACAGACCTTGACTTGAACAGATCAAACGCGTTATGCGGAGCCGGGGTTCGCTTTCCGGACACTTCCGCGCGAAACCCCGGCGGGCGCGTCGGTCCGGCCGTGTGCGGGGTGGCATGAATCCGTGCGCCCCCTGTGCACCGGCCCTGTAGGTCAGGTCACGCTTACTGTCCGTTCCCCTCGGGCACGCTCGCGGTTAGAGTCGCTTGGCGGAACGCCGCTCAAGCCGGTGGAAAGCCAGGCCGACAGCCCCCGACTTCCGAGGACACGATGGCCATGCCCCGTCCGACTGTCGCTCAGTTCGCTTACGGCACGTGCGCCGTGATCCTGTCGACCTTCGCCCTGCTGCTGCTGTCCGGGACGAGTTCCGCCGCGGCCGTCGCGGTGATCGCCGTCGCGGCGCTCGCCCTGGGACTGGTGGTGGCCACGAGAGTCCCGGCCCCGTCGTCACGGCGCCCCGTCGCCGCGGTCCCGCCCGCGACGCCCGCGCCGGTACGGGCCACGGTGCCCTCGCCGGCCCGCGAGCAGGTACGCGAGCCGGTCCACGAGCGCGCCGCCTCCTGACGTCCCGTTCGCGCGGGGCCGGCCGGTGATCCCCGGTCCCGTGCCCGGTCGTCCGGTCGCGCGTCACCGGGTCGAGACCACCACGGTCCTGGCCGCCTTGTCGTGCAGCCCCTGCTTGTAGGGCCGGTCGAAGAAGCTCCAGCCGCCGGCGATCACGGTCCACACGCAGGCGCAGCAGAAGGCGAACGGCAGCCACAGCACGGCGGCGCGGATCAGCGCGGTCTGCACGGACGGGTTGTTGCCGTCGGACAGGTTGGCGACCCGCATGCCGAGCCACTTCTTGCCGAGGGTGCGGCCGAAGCGGACGGCCATGAAGGTGTCGTAGGCGATGTAGAGGACCGCGGCGATCACCGACTGGGCGAACCCGTTGCCGACGTTGACCCGGTCGCCGTCGAAGTTGTACTCGCTGACCCCCACGGGCCAGGTGAGCAGCCAGACCACGATGCCGACCAGGATCATGTCGATGATGCGGGCGAGCGTGCGCCGGGCGCTGTCGGCGAGCGGGGGCATGCCGGCCAGCGGGTCGCCGCCCGGGGCCCCGCCGTAGGGGCCGCCGCCGTAGGGGCCGCCTCCGGGGGGACCGCCCCCGTAGGGGCCTCCCCCGCCGGAGGGGCCGCCGGGTCCGCCGCCGCCGTAGGGGTCACCGCCCTGAGGGCCGCCCGCGCCCTCGTACGGGCCGCCCGCGCCCCCGTACGGGCTGCTGCCGCCCTGCCCGGGCGGGGGTGTGCCGCCGGGGGTGTCGTACGGGGAGCCGGAGCCCGGCCCTGGGGCGCCGGGCGGGGGCTGTTTCCTGAACGGGTCCTCGTCCGGCGGCGGCTGCTTCCTGAACGGGTCCTCGTCCGGCGGCTGCTGACCGGAGCCGTGGGGCGGTTCGGTGGTCATGCCCCCGAGTCGACCCCGAACCCCGCGGCCCCGCATCCGGCGAGCCGCCGTCCGGAGTACCGGGGGCCGGCGGCCCGACGGACCGTCAGGCGGCGGCGACGAACGTGTGCGCGGCCTTGTCGTGCCAGCACTGGCGCCACGGCTTGTCGAACAGGCACCACAGCACCCCGACGACGCCGACCACGAGCAGCCCGGGCACGCTGTAGACGAGCCAGCGCCGCAGGGCCGCGCCGAACTCCGGCGCGTCGTGCCCCTCGATGTCCCGCACCTCCAGGCCCGTCAGCCGCTTGCCCAGCGTGCGGCCCCACCTGACGGTGGGCAGCACCTCGAGGAGCACCCCGGCGAGCAGCAGGACGGCGAGGACGATGCCGAGGTGCACCGAGGTGGTGCCGTCGATCAGCCACACCGTGACGGTCTCGCCGGAGAGCTTGGCCGCCTCGATCTTGGCGTCGACGTGGTCCATGGCCTTCAGGCCCAGCGGAACGGCGGCCACGGCGGTGACGGCGCCGAGGACGACGGTGTCCAGCAGCCGGGCGGCCAGCCGCCGGCCCAGCGAGGCCGGGCGGGCCGCGGCCTGCCGGCGGGCGGCGGCCTGGAAGACGTCGTCGACCGGCGGCTTCCACGGCGCGACCGGCCCCGGCTCCTGGGTGCCCGCGAGGCGGTGCACCTGCTGCGGCCAGGAGGACTGGCCACCCCCCGGACCGGCCGTGAGCGGCGCGGAGGCGGCCGGGGCGGCAGGAGAAGCGGGGGCGGCCGGCGCGGTGGCCTGCGGGGGGACGGGCGGGGCGGTGGCCTGCCGCGGTCCGGACGGAGCCGGGGCGGCGGGCGGGGACGCGGCGGCGCGCGCGGCCGCCGCCTTGCCCGCGGCGAAACCGGGCCGCCCGGGGGCCGCACCCGCGTCCTGCTCGCCTGCGTGCGGCGGGACCGCGCGGAAGGTCATGGTGCCCTCGTCGGCGGACGGCGCCGGGCCGCCCGAGGTGACCGGCGGCTGCGCCGCGCCCGTCGGCCTGCGGAACACGAAGGTGCCGCCGCCCGCCCGCGGACCGTCCGGGGCGGGCTCGGCGTCGGCGGGACCGCCCTGTCCGGCGGCGCGGCCGCTCCGGCCGGCGGCCGCGGCGGCCGTCCCGCCCGCGGCCCCGGCCCCCGGGGTGTGCGGGACCCGGGGGTCGGCGCCCCAGGAGACCTTGCGGTCCGGGTCGCCTCCGAAGCCGGTCTGGCGCGCGGGGTCGGCGCCCCAGGCCGTGGCGGGTTCGGGCCGGCTGCCGTGCTGCGCGTCGGCCGGGGACGGTCCCACCGGGGCGGGTCCGTCGTCCGGGTCCTCGTCGAAGAAGTGCGGGCCGGTCTCCTCCACGGACGGCGGGGCCGGGGCGGCACCGGGGGGCGGGGCGAGCGGCTCGCCGTCACCGGGCGCCGGACGGCTCGTACCCGGTACCCATGAGGCACCGTTCCAGTACCGGACGTATCCAGGAATGGACGGGTCCGGGTAGTACCCTTCGCGGGGCCTGTCGTCGCCGGGGGCCGGGGTTGGGGCGCTCATGTCCGTCGTCCCGTATCTGCTCGAGGGGTGGGTCGGGGGGAACCACATCTATCAGACGGGCGGGGGCCGAACGGCCCGACCGACTGGACCCCACCCCTTTCGGGCACCTTCTCGTTCAGAAGAGCTTGCCCGGGTTCAGAATGTTCAGCGGATCGAAGGCGTGTTTGACGGCCCGCTGCATCTCCATGCTCACGGGGCCGGCCTCCCGCGCCAGCCACTCCTTCTTCAGCACGCCGACGCCGTGCTCGCCGGTGATGGTGCCGCCGAGTTCGAGACCGAGCGCCATGATCTCGTCGAAGGACTTCCGGGCCCGCCGTGACTCATCCGGGTCGGAGGCGTCGAAGCAGACCGTCGGGTGGGTGTTGCCGTCGCCGGCGTGGGCCACGACGCCGATGGTCAGCCGGTACTTCTCGGAGATCCGCTCGACGCCCTCGATCAGCTCGCCGAGCCGGGACCGGGGCACGCACACGTCGTCGATCATCGTGGTGCCCTTGACGGCCTCCAGCGCGACCAGGGACATCCGGCGGGCCTGGAGCAGCATCTCGGACTCGGCGGCGTCCTCGGCGGGGACGACCTGGGTCGCCCCGGCCTCCTCGCACAGCGCGCCGAGGGCGGCGAGGTCGGCGGCCGGGTCGGTGGTGTCGAAGGCGGCCAGCAGCAACGCCTCGGTGGACTCCGGCAGGCCCATGCGGGCCATGTCGTTGACGGCCTTGACGGTGGTGCGGTCCATGAGTTCGAGCAGGGAGGGGACGTGTCCGGCGGCCATGACGCGGCACACCGCGTCACTGGCCGCGGCCCCGGAGGAGAACTCCGCGGCCAGCACCAGCTGCTCGGGAGGCTTGGGCCGCAGGGCGAGCACCGCCCGGACGACGACGCCGAGGGACCCCTCGGAGCCGACGAACAGCCGGGTCAGGTCGTAGCCGGCGACGCCCTTGACGGTGCGGCGGCCGGTGGACAGCAGCCGGCCGTCGGCGAGGACGACGTCCAGGCCGAGGACGTATTCGGCGGTCACGCCGTACTTCACGCAGCACAGGCCGCCCGAGGCGGTGCCGATGTTGCCGCCGATGGTGCACATCTCCCAGCTGGAGGGGTCCGGCGGGTAGGCGAGGCCGTGCTCGCCGACCGCGCGGGAGAGCGTGGCGTTGACGACGCCCGGCTCCACGACGGCGATCCGGTCGACCGGGTCGATCTCCAGGATGCGGTCCATCCTGGTCAGGGAGAGCACCACGCAGCCGTCGGTGGCGTTGGCGGCGCCGGACAGGCCGGTGCGGGCGCCCTGAGGGACGACCGGCACCCGGAGCTCGGTGGCGGTGCGCATGACGTGCTGGACCTGTTCGACCGTGCGGGGCAGCACCACCACCGCGGGGCTGCCGGCCGGGCAGAAGCTCGCCATGTCGTGGGCGTAGGAGGCTGTGACGTCCGGGTCGGTGAGGACGGCCTCCGGGGGGAGCCCGCCGAGCAGCCGGTCGACGAGAGGTCCGGCCGCCACCGTGTCTTCATCGCGTCGCGCTTCGATACGGCTCATGATCACAGCGTCGCACCCGGGGCCATCGGTGTGAACCCCGCGGAACCGGTCGCACCCTTCCGGAGTGTGATGATCATACGTAAGCGCCCTGTGGCGCACAGTGTGCGCCATGGACGACAAGGCACGTGCGCACCGCCGGCGGATCCGCCGCCGGGTGCTGCTCGCCTCAGCCGCGGGCGGCACCGCCCTGGCCGGGGTGCTGGTGACGCTGCCGTGGGGTGGACAGGCTCCTCCGGGGCCCACCCCGCAGGAGCGGGCGCTGGCCGCGGTGACCAGCGGGGTCCCGGCCGCGCTGCCCGACCTGGAGGCGCTGGTCCGCGACCGTGAGCGGCGGGTGCGCGAACGGCCCCGGGACGCCCGCGCCTGGGCCGAGCTCGGCGCGGCCCGCGTGGAACAGGGACGGCGGCTGGCCGACCCGCGGTACTGGCCGCGGGCCGAGAAGGCCCTGCGCACCTCGCTCGACGTGCGGAAGGACAACGCGCCGGCGCTGCGGGCGATGGCCGTGCTGGCGAACGCCCGCCGCGACCACGCGGGCGCCCGCACGTGGGGCGAGGCCGCGCGGAAGCTGGAGCCGGAGCGATGGACGACGTACCCGCCGCTGATCGAGGCGTCCGCCGGGCTCGGGGACGACGAGGAGACCGGCCTGCTGCTGGAGAAGCTCACCGCGCTGCGCGAGGGACCGGCCGTGATGGCCCGGACGGCCGCCGTCTACCGGGACCGGGGCTGGCGGGAGGACGCGGCGGCGAAGCTCGCGGACGCCGCCTCGGCCGCCGGGGAGCCCGCCGAGCGCGCGGCCTACCTGGAGCGGGCCGGACAGCTCGCGTGGGAGCGCGGCGACCGTGAGGACGCGCTGCGCCACTTCCAGGAGGCGGTGCGCGTCGACCCCGACCAGCGGGCGGCGCAGGCCGGGCAGGGCAGGGTGCTGGCGGCGCTGGGCCGGGCCACGGAGGCGCTCAGCGCGTACCGGATGGCGCTGGCGAAGCACCCGCGGCCCGAGTACGCGCTGGAGCTGGGCGAGCTCTACGAGTCGCTGGGGCTGAAGCCGGCCGCCGAGGTGCAGTACGCGCTGCTGCGGGAGCGGGTCCGGCTGGCGTCCGCCCACGGCGGGGACGAGGAGCTGGTGCTGGGCCGGTTCGAGGCCGACCACGGCGACCCCGCGGCGGCGGTGCGGCGGCTGCGGGCGGAGTGGGAGCGGCAGCCGTCCACGGAGGTGGCGGACGCGCTGGGCTGGGCACTGCACCGGGCCGGGGAGCACGAGGAGGCGCTGCCGTTCGCGGTGCGGGCCACGGAGGGGACGAAGGGCGGGGGCGTGCGCAGCGCGCTGTTCGCCTACCACCGGGGGGCCGTCGAGCGGGCGCTGGAGCGGTACGGGGCCGCGCGCCGCCATCTGACGGAGGCGCTGCAGATCAATCCCTGGTTCTCGCCGCTGCACGCGCCGCGGGCGAAGGAGGCGCTGGCCCGCCTGGGTGAGCCGTCCGTCCAGGCGGGCCCCGAGTCCTCCTGATCCGAGGGCGCGGTGCGGGGCGCGGTGCCTACAGGTTGCCGCGCTTGGCCTGCTCGCGCTCGATGGCCTCGAACAGCGCCTTGAAGTTGCCCTTGCCGAAGCCCATGGAGCCGTGGCGCTCGATCATCTCGAAGAAGACGGTCGGGCGGTCCTGGACCGGCTTGGTGAAGATCTGCAGCAGGTAGCCGTCCTCGTCGCGGTCGACGAGGATCTTCAGTTCGCGCAGCGTCTCCACCGGCACCCGGGTCTCGCCCGCCCACTCGCCGAGGGTGTCGTAGTACGAGTCGGGGGTGTCCAGGAACTGCACACCGGCGGCGCGCATCTGGCGGACCGTGTGCACGATGTCGTTGGTGTTCAGCGCGATGTGCTGGACGCCGGCGCCGCCGTAGAACTCCAGGTACTCGTCGATCTGGGACTTCTTCTTGGCGACGGCGGGCTCGTTGATCGGGAACTTGACCTTGAGCGTGCCGTCGGCCACGACCTTCGACATCAGCGCGCTGTACTCGGTCGCGATGTCGTCGCCCACGAACTCCTTCATGTTCGTGAAGCCCATGACCTTGTTGTAGAACTCGACCCACTCGTTCATCCGGCCGAGCTCGACGTTGCCGACGCAGTGGTCGACGGCCTGGAAGGAGCGCTTGGCCGGAGGCTCGACGATCGGGTCGGCGGGGACGTAGCCGGGCAGGTAGGGGCCGTCGTAGCCGGTGCGCTCGACCAGGGTGTGCCGGGTCTTGCCGTAGGTGGCGATGGCGGCAAGCACGACGGTGCCGTGCTCGTCCTTCAGCTCGTACGGCTCGGCGACGGAGGTGGCGCCGTGATCGATCGCGTAGGCGTACGCGGCCCGGGCGTCCGGCACCTCGATGGCGAGGTCGACCACACCGTCGCCGTGCGCGGCCACGTGGTCCTCGAGGAAGGAGCCCCACTCGGTGGAGCGCTTGATCACCGAGGTGAAGACGAAGCGGGCCGAGCCGCTCTCCAGCACGTAGGAGGCGGTCTCGCGGCTGCCGTTCTCCGGTCCGGAGTAGGCGACGAGCTGCATGCCGAAGGCGGTGGAGTAGTAGTGCGCCGCCTGCTTGGCGTTGCCCACGGCGAAGACGACCGCGTCCATTCCCTTGACCGGGAAGGGGTCTGCCTGCCGTGCGGTGTCGGGAGCGGTGTGTGTGGTCTGCGTCATAGGGGCAGAGTGGAACAGCCCTGCAAGGTGCGCAATAGTTCGTCCAATCACTGGGCAACATGTTCAGCCGAACGCCCGTATCGGCGGGCTTTCTGTACAGGATGACCACTGGGGAGAGCGGTATGGCGATCGATCATCTGGACGGGCGGATCATCGTGCTGCTGGCGCGTGAACCACGCACCGGGGTGCTGGAGATGTCCCGCCGGCTGGGGGTGGCGCGCGGGACCGTGCAGGCCCGTCTGGACCGGCTTCAGTCGAACGGAGTCATCCGCGGATTCGGCCCGCAGGTGGATCCCGCGGCCCTCGGCTACCCGGTCACCGCGTTCGCGACCCTGCAGATCAGACAGGGTCAAGGAGCCGATGTACGGGCCCACTTGACGACCGTGCCGGAGGTCCTGGAGCTGCACACCACCACCGGCACGGGGGACATGCAGTGCCGGCTGGTGGCCCGCTCGAACGCCGATCTCCAGCGGGTGATCGACCGCGTCGTCGGATTTGATGGCATCGTCCGGGCGTCCACGGCGATCGTCATGGAGAACCCCGTTCCGCTGCGGATCATCCCGCTGGTGGAGCAGGCCGCGCTCGGCGAGTGACCGGACCTGGCCGAGCTGGGGGTGAGCGGATGTGAACTTCTGGGAGTACCTGGAGAGCCGGCACCAGCAACTGCTCACCGACACCTACCAGCACGCCAGCGTGGTCTTCCAGTGCATGGTGGTGGCGACCGCCCTCGGGGTGCTGATCGGCATCGTCACCTACCGCAGCGAGTGGGCGGGCAACCTCGCCACGACCACCACGGCGACGCTGCTGACCGTCCCGGCGCTGGCCATGATCGGTCTGCTCATCCCGATCGTGGGACTGGGCGTGGCGCCGACCGTGATCGCGCTGACCCTGTACGGGCTGCTGCCCATCGTGCGGAACGCGATCGTGGGCCTGCGCAGGGTCGATCCGGCGCTGGTGGACGCGGCCACGGGCATCGGCATGTCGCGGCTGTCCCGGCTGGTGCGGGTCGAGCTGCCGCTGGCCTGGCCGCCGATCCTGACCGGCATCCGGGTCTCCACACAGATGCTCATGGGCATTGCGGCCATCGCCGCCTTCGCCTCCGGGCCCGGCCTCGGCAACCTGATCTTCCGCGGCATCGCCTCCCTGGGCAGCAAGAACGCGCTGAACCAGGTGCTCGCGGGCACGCTCGGCATCGTCGTCCTGGCCCTGCTGTTCGACGCCGCCTACGTCCTGATCGGACGGCTGACCATCTCCAGGGGGATCCGTGCCGGAGCCTGAGACGTCCGAGGCCGGGCCCCGGTCGGTGGGGGCGCCCATCGAGCTGGAGGGCCTCACCAAGCGCTACCCGGGCAGCCGGCAGCCCGCCGTCGACAACGTCAGCATGGACATCAAGGCGGGCGAGACGGTGGTGCTCGTCGGCCCCTCGGGGTGCGGGAAGTCCACCACGCTGAAGATGATCAACCGGCTGATCGAGCCCACGGGCGGCCGCATCCGCATCGGCGGCGAGGACGTCACCGACATGGACCCGGTGAAGCTGCGCCGCACCATCGGCTACGCGATCCAGGCGAGCGGGCTGTTCCCGCACATGACGGTGGCGCAGAACATCGCCCTGGTGCCGAAGATGCTGCGCTGGCCCGGCGCGCGGGTGCGGGACCGGATCGAGGAGATGCTGGACCTGGTCGGGCTGGACCCCGGCGAGTTCCACGACCGCTATCCGCGCCAGCTCTCCGGCGGCCAGCAGCAGCGCGTGGGCGTGGCGCGGGCGCTGGCGGCGGACCCGCCGGTGCTGCTGATGGACGAGCCGTTCGGCGCGGTCGACCCGATCACCCGGGACCACCTCCAGGACGAGCTGATCCGGCTCCAGCGGGACCTGCACAAGACGATCGTCTTCGTCACCCACGACTTCGACGAGGCGATCAAGATCGGCGACCGGATCGCGGTGCTGCGCGAACGCTCCCACATCGCGCAGTTCGACACCCCGGAGGCGATCCTCACCACCCCGGCCGACGACTTCGTGTCCGGGTTCGTCGGCGCGGGGGCGGCGCTGAAGCGGCTCAACCTCACCCGGGTCGGGGACGTGGCGATCACCGACTACCCGACGGTCGGCGTCGACGACCCGCTCGACGAGATCCTCGTCCGGCTGCGGTCGGGCGGCACCGACGAGGTGCTGGTGCTCGACCAGCGGGGCCGCCCCTACAAGTGGCTGCGGCGCGGCGACATCATGCGCGCCAAGGGCTCGCTGGCCCGCGCGGGCGTGCTGGTGCAGGACACGGTGACCCGGGACGCGACCCTGCGGGACGCGCTGGAGGCGGTGCTCACCGACAACACGGGCCGGGTCGCGGTGACCGGGCGGCGCGGCGCGTACGAGGGCGTCGTGGACGTGGAGACGCTGATGAACTCGGTGCACGAACTGCTGGAGGCCGACCGGCTGGAGGCGCGGGAGGCGCAGGCCGGCCTGGAGGAGCAGCGGGCCGCGCAGACGCACGCCGAGCAGGAGGGCGCCGCCGGCCCCGGAGGGGAGCCGCAGGCGTGAGGACCTCCGAGGGGCGGACGAGTGACGGCGACACCCTCCCGGGTGAGGGCGGCGGGCCGTCCGGCGAGGAGGACGCTCCCCCGCCCCGGCCGGCCGTCGCCCCCTCCCGGGTGACCTGGCAGAAGCTGACGTTCCTGCCGGTGGCGCTGATCGCGGTGCTGCTGGCGACCTGGCTGTGGTTCGAGCAGGCCGACCTGGACGCCCTCACCCGGAACGCGCTGTCGGACGGGCGGGTGTCCCAGGCGCTGTGGCAGCACATCGAGCTGACCGTGATCTCGACGTTCTTCGTGCTGATCATCGCCATCCCGCTGGGCATCCTGCTGACCCGGCGCGGCTTCAGCAGGGCCACGCCGGTCGCGATGGCGTTCGCCAACATGGGCCAGGCCACCCCCGCGATCGGTCTGCTGGCGCTGCTGGTGATCTGGCTGGGCATCGGCCGCAGGGCCGCCCTGATCGGCATCATCGCCTACGCCGTGCTGCCGGTGCTGTCCAACACCATCGCCGGCCTGCGGGCCAACGACCCGACGCTGCTGGAGGCGGCGCGCGGCATCGGCATGTCCCCGTTCGGGGTGCTCACCCGGGTCGAGCTGCCGCTGGCCGTGCCGCTGATCCTCGCCGGGGTGCGCACCGCCCTGGTGCTCAACGTCGGCACCGCGACGCTCGCCACCTTCGGCGGGGGCGGCGGGCTGGGCGTGCTCATCACCACCGGGATCACCAGTCAGCGCATGCCGGTGCTGGTGATCGGGTCGGTCCTCACCGTCGCGCTCGCGCTGCTGGTGGACTGGCTGGCCTCGCTGGCGGAGCTGCTGCTGCGGCCGCGCGGGCTGGAGGCGGGACCGTGAGGGGGCGGGCAGGGGTGCGGCCGGGGTTGCCGTCGGGGGCCGTCCCGGGGCGGCGCCCACAGGTGTCCTCGCGGAGGTCCTCGCGGAGGTCCTCAGGGGTGCGTCCGCTCCTGGCCGCGGTGCTGCTCACGATGGTCGCGGGCTGCGGTCTGACCAGCGGGTCGCCCATGGTCGACGACGTGGAGCCGGGCACGGTCGGGCGGGGCAAGCCGCTGGAGGGCGCGAAACTGACCGTCACCTCCAAGGAGTTCACCGAGCAGCTGATCCTCGGCGCGATCATGGGCATCGCCTTCCAGGCGGCAGGCGCGGAGGTGATCGACCGCACCGGCATCCAGGGCTCGGTCGGCTCGCGCGAGGCGGTCGTCAAGGGCGAGGCGGACGCCGGGTTCGAGTACACGGGCACGGGGTGGATCACGTACCTGGGCAACAGCAGGCCGATCCCCGACCCGCGCGAGCAGTGGCTGGCGGTGCGGGAGGCGGACGCCAAGAACGGGGTGACCTGGCTGGAGCCGTCGGAGCTGAACAACACCTACGCCCTCGCCATGAACCAGGCCAACTACGAGCGGTACCGCACCCGCACCCTCTCGGAGGTGGCGGAGCTCGCCACGTCCGACCCGGGCGCGGTGACGCTGTGCGTGGAGGGCGAGTTCGCCAACCGCGCCGACGGGCTGCCGGGCCTGGAGAAGGCGTACGGGATGAGCATTCCGGCGGGCAACGTCACGCAGATGGACACCGGCATCATCTACACCCAGACGGCCAAGGGCGCCTGCACCTACGGCGAGGTCTTCACCACCGACGGGCGGATCAAGTCCATGAACCTGGTGGTGATGGAGGACGACAAGAAGTTCTTCCCCAACTACAACGCGGCCCCGACGGTCAACAGCAAGACGCTGAAGAAGTGGCCGGCGATCGCCGGGGTGCTGGCCCCGGTCACGGAGAAGCTGGACAACACCGTGGCGCAGACCCTCAACGCCCGCGTCGACGTCGACGGGGAGGACCCCCACCAGGTGGCGCTGGACTGGATGGTGGCGGAGGGCTTCGTCAAGGAGAGGTAGCGGGCGGCCGGGTCAGCAGCTCGGGACCTTGCCGGTGCCCTTCTCCAGCGCGACCAGCGCGTCGACGGCGCCCCTGAGGGTGGTGACGGGGACCAGCCGCAGACCCTCGGGCAGCTCCGACCGCGCCTCGGAGCACTCGTCCTTCGGGACCAGGAAGACGGTGGCGCCGTCCCGCCGGGCGGCCTGCGTCTTCAGCGGCACACCGCCGACCGCACCGACCTTGCCCGCCGCGTCGATGGTGCCGGTGCCCGCGACCACGCGGCCGCCGGTGAGGTCGCCGCCGCTGCCGTCGCCGTCCAGCTTGTCGACGATGCCGAGGGAGAACAGCAGTCCGGCGCTGGGGCCACCGACGTCGGCGAGCTTCAGCGTGACGTCGATGCCCTCGTTCTCCCGGCCCAGGAACGTCAGCGCGGCCCGGGTGGCCTCGTCCTGGGACTCCTTCATCTGCTTCTCGTTGAACTGCTCGATCTCCTTGACGTCGTCCCCGCTGGGGTAGACGGCGTCGCGGGGCATGACCGCCTCGTCGCTGCTGAACCAGCTGTCGATCACCTGGGGCAGGTTCACCCGGGTGTCCGGCGAGGTCGCCTCGATCGTCGTCATCCGCAGCTGCCCGGTGGTCTTCCGCACGGGTGCGCCGGAGATCGTGATGACCTGCTGCCCCTTGTTCTCACCGAGCACGTCGGCCGTCAGCCCGGGCTGCGCCACGGAGAAAGGCAGCGGCGCGAGCACGGCGGTGGCCAGCAGCGCTACGGCCGGGGCGGCGCAGACGGCCAGGGCTTGGGGACGCGTGAGGCGAGAGAGCACGGAGCCAATCTAACGCGACGGGGGACAAGCCCCGCCGGGGTGCCCATGGGGGCCGCTCACGGGAGCCGGCCCGCCCGGCCGGCGCCCGCGGATCAGCGCAGGGCCTCCGCGACCTCCCGTGCGGCCTCCATCACACGGGCGCCGACCCGCTCCGGTACGACGTCCGCCAGCATGACCACGCCCACGCTCCCCTCGACGCCCGTCACGCCCACCAGGGGCGCGGCGGCCCCGCACGCGCCGGCCTCCAGCTCGCCCTGCGTCAGCGTGTAGCCGGGGTCGCCGGGGGTCCTCCGCCGGGCGGCGAGTATCGCCTTGCCCGCGGCCCCGCGGTCCAGGGGGTGCCGGAAGCCCGCCCGGTACGCCACGTGGTAGTCCGTCCACGACGGCTCCACCACCGCGACCGCCAGGGCCTCGGCACCGTCGACCAGGGTCAGGTGGGCGGTCGCGCCGATGTCGTCCGCCAGGGACCGCAGCGCCGGCATCGCCGCCTCCCGCACCAGCGGGTGCACCTGCCGTCCCAGCCGCAGCACGCCCAGCCCGACGCGGGCCCGTCCGCCGAGGTCGCGGCGGACCAGTGCGTGCTGTTCCAGAGTGGCGAGCAACCGGTACACCACGGTCCGGTTGACGCCCAGTTTGTGGGAGAGCTCGGTGACGGTCAGCCCGTGATCGGTGTCGGCGAGCAGCTTCAGAACCCGTAGGCCCCTGTCGAGCGTCTGAGAGGTCTCCGCGGTCACGACGCCCACTCCTTCAGTGGTGAGGTCGACGGCCCCCTCGCGCGGATGCGTCACCGAGTCCCGTCGGTCACGCGCGTCAGAGGCCGCCGATCGGCCGGCGACCCGGTCGGCTCCCGGGCACTGTCGCTTCACGGCTGCGCTCCGCGGCGGCGCTGCCACGGGGCGTGTGCGTAGCCGGACAGTAGCGAGCCGGTTCGCTGAGCGGAAGTCTCCGTCCAGAATCCGGTCACCACTTCAACAAAGTGGTCACTTTTGTCCCGGAACGCACGCCGGTTGACCGGTACCTCACGCGGACCGACCGGCGGTGTGCGCCCGTTGACGGCCCTCCGGGAGTGCGGAAGGGCGCCTCAGCGCATGCGGGTGGCCCACTCCTGCACCTTGGCGATCCGCTGGCGCAGTTGCCCCGCGGTCGCCTCGGCGGACGGCGGGCCGCCGCACACCCGGCGCAGTTCGGTGTGGACGACGCCGTGCGGCTTGCCGCTCTGGTGGACGTACGCGCCGACCAGGGAGTTGAGCTTCTTGCGCAGCTCCATCATCTCCTTGTGGGAGACCACGGGCCGCCGCTCGGCGGGCAGTTCGAGCAGGTCGGCCTCCTCGGCCGGCTTCTTCCTGCTGTGCGCGATCTGCCGGGCCTGCCGCTTCTGCAGCAGCAACTGCACCTGGTCGGGCTCCAGCAGGCCCGGGATGCCGAGGTAGTCCTGCTCCTCCTCGCTGCCGGGGTGGGCCTGCATGCCGAACTCGGCGCCGTTGTACATGACCCGGTCGAAGACGGCGTCGGACTCCAGCGCCTCGAAGGGGAGCATGTCCTGCTCGCCGGTGTCCTCGTCCTGCTCCCGGTTCGCCTCCTCCATCTCCTTCTCGGACTCGGCGTAGGGGTCCTCCTCGCCCTCCTTCTTGGGCTTGTCGAGGACGTGGTCGCGCTCGCGCTCCATCTCGTTGGCGAAGGAGAGCAGGTCCGGCACGGTCGGCAGGAACACCGACGCGGTCTCGCCGCGCCGCCGGGACCGTACGAAACGTCCGACGGCCTGCGCGAAGAACAGCGGGGTGGAGATGGTGGTGGCGTACACGCCGACCGCGAGGCGGGGCACGTCGACACCCTCGGACACCATGCGGACGGCGACCATCCAGCGGTCGTCGCTCTGGCTGAAGTCGTCGATCCGCCGGGACGCGCCACTGTCGTCGGAGAGGACGAGCGTGGCCTTGTGACCGGTGATGTCCCGGATCAGCTTGGCGTAGGAGCGGGCGGACTCCTGGTCGGAGGCGATGACGAGGGCGCCGGCGTCCGGGATGGCCTTGCGCACCTCGGTGAGCCGCTGGTCCGCCGCGCGCAGCACGGACGGCATCCACTCGCCGCGCGGGTCGAGGGCGGTGCGCCAGGCCTGGCTGATCGCGTCCTTGGTCATGGGCTCGCCGAGCCGGGCCGCGATCTCGTCGCCGGCCTTGGTGCGCCAGCGCATGTTGCCGCTGTACGACATGAAGATCACGGGCCGCACGACGCCGTCGGCGAGGGCGGAGCCGTACCCGTAGGTGTAGTCGGCGGACGACCGGCGGATCCCGTCGTCGCCCTCCTCGTACGTCACGAACGGGATGGGGTTGGTGTCCGAGCGGAAAGGCGTACCGGTGAGCGCGAGCCGGCGGGTGGCCGGCTCGAACGCCTCCAGACACGCCTCACCCCACGACTTGGAGTCACCGGCGTGGTGGATCTCGTCGAGGATGACGAGCGTCTTGCGCTGCTCGACGCGGTTGCGGTGCAGCATGGGGCGCACGCCGACACCGGCGTACGTGACGGCGACGCCGTCGTACTCCCGGCCGAGCGGGCCCGCGCTGTACTCCGGGTCGAGCTTGATGCCTATCCGCGCGGCGGCCTCGGCCCACTGCTTCTTCAGGTGCTCGGTGGGCGCGACGACGGTCACCTGCTGCACGACGTGGTGGTGCAGCAGCCAGGACGCCAGCGTCAGCGCGAACGTGGTCTTGCCGGCGCCGGGGGTGGCGACCGCGAGGAAGTCACGGGGCTGAGCCTGGATGTACTTGTCCATCGCCCCTTGCTGCCAGGCGCGCAGCTTGCCGGCGGTACCCCAGGGGGCACGTCCGGGGAAGGCCGGGGACAGGTGGTGCGAGGCGGTGCCGGCGGTGGTAGTCACGATCTCCGGGAGGGTGGGTCGGGCGGCTCTGGTGCGTGGGACGACCGGGCCACCCTACCGATGGCCCGGTGGTGCACCGGCCGCTTGAGGCCTGCGTCGACCGGAGGTGGGACC
Organism: Streptomyces tendae; assembly: GCF_008632955.1. NCBI lineage: Bacteria > Bacillati > Actinomycetota > Actinomycetes > Kitasatosporales > Streptomycetaceae > Streptomyces > Streptomyces tendae. Next base: position 6,082,867 of record NZ_CP043959.1, read on the forward strand.
CACGTCACAGTCATCGCGCGAAGCGCGGCAACTCGGACGCGATCTTGGGCACGTCCAATGCTCCTTGGCAGACGTCCAGCACGAACCGCTCGGCCTCGTCCACGTCGAATTCCGGATCGAGCGGGTGTCCGTTCATGTGCAGGAAGACCCACGTCGCATACCAGGCGAGGCGCTTGTTGCCGTCGACGAGCGCGTGGTTGCGGGCAAGGGACTCCATCAGGGCTGCGGCCTTCTGCCACACGTCCGGATACGCGTCCTGGCCGAACACGCTCGACTGCGGGCGCGCCAGCGCCGAGTCCAGCAGTCCGTAGTCGCGCACCGCCTCCTCCCCGAGCCGCTTCGCGAGGTTCAGCAGCTCGGGCAAGGTGAGGTGGTACATCAGGCGAGCCTCCGGTTCAGCTCCGCGCTCGCCTTCAGCACATGGTCGGCCGCCTCGTTGAACAGCCGCGAATGCTCGTTTATAGCCGCCACCACAGCATCGTGCGCGAAAGCCTGCATGCTGCGTCCTTCCGCAGCGGCGCGCTCACGCAGGGCGTCGAGCTCGTCATCCGTAAACCGCAGGTTCAGTCCAGCCATGACCCGACGGTACTACGTGGTACCACCCGGTGTCACACCTTGCCGTCGGGAGTGGGCCGTACCCGGGTCGCCACCCAGACGCCCACCAGGGCCACCGCCGCCATCGGGAGGAAGACCGCGACGAAGGCGGCCGGGTGGGAGCCGGTGGCCTGGGTCGCCGCGTGGCTGACGGTGCCGCCGCCCAGGGCGGCGAAGGCGGCGCCGCCGACCGCCAGCAGGAGGACGTTGGACAGGCCGTCGGAGATCTGCAGGGCGGCGGAGTTGGTGCCGGCCTCCTCGGGGGCGGAGAGCTGGAGCAGCAGGACGCTGGTGGAGGAGATCACCAGGCCCATGCCGAAGCAGCCGAAGGCCCAGGCGACCGCCAGCGTCCAGGCGGGCACGGCATGGTTCAGCACGCTCGGTGCCGCCGCGACGGCGAAGGCGACCAACAGCATCCCGAGGGTCATCAGCCGTTCCCGGTGCGGTTCCAGGCGGGGCCGGGACTGCACCCAGGAGCCCAGCGCCCAGGTGCCGCCGCCCGCCGCGAGGGAGAAGCCGGCCATCGTGGGGCTGAGTCCGCGCTGGGTGACCAGCATCAGCGGGACGAAGGACTCCGCCGCGATGAACGACCCGGCGGCGACACCGCGCAGCAGCACCACGGAGGGCAGGCCGCGCGCCGCCCGCCAGGTGCCGCGCGGGAGCAGGCCGAGGACGGCCGGGACCAGCAGGGCCACGCCCAGCGCGCCCGGCAGCAGCGACAGCCATCGCAGGTCCTGGGCGGCGTACTGGAGCAGGCCCGCCCCGAAGGAGATGGCGAGGGCCAGCCGGATGCGGCGGCCGTCGAAGGAGGCCGGCGTCTCCTTGCCCTCCCCTGTCGGGCCGGCCGCGAGGCACCGTATCTGGGGCAGCGCGAGGGCCAGCGGGAGCGTGACGAGCACCGGCATGCCGAGGAAGACCCAGCGCCAGCCGAGATGCTCGGTGACCGCGCCGGACGCGAGCGGGCCGACGATGGAGGGGACGACCCAGCTGGCGGCGAACGCCGCCATGATCGCCGGCCGCAGCCGCTCGGGGTAGGCGCGACCCACCACGACGTACAGCGCGACGATCACCAGGCCGCCGCCGAGGCCCTGCACGGCCCGCCCGAGGATGAACATCCACATCGCGCCCGCGGTACCGGCGAGCAGCAGTCCGGCCGCGAACGAGCCGATGCCCCAGGTCAGCGGCGCGAGCGGGCCCCGCCGGTCGGACCACTGGCCGGCCAGCACCATGCCGAAGAGGCTGGTGGTGAAGTACCCCGAGAACGCGAACGCGTAGAGCGGGACCCCGTCCAGCTCGCGCGCGGCGACCGGCATGGCGGTTCCCACGGCCGTCGCCTCGAAGGCGATCAGAAGCACCACGGAGACGACCCCGATGCTCAGCGCCCGGTAGGTGCGGCTGAGGACGGTGTCGTCGGGGGCGAGGTCCGGGGCGGCGCCGGCGGGCTCGGCGACACCGGTGTCGCGGGGGTTCGGGGCGGTCATGCCCGCCAGAGTAAGGTCCACGCCCCGCTTTGACCCCTGTCGGGGGTCGGTATCCGGACCGGGACCTTGGTCGTAGGACCTCCGCCGCCGAGTGTGAACGGCACATGGCAGTCGCGTTGCACGCCCCGGTGTTCCCTTGAGCACCGTCCGCGGCCCGCCGTACGGTCGCTGTACCGGTCCGGGACGGCGAGGCGCCGTACGGCACCTCGCCCCCACCGACACGGCCGTGTGCCCGAGTGGCTCAGGGACTCGCCTGCAAAGCGAGTTACGCGGGTTCGATCCCCGCCACGGCCTCCACCCAGGGCGGGTGCTCCCCGGAGCGCCCGCCCCCCGACCTGCACCACGGTGCCGCCCGCGGCCGTCCGCCCGACCGGCTCAGGGACCCACCTGCGCGGCATCCATCAACGAGACCCGCTCGCAGGGAGTTACGCGGGTTCGATTCCCGCCACGGCCTCCACCCAGGGCGGGTGCTCCCCGGAGCGCCCGCCCCCCGACCTGCACCACGGTGCCGCCCGCGGCCGTCCGCCCGACCGGCTCAGGGACTCACCTGCGCGGCATCCATCAACGAGACCCGCTCGCAGGGAGTTACGCGGGTTCGATCCCCGCCACGGCTCCTGCCAAGGGCAGGGCAGTCTCCGGAGCGCCCCGCCCATCGGCGTGCGCCCGTGTCACAGCACCCCGCCCGCCTCGTCCTGGAAGAGGCGGGTCCAGTAGTGCCAGTCCGTGTCGGGGGTCGTGCCGGTCGGGTCGACGGAGGCGAGGACCTGGATCATCGTCAGCGCCAGCTGGTCGTACGCGTCGCTGGTGAGCGCGTGGCCCGAGTCCTCGTCGAGGGAGCGCTCCCGGTGCAGCAGCCACAGCGTGAAGGCGAGCGTGGAGATGTCCGTGTTCAGCGGGCGCAGCACCGCCTCGCCCTCGCTCCAGCTGAGTACCGCGCCCGTCGCCCCGTCGACGACGAGACTGTGGTCGTCGACCAGGTGTCCGACGCGTACCAGCCGGTCGGCGTGGGCCGGGAGGAGACCGGGCGGGATGCCGCCGCCGCAGTCGTCGGCGTCGTACTCCGCGAGGGTGCGCAGCGGCTGGTCCGTGTCCAGGGAGAACAGGAACCCGTCCTCCGGCAGGCCCGTCTCGCGCAGGAAGCGGCGGGTCGGCTCGTGCGTGAGGGTCGAGGGGAAGTCGACCTCCTCGAAACGGACCACACCGCCCCGCCCGAACTCCTCGTCCAGCAGCCGCAGGGGCAGATCCAGGGCTAGGCCCGACGACGTGCCGGGGCCCGCGACGAGGGCGAGCGGGCGGATCAGCGCCGCCATCCGCCAGAACGGCGCCGGCTCGCCGTCCGCGCCCTCCTCGAACACCGCGAGCAGCTGCCGCGAGGCCTCCGCGACCGCCTTGGTGCCGTAACGGCCGGCGTAGGCGGCGAACTGGCCGCGCAGTCCCGCCAGTTCGTCCGTGGCCGCGGCGAAGCGGACCAGGGTCGGCAGGGACGGGGCGAGCGGACGGCAGTCCATGAGGTCGGGCCGGTCGTGCACGTACGTCGTGGAGACCTCCCCGGTCGCGCCGTCGAGCAGCACCGACTCCGTCTCCAGGCCCGCCGGGGCGAGCAGTTCGCCGATGACGAGCTGGTCCCGCAGGGCGGGCGGGAGCCGGTCGGCGGCGCCGCCCGTCGCCTCGGCGACCGTGTGCGGCCCGCCGTGCCGGCCCAGCTCGGCGAAGCGGAACAGGCCGCTGTCGCAGGGCAGTCCGGGGCCGGTCAGCCAGCTCCGCGTGGACGCGTGCGTGACCTGGGGACCGAGGTCGTCCTCGGTGAGTGTGATCGCCCTCGCGACAACGGTGTCGGCCATGCCCATGATTCCCCCGCGATACGTGTGCTCGGTCCCGGGCCCGCGAACGTCCCGCCCCGGGCAGGACGGCCCGCGCCCTGCCGGACCCACGGCCGTCCCCCACTGCTTCCGAAGACTACGCGGCGCCACTGACAACGCCTCAGAACCACGGGGCGCGGCCGACGCCCTGTCTTTCAAGACGCGCGGGAGGCCCCAGACGTTGCCCTGACGGGGCGATCGCCTCGCGGGAACCGCTCAGCCGGCGGTGACCACGGCGGCCTGCGGGCGGATCGGCAGCCGGTTGACCGGCCGGCCGGTGGCGGCGCGCACCGCCGAGGCGATGGCGGCCGGGGAGGTCACCACCGGCACCGCGCTGACCGACTTCGCGCCGAACGGCGCGACCACGTCCCGCTCCTCGACCAGCTTCACGATCCGGATGTCCGGCGCGTCCAGCGCCGTGGGCAGGGCGTACCCGGTGAGGTCGGGGTGGCGGATCAGGCCGCGCGGCGTGCGCAGGTTCTCGGTGAGCGCGGCGCCCAGGCCCTGGGTCACGCCCGCCTCGATCCGCGCCGCCAGCTGAGCCGGGTTGAGCACCCGGCCCACGTCCTGGGCGACCGCCAGTTCCACGACCCGTACCGAGCCGAGCTCGATGTCGACGTCGACGACCGCGCGGATCGCGCAGAAGGAGATGCCGACGAAGGCGTCACCCTGCCCGGCCTCGTCCAGCGGCTCGGTGGGGTGCGGGCGGCACTGGGCGGTGGCCCACAGTTCCTTGCCGTCGAGCGCCTCGGTGACGGTGGTGGACAGCACGCCGTCGTACGAGGTGATCTTGCCGTCGGTGATCTGCAGCAGCTCGGTGGACATGCCGAACTTGTGCGCCAGGGGCTGGAGGAGCTGGGTGCGGACCATCTTGGCCGCGCGCTCCACCGCCCCGCCGGACACCCAGGTGTGCCGGCCCCGGCAGCCCGCCCCGGCCGGAGGCTGGTCGGTGTCCACGGGCACCACGTGCACCTCGTCGATGCCGAGGGTCTCCTGGACGATCTGCCGGGCCAGGGTGGAGAAGCCCTGTCCCGTCTCCACGGCCGCGCACAGCACGGTCGCCACGCCGCCCTGGACGCGCACGGTGGCCGTGGACACCTCGTCGGCGCCCTCCGCGCCCAGCATGTGCACCATGCCCAGGCCGTAGCCGACGCCGCGGCGGACCGCGCCCGGTTCGCCCGCGCCCTCGGGGCCGCCGGGCAGCAGCCACTCGTCCTCGGGGGTGTCCTTGGGCAGCGGCGGCAGCGGGAACTCCCGCACGGCCTCCAGCAGTTCGGCGACCGGCGCGGGGCAGGTGACGGTCTGCCCGGTGGGCAGCACGTCGCCGGTGGCCATCACGTTGCGCAGGCGCACCTCGGCCGGGTCCAGGCCCAGCTTCTTCGCCAGCTTGTCCATCTGCGCCTCGTACGCGGCACAGACCTGCATCGCGCCCTCGCCGCGCACATGGCCGGAGGGCGGGTTGTTGGTGCGCACCGCCCAGCCCTCGATGAAGGCGTGCGGGACGACGTACGGGCCGCACGCGAAGGCGACGGCGGCGGCCAGGGCGTCGGAGGAGGTGCCGGCGTAGGCGCCCGCGTCGAGCAGGATCTGCGCCTCGACCTTGACCAGCTTGCCCTCGGCGTCGGCGTGGTGGCGGTAGCGCAGCAGGGTGGGGTGGCGGTGGGTATGGCCGAGGAAGGACTCCTCGCGCGTGGCCGCGAGCTTCACCGGGCAGCCGGTCTTCAGCGCGAGCAGGCCGAGGGGGAGCTGGAAGCTCTGGTCCTCGCGGTCGGCGGTGGCGCCGGGCACCCCGGTGACGACGATCTTGACCTGGTCCTGCTGCAGACCGAACGCGGCGGCCGCGGTGTCCCGGTCGCCGTGCGGGTCGGTGGACGCCAGGTACAGCTCGACCCCGCCGTCCGGGCGGGGCACGGCGAGTCCGGCCTCGGCTCCTATGGGGGCGGGGTCCTGACGGCCGATGCGGTACAGGCCCTCGACGACGACCTCACCGGCCGCCTCGGGGTCGCCGTGGCGCAGCGGGATGTGCCGGATCAGGTTGCCGTCGGGGTGCAGCGGCTCGGCCTCGAAGGCCTGCTCGGGGTCGGTCACCGGGTCGAGCACCTCGTACTCGACGATGACGGCGGCGGCGGCCATCCGCGCGGTGTCGGGGTGGTCGGCGGCGACGGCGGCCAGCGGTTCACCGTGGTGGCGTACGACCTCGGAGGCGAAGACCGGGCGGTCGGCGGTGCCGCGGCCGAGGACCGGGGTGCCCGGGACGTCCTCGTGGGTGACGACCGCGCGGACGCCGGGCATCTCGCGCGCGTGCGTGGTGTCGATCGACTTGATGCGCGCGTGCGGGTGCGGCGAGCGCAGCACGGCGGCCCACAGCAGCCCTTCGGCCCACAGGTCGGCGGCGTAGGGGAAGGTGCCCTCGGTCTTGGCGCGGGCGTCGGCTGCCGGGAGGGAGGCGCCGAGTCCGCGCGGGACGGCCTCCTGCTCGGGGGCCGCCGTCCCGGCGGCCTGCGCGGTGGCTGTCTCGTTGCTCACGCCTGGCCTCCGTCCTGGCCGTAGGACTGGTCGTGCGGTCCGGGGACGCCGAACGCCGAGGGGTTCACCCCGCCGGCGCCGGGGCCCGCCTGGTGCGGGATGCGCGGGGTGTCGCCGTCGTCCGCGGCGGCCGGCTCGGCCTGCGCCTCGCGTCCGGCGACGACCTCTTTGACGGCGTCGACCACGCCCCGGTAGCCGGAGCAGCGGCACAGGTTGCCGCACAGAGCCTGCCGGGTCTCCAGCTCGGTCGGGGCCGGGTTGCCCTCCAGCAGGTCGTGCACGGTCATCGCGATGCCGGGGACGCAGAAACCGCACTGCACGGCGCCGCAGCGGGCGAGGGCGCGCTGCACGTCCGAGGGGCGGCCGTCCTGCGCCAGTCCCTCGACGGTGCGGACCTCGCTGCCCGCCGCGGTGACGGCGGGGACCAGGCAGGACGCGACGAGCCGGCCGTCGACCTGGACGTTGCAGGCGCCGCACTCTCCCTGCGAGCAACCGTCCTTGGCGCCGGCCAGGCCGAGCCGCTCGCGCAGCACGTAGAGCAGCGACTCGCCGATCCAGGCGTCGGTGACGGGCCGGTCGGTGCCGTTGACGCGGAGCACGTAGGAGGCGAGGGGGTGGTCCTCGTGGGGTGCCACGAGGATGTCGGGGCCGTCGGCGTCGGTGCCCTGCGCCGCCGCGGGGGCGTCCGGTTCGCCGGAACCGTCGTCGGCGGGTGCGGTGTCCGGGCCGGCGGAGGCGCCGTCGCCGGGACCCTGCCGCGTGCCTTCGCCGGCGGAGGCCGCCGAGGGCTGCTCCGCGGGCTCGGGAGCCGCCTGGGTGTCCCCGGTGTCGGTCGGGGTCCCGTGCGCCCCGGGGGCGGGCTCCGTGCCGCCCTGGGGGGCGGAGTCCGGGTGCTCGGCCGGGTGGCCGTCGGCGGACGCGTCGCCGGGCTGCCAGGGCTGCTCGCGGTGGTCCGGGTGTTCCTCGGCGGGCAGCGGCCGGGACACCTCGTCCGGACGCGGACCGCCGTGCGCGGACACGTCCGGGGCGGCGGGGTCGTACGCGGACGGGTCCGCGGCGCGCGGCTGCCCTTCCTCGGGGCCCTCCTCGCGTGCGGGACCACCGCGGTGGCCGCCGGTGTACGCCTGCTGGTCGTGGGCGGTACCGCCGTCGGGCCCGCCGTGCTGCCGAGCGGCCGGGTCCTGGGGCTCGTGGGCGGGTCCGTGCTCGCCGTCCTGCGGCTGGTGGCCGGCGCCGTGCCCGTCGTGCTCCTGGGGGACCCCCGGTACGCCGGGGCCCCACGGCCGGCCGATGGACTGGGTGTCGGCCCAGGGGGCCGGGGCGCCGCCCGGGAGGGTCGCCGGGGGGGTGCTGCCCCACTGTTCGACCAGGGACGACGCGGTGAACTCGCCGGACTCGTCCGGCAGGTCGCCGCCCGCCACGGGGATCGACCACTGCCCGGTGGCGTTCTGCCCCGGTGCGGGGTCCTGACCCGGGTCCTGGCCCGGCGCGTGCTGCGGCGCGGCGGCGGTCTCGTCGTAGCTCCACTGCCCGCCCGCGCCGGGGTCGTAGCTGAAGCGGTCCGCCGCCGGCTCCGGCTGTCCGGCCTGCGGGTCGTGCCACTGGGCCCCGTCGACGGGCGCGCCGGGGGCCGCCCAGGAGCCGGTCGCCGCCGGGTCGGTGCCCGCGGTGGTCGCGGGCGTGACCGTTATCTGCGGCGGCACGTAACCGTGGCCGGGCGCGGCGAGGGGGCTCTCCATGGCGTCCAGCAGGGCGTCGATGCCGCCCTCCGGGAGGTTCACGAAGGCCGTGGCACCGTCGTCGTAGTCGCCCTGCGGCAACGGGTCCCAGCGGCTGCCGCCCGGAGGCGTGCCCTGTCCGTGCTGGTCGTCGGTCACGACAACGCCCTCCCCAGTGCTCGTCGGGCCAGCGCGGCGACGGTGCGCCGCAGGTGCAGTACCGCGGGCGGCAGCGGTGGGACGGCGCCGTCCTCGCCGGGGGCGGCGTCGGGGATGCAGGCCGCGGCGACGTACTCCCCGAACGCGGTCAGTGCCTCGGGCACGATCGCGCGGTTGTTGTCCCAGTCGATGAGCTGCGCGACCCACTGCTCGGCCTCCAGGGGCCGCAGCGGCATCGGCGCGATGGCGCCCACCGCGCAGCGCACCCCGCGCCGGGCGGGGTCGAGCACGAGGGCGACGGAGGCGACCGCGCGGCCGGGGCCGGTGCGTCCGGTCGCCTTCAGGAAGACCTGGGGGGCGTGCAGCAGGGGGACGCGCACGTAGCCGATGAGTTCGCCGGGGCGCAGCAGGTCCATGCCGGCCAGCAGGTGCGACACCGGAACCTCGCGGCGGGCGCCGGCCGGGCCCGCGACGACGAGCGTCGCCTCCAGGGCGGCCAGCACGGGCAGCGCGTCCCCGGTGGGGGCGGCGGAGGCGATGTTGCCGCCGAGGGTGCCCGCGTTGCGGATGTGCGGGGGTCCGGCGGCCCGCGCGGCGGCGGCGAGCGCCGGGATGAGGGCGGCGAAGTCGGGGCGGCCCATGCGCGCGTGGGTGAGTCCGGCGCCGAGCAGCGCGTGTCCGTCGAGGTACTGCCAGCCGCGGATCTCGCTGATCTTGCCGAGGCCGACCAGCGCGGCGGGCCTGAGCTGCCCGGAGTTGACGGCGGCCATGAGGTCGGTGCCGCCCGCGACGGGCACGGCGGCGGGCATGGCGGTGAGCGCCGCCACGGCTTCGTCCAGCGTCGTGGGCAGCGTCACGGCCTGCGCCGCCTGCGGTGCGTGCGTGCTCAAAACCGGCTGCCCCTTCCCGCTGCCCCACCTGGTCCCACCCGTGCGCCGTACGGTACGTGCTGACAGGGCGGACGTGGCAACTCTGGCACATCTTGGCAGGTGCCGAAGACGGGGGTCCGCTAGGAGGCATTCGCCCGGCTGGAACCGGACCTGACCGATTCCGTCCCGAGATCACCGCTGCGCCGTGGAATCACAGCCTTCGGAAGCCCTTGTTCCGTTATCGGCCGACCTGTTCGGCCCGCAGCGAACGCACGGGGCGAGGGTCGTCCCCCGGGGCAGGGGAGCCCCGGGGACGACCCTCCCCCGGCGTCACGGCGCCGCCTCTCACACGGCCGGGGGCGCTCCCTCGATCGGGCGGCCCAGGACGCCCGGGCGGCGTTGCCACGGGTGGGGTCCGGTGGGCGGGCGGTAGGCGACGCCCAGGGCGTCCAGGCGCCGGTAGTGCGCGGTCATCCGCCGCTCGAAGCCGGCGAAGTCCCGCTCGGCCGGAGCCGGGAGCACGCTCCACGCGACCTCGCACAGCGCGGCGAGCCGCGGGAACACCTGGTAGTCGACGCGTCCCTGGTCCTCCATCACCTCGGTCCACACGTTGGCCTGGGTGCCCAGCACCCGCGCCCGCTCCCCGGGCGTCAGCTCCGCCGGGACGGGCTCGAAGCGGTAGACGTCCTCCAGGGTGCGCACGTAGCCGATCGGCACCGGTTCGCCGGGGCCCGCGTCCTGACGGTGGTCCAGGTAGACCTGCTGCTCGGGGCACATGACCACGTCGTGCCCGGCGCGGGCCGCGGCGACCCCGCCCGCGTAGCCGCGCCAGGACGACACGGCCGCGCCCGGCGCCAGTCCGCCCTCCAGGATCTCGTCCCAGCCGATCAGCCTGCGCCCGCGTTCGGCGAGCCAGCCGTCGAAGTGCGCGATGAACCAGGACTGCAGGGCGTCCTCGTCCGCGAGCCCGAGGGACTCGATCTGCTTGCGCGCGGTGGCCGAGGCGCGCCACTGGTCCTTGACGCATTCGTCGCCGCCGATGTGCACGAACGGCGAGAACGGACCGGCGTCGGCGGGGAACAGTTCCAGGACTTCCTCCAGCACCCCTTCGTAGAAGCGCAGGGTGTCCTCCGTGGGGGCGAGGACGTTCGGATTGATGCCCCAGGTGTCCCAGACGTTCAGGGCGGTGGTGTCGACGACATCGGAGTTGCCGAGTTCCGGATACGCGGCGATCGCGGCCTGCGAGTGCCCGGGCACGTCGATTTCCGGGACCACGCTGATATGGCGTTCGGCGGCGTAGGCGACGATCTCGCGGATGTCGTCCTGGGTGTAGTGACCGCCGTGCGGCCGGTCGTCCCACAGCGGCGAGGCGCGGTGGCCGATTTTGGTGCGGGCGCGCCAGGAGCCGACCTCGGTGAGCCTCGGGTGGCGGCGGATCTCGATGCGCCAGCCCTGGTCGTCCGTCAGATGCAGATGGAGGACATTGAGTTTGTGCGCGGCCATCAGATCGAGATACCGCAGCACGCCGTCCTTCGGCATGAAGTGCCGGGCGACATCCAGCATCAGCCCGCGCCACCGGAAACGGGGCGCGTCCTCGATCGTCACGTACGGCACCGTCCACGTCCGGTCGCGGCGCACCGGTGCCCTGCGGTACGCGTCGGGCCCGAGGAGCTGCCGCAGCGTCTGGGCGCCCCGGAAGACGCCCGCCGCGTCACCGCCCTCGACGAGGACGCCCGCACCGTCGCTGACGAGGCGGTACTCCTCCGGACCCAGCCCCGGGGCCGGCGCGAGACGGATGCCGTCCCACGCACCGGAGGCCGCCGTCCCCTCGTGCCAGGGCAGCCCGGTGGCCGCCCGCAGCACGCCGCCCAGCCAGCGCCCGACACCCTCCGTGCCGGCGCCGGCGTCCAGCCGGGAGTGTTCCGTCAGGCGCACCTCGCCGGTGCCGGTGACGACGCCGCGGGGCGCCGGAATCAGTGAAGTCGGCATCACGTCAGTCCTTTACCGCGCCGCCCAGTCCGGAGACCAGACGCCGCTGTACGAGTACGAAGAAGACCAGTACCGGAATCGTCATCACCGTGGACGCCGCCATGACGCCGCCCCAGTCCGGGTCGTCGGGTTTGTAGAACACCAGCAGCGCCATCGGCAGGGTCGACCGGGAGATGTCGCTGATGATGAACGACTTGGCGAACAGGAAGTCGTTCCAGGCGGAGATGAAGGAGAACACGCTGGTGGCCACGAGGCCCGGCAGAACGAGCGGGAAAAGGATCTGCCAAAGGAAGCGCGCGCGGCTCGCGCCGTCGATGTACGCGGCCTCCTCCAGGGCCTCCGGAACACCCTTCACGAACCCCCTGAGCATCCAGATCGCGAACGGCAGCGAGAAGGCGATGTGCGGCAGGATCAACGACCAGAGCGTGTTCAGCTGACCGAGATCCCGCATCACGAAGAACAGGGGGATGGTCAGCGCCTCCACCGGCACCATCTGGGCCACCAGAAACATGATCAGCAGGGTGGTCCGCAAACGGAACCGGAATCGCGTCACGGCGGTCGCGGCGAGAAACGCGATCAGCGCGGAGGCGATCACCACGGCGACCGCGACGACGACACTGTTGAGGAAGTAACGGCCGAAATCCTGCTGCCCGAACACCCGCCGGAACGAGCCGAGCGTGGGCGCGAGTGTCCAGGGACGCGGCTCGCTCGACTGGATCTCGCCGGCCGGTTTGAAGGCGCTCAGCACCATCCAGTACAGCGGGAACGCCACCACGGCGGCGACCACCAGGGCGGTCACCTCGGCCGCCGTGCGCCCCGGGCGGCGGATGAACCCGCGCACAAGATTCACTCCGGGTTCCCGGCCCCGGCTCACCAGGCTCACAGTTCCTCCCCCTGGCGGCGCAGCAGCCGCAGGTAGACCAGTGTCACGGCGAGCAGGAGCACCAGCATCACCACGCCGATCGCGGCGCCCAGGCTGTACTGCGAGGACGCGAACGCCTTCTGGTAGGCGTAGACGTTGAGCACCAGGTTCTGTCCCGCGATGCCGCCGCCGCCCGTCATGACGTAGATCTGCGTGAAGACCTTGAAGTCCCAGATGACCGACTGGATGGTGACGACCACCAGGATCGGCCGGAGCATCGGCGCGAGCACGGAGCGCCAGATCCGCCCTTGCGAGGCCCCGTCGAGCGCGGCGGCCTCCAGCACCTCGGACGGTACGGCGCGGATGCCGGCGTAGACCGTGACCATCACGAACGGGAAGGAACACCACACCACTTCGAGCAGCACCAGGAAGAAGGCGCTGAACCGCCCGTACGTCCAGGAGTGGTCGCCGAGGCCGAGCACCCGGTTGACGGGCCCGAAGTCGGCGTCGAAGAGGAACAGCCACACCGTGGACCCGGTGATCGCCGGGGTGGCCCAGGCGCCGAGCGCGGCCAGCATCAGCGCGAGCCGCGGCACCGCCCGCACCCGGGTGAGCAGCACGGCGAGCGCGCAGCCCGCGGCCAGGGTGGAGACGACACAGGCCGCCGCGAACAGCACGGTGGCCAGCAGCACCTCCCAGAACTGCCCGTCCCCGAACAGCTCGGCGTAGTTCCCGAACCCCTCGAAGGTGGTCGGCTCCCCGCCACTGACCTGCGCCTGGGTGTAGTGGAAGACGGAGATCAGCCCGAGCTGATAGATCGGATAGGCGAGCAGCCCCCCGAGCACGACAAGCGCCGGCGCCAGATACAACCAGGGGGTGCGGGAGCGCCCTGTCCGGGGGCGCGGGGCCGTACCGGATCTGCGGCTACCGCCGCGTGGGCGCGGGAAACCGCCACCCACCCGCACCCGCGACCGCTCGAGAACCCCCGGCCCGGTGGGCACCGTCATCCGACGGACCCGAACGCGTCGTTCATCTTCCTCGCGGCGTCCGCCGAGGCGGACTTGACGTCCTTCTTGCCGGACACGATCTCCTGGAACATCGTCGGCAGCACCTGCCCCGCATCGATCTGTGCCCACGCCGGCGAGGCCGGCACGAACTTCGTGTCCGCGGCCAGCGTCTCGACGAACGGCTTCACGAAGGCCTCCTTGGCGGCCACCTGCTGCCGCACGTCGGAGAACGTCGGCAGGAAGCCCATCGCGTCGAACAGCTCGCCCTGCGCCTCCTTGGACGCGAGCCGCTGCATCAGGTCGACGGCGAGGGTCCGGTGCGAGGTGGACTTCAGCACGCCGAGGTTGTTCCCGCCGGCGAACGCGGGGGCGATCGACCCGGCCTCCACGCCCGGCAGCGGCACGACCGCGTACCTGCCCTTGACCTTGCCGGCCTCCACGGCGGCGTGGCTGAAGTCGCCGCCGATCGCCATCGCCGCCTTGCCCGCGGCGAAGGCGGTGATCGTGTCGTTGCCGGTCATCGCGGCGCACTTGGCTGCCGGGCAGTTGTCGTCGCCGAACAGCGAGGTGTACGCCTCGATGCCCTTGCGCGCGGCGGCGCCGTCGATGGCGGAGGCGTACGAGCCCCCCTTGCCGGTGGCGAGTTCGCCGCCGTGGGCCCAGATGAAGGGCATCGCGCCGTAGGTGTAGGCGCCGCCGACCGCGAGGCCGTACAGCTCGGGCCGGGCGGCGCGGATCTCCTTCGCGGTGGCGATCAGCTCGGCCTGGGTCTTCGGGACGTCCAGGCCGAGTTCCTCGAAGACGTCCGTGCGGTAGTAGAGCGCGCGGACGCCGACGAAGTACGGGACACCGTAGACCTTGCCGTCCACGGTGACCGACTGCCGGGCGGTCGGGTCGGTGTCCTTGGCCTCGTCCCAGGCGCCGAATTCCCGGGTGAGGTCGGCGAGTCCGCCGTCCTTCACATAGCCCGCGGTGTCGGTGTTGCCGTACTCGACGAGGTCGGGGGCGGACCCCGGATCGTTGAAGGCCGCCTTGATGCGCTGGGCGCGGGTCTCGACGGGTATGTACTCCACGGTGACCTCGGCGCCCTCGTGCGCCTTCTCGAACTCGGCGAGGACGGAGTCGACGACCTGTTCCTTGGGGGTGTTGTTGACCTCCTGGAAGAGCCAGACGCGCAGGGTGCCGGTCTTCTCGTCCTTGTCGGAGGAGGAGGTGCCGGAGGTCTGAGGGGCGCAGGCGGCGGTGGCGAGGACGGCCGCGACGGCGACCGTGCGGGCGGACAGCTTCATGGAGTACTCCTCCGAGCGCGTTGCAGCATATGCAATGGCGGTTTCGCTGTGCACAACTCATCGGAGGCTAGGGACTGGGTGAACCGGGCCACAAGAGGTCTCCACCACTCTGTGACCGGCCGGCGCACCCTGCGCAACGCGCACACGGCACAAAGGCCCCCGGGGCACGCAAAGCGCGCCCCGGGGGCCTCGTGGAAGTTCCGCGTCCGGCGGACGTCAGGGGGAGCGGACCGAAGACCGCCCCGGCGGGCTACTTGTCGCCCTTGCCCTTGTCGTCGCCACCCTCACTCATGGACTCGTAGATCTCCTTGCACATGGGGCAGACCGGGTACTTCTTCGGGTCCCGGCCGGGCACCCACACCTTGCCGCACAGCGCCACGACGGGAGTACCGTCGAGGGCGCTCGCCATGATCTTGTCCTTCTGGACGTAGTGGGCGAAGCGCTCGTGGTCACCGTCGCCGTGGGAGGTCTGCGGCGTCGGCTCGACGAGGGTCCCCGTACCAGTCCCGCGCTCGGGCTCAAGAGTGCTCATGCCGCCAAGGGTACTGAAGCCCGCGCGCCTCAGTTGAGCGAAGGGTCGTCCGGATACGTGGCGACCATCGCCAGCTCGTTGCGCTGCCGGCGCAGCACCTCGCGCCAGAGCCGCTCGGGGGACGGACAGGACACGTCACCCGGCTCCGACTCCACCACGTACCAGGCGCCGTCCACCAGCTCGTCCTCCAGCTGGCCCGGGCCCCAGCCCGCGTATCCGGCGAAGATGCGCAGCGAGCCGAGCGCGGAGGCGAGCAGTTCCGGCGGGGCCTCCAGGTCGACCAGCCCGATCGCGCCGTGCACCCGGCGCCAGCCCGGCGGCGGGCTCTCCCCCGCCGCCCCGCCCGGCACCACGGCGACACCGAGCGCCGAGTCCAGCGACACCGGGCCGCCCTGGAACACCACGCCGGGCTCTCCGGTCAGGTCCGCCCAGCCCTCCAGGATGTCGCCGACGTCCACCGGGGTCGGCCGGTTGAGGACGACACCGAGGGAGCCCTCCTCGTCGTGGTCGAGAAGGAGCACCACCGCGCGGTCGAAGTTCGGGTCCGCCAGAGCGGGAGTGGCCACGAGCAGCCGCCCTGTGAGCGAGGACACCTCGGTCATGCCAGACATGATCCCGCATCTTCCCCGTACGCGGGAGGCAATGCGGGTGACGGGTGAACGCGACCGGGTACGGGGGAGCGGCCTGGTGAGGCGTTGTCCGGCGGAGGTGAAGGAGCGCGGGCGGGCGGCCGGGAGCGCGCCCGGCGTGCGAAGGCTCGCGGTGACCGCCCGTGGCCGTCGTGGAACGGTTCGTGTTGTGACAGACCCATGACGTGCCCAAGGGCTCCATGGGCTTACAGAAGGGGGGTACAAGGCGATTACCCTTTCCCTTCTGGCCCCTGCCCCACTCCACGGAACGCGAGATTCATGACCGTCAACGACGTCGATGACGTACTGCTTGTCCACGGCGGAACCCCGCTGGAGGGCGAGATCCGGGTCCGCGGTGCGAAGAACCTCGTACCGAAGGCCATGGTGGCCGCACTGCTGGGCAGCTCACCGAGCCGGCTGCGCAACGTTCCGGACATCCGTGACGTCCGGGTCGTCCGGGGCCTGCTGCAGCTGCACGGTGTGACGGTCCGTCCGGGTGACGAGCCCGGCGAACTGGTGCTCGACCCCACGTACGTGGAGAGCGCCAACGTCGCTGACATCGATGCCCACGCCGGTTCCTCGCGGATCCCGATCCTGTTCTGCGGCCCGCTGCTGCACCGGCTCGGGCACGCGTTCATCCCGGGCCTCGGCGGCTGCGACATCGGCGGACGCCCCATCGACTTCCACTTCGACGTGCTGCGGCAGTTCGGCGCGCGGATCGAGAAGCGGGCGGACGGCCAGTACCTGGAGGCCCCGCAGCGGCTGCGCGGCACCAAGATCGCCCTGCCGTACCCGTCCGTCGGCGCGACCGAGCAGGTGCTGCTCACGGCGGTCCTCGCGGAGGGCGTCACCGAGCTCTCCAACGCGGCGGTGGAGCCGGAGATCGAGGACCTGATCTGCGTCCTGCAGAAGATGGGCGCCATCATCGCGATGGACACCGACCGGACGATCCGCATCACCGGTGTGGACAAGCTCGGCGGCTACACCCACCGCGCCCTGCCGGACCGTCTGGAGGCCGCCTCCTGGGCGTCCGCCGCGCTCGCCACCGAGGGCAACATCTACGTCCACGGCGCCCAGCAGCGCTCGATGATGACGTTTCTCAACACCTACCGGAAGGTCGGCGGCGCCTTCGAGATCGACGACGAGGGCATCCGTTTCTGGCACCCCGGCGGGCAGTTGAAGTCCATCGCGCTGGAGACCGACGTGCACCCCGGCTTCCAGACCGACTGGCAGCAGCCGCTGGTGGTGGCGCTGACGCAGGCCACGGGGCTGTCCATCATCCACGAGACGGTCTACGAGTCCCGCCTCGGCTTCACCTCCGCGCTCAATCAGATGGGCGCGCACATCCAGCTGTACCGCGAGTGCCTGGGCGGCTCGAACTGCCGCTTCGGCCAGCGCAACTTCCTGCACTCGGCGGTCGTCTCGGGCCCGACGAGACTCCAGGGCGCTGACCTGGAGATCCCCGACCTGCGCGGCGGTTTCTCGTACCTGATCGCGGCCCTGGCCGCCCAGGGCACCTCCCGCGTCCACGGGATCGGCCTGATCAATCGCGGCTACGAGAACTTCATGGAGAAGCTCTCCGAGCTGGGCGCGAAGGTGGAACTCCCGGGCAAGGCCCTCGGCTGATCCACGGCCCACGAACGCCGATGGGGCGGTCACCCAAGTCGGGTGACCGCCCCATTGACGTCTAGCTGCGGCGCCCCGTCAGGGGCGCGGGGAACTGCGCGACAAGCCACGTCGGACCGGCACCCGCCCGGGGGCACTCAGCCGAACGGCGTTGAAGCGCGCAGGCGCGCAGGCGCCTTACTTGCCCTTGGCCGCTTCCTTGAGCTTCGAGCCCGCCGACACCTTCACGCTGTAACCCGCGGGGATCTGGATCGGCTCACCGGTCTGCGGGTTGCGCGCGGTGCGCGCAGCGCGGTGGGTGCGCTCGAAGGTCAGGAAGCCGGGGATGGTGACCTTCTCGTCGCCCTTGGAGACGATGTCGCCGACGACGTCGGCGAACGCGGCCAGCACGGCGTCGGCGTCCTTGCGGGTCACCTCGGCGCGGTCGGCCAGCGCGGCCACCAGCTCACTGCGGTTCATGTTCTTACTCCCGTGTTCTTCTTGCCGTTGAGGCGTGCCACGCGGCGGAGCCGCATGTCGGGCACGGCGAAAGCCGATGCTGCCAGGTTCCTCGGTGAGTCCCCGGACCCGGGTCCTTCGTCGGACCCTCGCGCCCAGGGACGCATCCTGCCTCTACCTGCGGCGGTAATGCCAATCCGGCACCCGCAGGAGTCGTGAGAACACCCGAGGGAGTCACACGAAGAGCGCCACGGCCTCCGCACGGTGACGCTCCGTCCGCTTCCGGCAGCGGACAGCAGGGGCCGGAGCCCGGGTCTGGCCGCCACCCTAGAGGGCGGCCAGGACTACGGGTTCCGCGACGCGCCGGTCCTAACCACCCCCGTGGCGATCCTCACAGCGACCGGCCGTCGCGGCGGTCACGCCCCGGCGGCCTTGGCGGCGTCCCGGACCGCGCCGGCGACCGCGCCCGCGACCTTCTCGTTGAAGACGCTGGGGATGATGTAGTTCGGGTTCAGCTCGTCCTCGGTGACCACGTCGGCCAGGGCCTGCGCGGCGGCCAGCATCATCTCCGTGTTGACGGTGCGGGACTGGGCGTCCAGCAGGCCGCGGAAGACACCCGGGAAGACCAGCACGTTGTTGATCTGGTTGGGGAAGTCCGAGCGGCCGGTGGCCACAACGGCCGCCGTCTGGCGGGCGATTGCCGGGTCCACCTCGGGGTCGGGGTTCGCGAGCGCGAACACGATCGCGCCCTCGGCCATCGCCGCCACGTCCTCGGCACCGAGGACGTTGGGGGCGGAGACGCCGATGAAGACGTCCGCGCCGCGCACGGCCTCCTTCAGCGTGCCGGTGAGGTTCTCCGGGTTGGTGTTGTCGGCGATCCAGCGCAGGGCGGAACCGGGGACGGCGTCGACCAGGTCCTCGCGGCCGGAGTGCACCACACCGTGGATGTCGGCGACCACGGCGTTCTTCACGCCGGCGGCCAGCAGCAGCTTCAGGATGGCCGTGCCGGCCGCGCCGGCGCCGGACATGACGACGCGGATGTTCTCGATGGTCTTGCCGGTGACGCGCAGGGCGTTGGTCAGGGCGGCGAGCACGACGATCGCGGTGCCGTGCTGGTCGTCGTGGAAGACGGGGATGTCGAGGGCCTCGCGCAGCCGTGCCTCGATCTCGAAGCAGCGGGGCGCCGAGATGTCCTCCAGGTTGATGCCCGCGAAACCGGGGGCGATCGCCTTGACGATCTCCACGATCGCGTCGGTGTCCTGGGTGTCCAGGCACAGCGGCCAGGCGTCGATGCCGGCGAACCGCTTGAACAGGGCGGCCTTGCCCTCCATCACCGGCAGGGCGGCCTTGGGGCCGATGTTGCCCAGGCCCAGCACGGCGGAGCCGTCCGTCACGACCGCAACGGAGTTGCGCTTGATGGTGAGGCGGCGGGCGTCCTCGGGGTTCTCGGCGATCGCCATGCAGACCCGGGCCACGCCGGGCGTGTAGACCATGGACAGGTCGTCACGGTTGCGGATGGGGTGCTTCGACGCCATCTCGATCTTGCCGCCGAGGTGCATCAGGAACGTACGGTCGGAGACCTTGCCGAGGGTGACGCCCTCGATGCGGCGCAGCTGCTCGACGATCTCGTCGGCGTGGGCGGTGGACGTGGCCGCGATGGTCACGTCGATGCGGAGCCGCTCGTGGCCCGACGCCGTCACGTCGAGGCCGGTCACCGAGCCTCCGTGGGACTCGACGGCCCCGGTGAGCTGGGACACCGCGGTTCCTCCCGCGGGCACCTCCAGCCGGATGGTCATCGAGTAGGAGACGCTGGGCGCCGTTGCCATGGCCGTTCCTCTGCTTTTCAACCGTGTCGCGAATCGTGCCGTCCGATCGTCGCACCTACCACCGAGTACGTGGTAGCCGCCTGGGATTGCGGACGTTTTGTTCACCGGCCGCTGCCACCAGCCGGAAAACGAGTTCCACCATACGAGAGCGAGCCGGGCAACAAAAGAGGCCCACGTCACTGTCGTGACGTGGGCCTCTCGAACGCTTGTGACACCGACCCGCCATGCTCGCCTCGCGGCAAGTGGTCGCTCGAAGCGACTAAGGTTGGGCCCGGGGGCTTGGATCGGGCCGGTGCCACGTCAAGGCTAACAAACGGATGGCGCGAGGCCATTCCCATGACCCGGGGATATTTCCCGCACCCCCTCGACGCCCCTCACCGGTCAGTCCCGCAGCAGGTCGGGGACCCCGTCGGCGTCCGGTGCGTCGCGGTCCGCGGACACCACGGTGAGCTGCTGCGTGGCGCGCGTCAGGGCGACGTACAGCACGCGCAGCCCGGCCGGGGACTCGTCGGCGATCTCCGCCGGGGAGACCACGACCGTCGCGTCGTACTCCAGCCCCTTGGCCTCCAGGCTGCCGAGCGCCACCACGCGGCCGCCGAGCCCGTCCAGCCAGCGCCGGGCCTCCTCGCGCCGCTGCATGGCGACGACCACGCCGACGGTGCCGTCCACCCGCTCGAGCAGCCGGGCGGCCTCCGCCCGCACGGTGTCGCCCAGCGTGTCCCGGACCACGGCGAAGCGCGGCTCGACGCCGGTGGAGCGCACCGCCCGGGGCGCCTCGGAGCCCGGCATGGCGAGGGCGAGGACCTTGGACGCCAGCTCGGCGATCTCCGCCGGGTTGCGGTAGTTCACGGTGAGCTCGAAGCGGCGGCGCGGACGGGTGCCCAGGGCCTCGTCGCGGGCCTGGGCGGCCTCGTCGGGGTCGGACCAGGACGACTGGGCCGGGTCGCCGACGACCGTCCAGGTGGCGTGCCGGCCCCGGCGGCCGACCATGCGCCACTGCATCGGGGTGAGGTCCTGCGCCTCGTCGACGATGACGTGCGCGTACTCCACGCGCTCCTGGGCCAGCCGCTCGGCCCGCTCCCGCTGGGTCTCCTCGCGCACCGGCATCAGCTCCTCCAGGCCGGTGAGCTGGTCCAGCGGGTCGATCTCACGCTTCTTGCGGGGGCGTGCGGGAGCGCCCAGGATCGCCTGGAGCTCGTCCAGCAGCGCGATGTCGTGCACGGAGCGCCCGTCCCGCTTGAGGGCGCGCGCCACCTTGCGCACCTCCCCCGGGTTCAGGACGCGCCGGGCCCAGCGGCCGAGGCGCCGCTCGTCGGCCATGGCGTCCAGGACGGCGGCCGGGGTCAGCTCGGGCCACCAGGCGTCCAGGAAGGCGGCGAAGTCGTCCTCGGAGGTGATGTCCTCGTCGAAGGAGGAGCGCAGCTCGGCTGCCAGCTCCGGGTCGGTGTGCCGGTTCCCGGCGCCGGAGCGCTCCCACAGGGCGTCGAGGAGCAGCTTGCGGGCGCGGGGGCGCAGCAGGTTGACCGGCGCGGTGCCGCTCAGGGCGGTGCGGCGGACCTCCGCCAGCTCCTCCGCCTCCAGCTCCAGCCGGCGTCCGAAGGCGACGACCCGCAGCCGCTGGGGCGCGTCCTGCCGCTCCAGGGCGCCGCGCGCGGCCTTCCGCAGCACCTTGAGCATGCGGGAGGAGCCCTTGACGCGGGCCACCGACGGGGAGTCGTACACCGTGGCCTCGGCGCCGTCCACCAGGGAGCCGATGGCGCGGATGGCGACCTGGCCCTCCTCGCCGAGGGACGGCAGCACGCCCTCGGTGTAGGCGACCAGCAGCGGGGTCGGGGAGACGATCAGGATGCCGCCCGCGTACCGCCGCCGGTCCTGGTAGAGCAGGTAGGCGGCGCGGTGCAGGGCGACGGCGGTCTTGCCGGTGCCGGGGCCGCCCTCCACGTAGGTGACGGAGGCGGCGGGGGCGCGGATCACCAGGTCCTGCTCGGCCTGGATGGACGCCACGATGTCCCGCATGGAGTGGGTCCGGGCCTGTCCGAGCGCGGCCATCAGGGCTCCGTCGCCGATCACGGCCAGCTCGCGGCCGTCGAGGGACGCCGTCAGCTCGGGGCGCATCAGGTCGTCCTCGACGGTCCGCACCTGCCGCCCCTTGGAGCGGATCACCCGGCGCCGCACGACCCGGCCGGGGTCGACCGGCGTGGAGCGGTAGAAGGGGGCCGCGGCGGGCGCCCGCCAGTCGATGACCAGCGGGGCGTAGTCCTCGTCGAGGACGCCGATCCGGCCGATGTGCAGGGTCTCGGCGATGTCGGCGGTGTTGTCGGGCCGGACGGCGCCCTCGGCGGGCTCGACGGCGGTGTACGCGCCGTCCGGGCCCTTCTTGCCGTCCTTGCCGAGCAGCAGGTCGATCCGGCCGAAGAGGAAGTCCTCGTACTCGTTGTGCAGCCGGTTGAGGTGGACGCCGGCCCGGAAGACCTGGGCGTCCCGCTCGGCGAGGGCGCCGGGCGTGCCGACGTGACCGCGCTGGGCGGCGTCGCGCATGAGGAACTCGGCCTCGGTGATCTTCTCCTCGAGCCGTTGGTACACCCGGTCCAGGTGTTCCTGTTCCACACGGATCTCCCGGTCGCGAACGGAGTCGTGAACCGGGTCGACCGCGGATTCCTGTTGAGCCTGAGCGGCCACCGGGCCCCCTTCTGACGTGCTGGGCAGCCGTCAACCGTACGCGAAGGGGGCCCTGTGAGGCTACGCGTCGACCTCCACGAGCGTCTTGCCGTCGAAGGTCGCGATCTCGAAGTGGTCGATCTCGTTGCGCTCGAAGGCGGCGCCGCCCTGGACGTACAGCGGCTGCTTGCCCTTGTCGGTGGTGGCGTCGGGCAGTCCGTAGCCCTCGCCGGTGACCGACCAGGAGTTCACCGTCTCACGCTCGCCGTTCTTCCCGACGGCGATGAGCGAGCACTTCTGGTCACCCTTGACGTTCTTCAGCTCGGTGACGATCTCGGTGCCCCAGAGCTTGTCCTCCAGGGCCACGGTGGCGGTCACCCCGGTGCCGGGGTCGGTCGCCGTGATCTTCTCGGAGCTCTTGTCGAAGATGTCCTTCGCGGGGTTGGCCGCGAGCGTGCGGTTGGTGCCGCCCCCGCCGCCGCTGCCGCTGTCCCCGCCGCTGGCGGCGACGGCCACGAACGGGCCGCTGACGATCAGCGCGCCCGCGGCGGCCACCATGTAGAAGTTGCGGCGGCGCTTGCGCGCACGGCGCTCGGCCACCTCGTCGACCAGCTTCTCCACCACGCGCGGCGAGGGCTTGGCGGACAGCGACTCACCGATCGCGGGCGATCCCGCGGCCTCGGGCAGGTCCGCGAGCGCGGCCAGCATCGGTTCCATGCCGGCGAGTTCGTCGAGCTGCTGGGCGCACCACTCGCACGTCGCCAAGTGCGCCTCGAAGGCGCTGGCTTCGGCGTCGTCGAGGATTCCGAGGGCGTAGGCACCGACGGTCTCGTGCTCGTTCGGCACCGGTGATCCCTCCATGGCACCAGACATACCCGTCCCGCCCGTGCCGAATCCCTGGTTTCCCCCGTACACACTCATCACGCCGTCACCCCCCGCTCCTCCAGAGCCAGCTTCATCGACCGCAGGGCGTAGAACACCCGGGAGCGTACGGTGCCGCTCGGTATGCCGAGTGTCTGGGCCGCCTCATTGACGGTACGCCCCTTGAAGTAGGTCTCGACGAGGACCTCCCGGTGCGCCGGGGTCAGGTCGTCGAGTGCGTCCGACAGCGTCATCAGCCACAGCGCCTTGTCGATCTCGTCCTCCGCGGGGATGACCTCCAGCGGCGACGGATCGACCTCCTGCGGCCGGGCCTGCCGGCTGCGGTGGCCGTCGATGACGATGCGCCGGGCGACCGTCACCAGCCAGGGGCGTACCGAACCGGTCGCCCGATTGAGCTGACCGGCGTTCTTCCAGGCACGGATGAGCGTTTCCTGGACGACGTCCTCGGCGCGCTGCCGGTCTCCGGCGACCAGCCTGAGGACGTAGGCCAGCAGGGGTCCTGCGTGCTCGCGGTACAGCGCACGCATCAGCTCCTCGTCAGGTTCCGAGGGCTGTGAAGACATGCGATGTCGGGCCCTCGTTCCACGTTCATTGGCCACGGCCGCATCCTTGCGCACGCCCACCTCCGGTGTCCGGGGGATCCCCCAGTCGGTCGCTCGACAACCGGTACGCAGGAAGCGGGTGGGGTGTTCAAAGAGAGACGGCAGTTTTCTGCGGGGCGTCATGACGACCGGGACATGAACGCACATTCCCCCCGCTTCCTCTTCACATTTCCGACACACGACGGGCGGGTTCTCACCGACGTGCGGCCGGAAGGGGGCAACAGGGGCGTGACGCACATCACTTGAGCAAGGTGCGGCATCCTCGGTGCACGAAAACCGCGAACGGGATAAGGGAGTTCAATCGGGCGCCGGTGCTCATCAGGCGCGCCGGTGCTCAGGCGCGGGCGAGGGCCGCCGCGCGACGGCGGTGCCGGGCCACGCGCTCGCGGTTGCCGCAGACGTCACTGGAACACCAGCGGCGCCGGCGTCCGCGGGAGGTGTCGACGTAGACGATGGGGCAGTTGTCGCCCTCGCACTGGCGCAGGCTCGCGCGGGCCGCCGGATCGGTCAGCAGGTCCACCGCGTCCCGCGCGACCGCCCCGAGCAGCGCCTCCCTGCCCGGCGGGCCGTCGAGCCGGCGCACCAGGGTCCCGTCGGCACCGGGCTCCGCGCGGGGTGCCGGCGGCGCGGCACGGGCGAGTTCGTTGACCCGGGTGAGCGCGGGAGCGTACGAGGAGCCGCCGGGGGCGCGCACCAACGGGACCAGGTTCGCGCGCAGTTCGCGGAACGCGGCGAGCCAGCCCGGGTCGGCGTGGGCGAGTCCGGTGCCCTCCGGGACGAGTCCCGCGCCCGTGACCCAGGCGCACAGCGCGTCGACGGAGTCGAGCCGTTCCTCGGGATGGGTGGTCGCGAGCAGGTCCAGGCAGACCCGCCCGGTGTCGAACCTCAGCTCGTAGGGCGCCGTGACCGTACCCAGTGCCATGTCCTGCCACCGCCTAGGGGCCCCGCGCGCGTGGGGGGGGCCGGTGCGCGATCCGGGAAACCGTTCTCCCCCCACAGTGCCCGCCCGTACGGGTGCCCGGAACCCCTCCCGCCGCGCGCTTTCCGCTTAGCCTTCCCGCATGGAGGAGTTCGACGGGGTGGAGGTCCGCGCGTTCCCGGACGCGGCGGCCTTCGAGGCGTGGCTGGCCGAGCACCACACCCGGCGCGAGGGGGTGTGGGTCAAGGTGGCGAAGAAGGCGACGGGAATCGCCTCGGTCACCGAGGACGAGCTGGTCGACGTGGGCCTGTGCTGGGGCTGGATCTCCGGACAGCGCCGGCGCCTGGACGACCGGTACTACCTGCAGAAGTACGGGCCGCGCCGGCCGCGGAGCCTGTGGTCACGGGTGAACGTGGACAAGGTCGCGGCGCTCGCCGCGGAGGGCCGGATGCGGGAACCCGGCCTCGCCGAGGTCCGGCGGGCCCAGGAGGACGGCCGCTGGGACCGGGCGTACGCCTCGCAGGGGACGGCGGAGGTCCCGGACGACCTGGCCGAGGCCCTCGCCGCGAACCCGGCGGCCCGCACGGCGTTCGACGCGCTGGACCGCACGGCCCGCTACCTGGTCCTGCTCCCCCTGCTCCAGGCGGCGACCCCGCAGACCCGCAGGAAGCGCCTGGAGAGCACGGTCCGGGACTTGGCGGAGGGCCGCCGTAACGGCTGACGGCCCGGTTCAGCCCGCCGAGTCGTACTTGGTGTCCGCCGCCGGGTCGAGGGCGAGGCGGTAGCCGCGCTTCACGACCGTCTGGATCAGCTTCGGGGCGCCCAGGGCGGTGCGCAGGCGGGCCATCGCGGTCTCCACCGCGTGCTCGTCGCGGCCCGTGCCCGGCAGCGCGCGCAGCAGTTCCGCGCGGGCGACGACCCAGCCGGGCCGGCGGGACAGCGCCCGCAGCAGGGACATCCCGGCCGGCGGTACGGGCCGCAGCTCGTCGTCCACCAGGACCGCGTGCCCCCGGATCTCCATCCGGTGCCCGGCGACCGGCAGGGTGCGGGCGCGGGACGGCAGTTCGCGGCAGAGCAGCTGGACCAGCGGGCCCAGCCGGAAGCGTTCGGGCTGCACGGTGTCGACGCCCCGGGCCTGGAGCGGCAGGGCGGTGACCGGTCCCACGCAGGCGGACAGCACGTCGTGGCCGAGGGCGGCCAGCAGGTCGTCCACCAGGCCGCGTTCCCCGGCGCGGGAGAGCAGCGAGGCGGCCGCGGGCGCGCTGGTGAAGGTGACCGCGTCCAGGGTGCGGGCGACGACCGCGTCGATCAGGCGGTCCACCGGTCCGATGTCCTCCGGCGGCAGCCACCGGTAGACCGGCACGCCCAGGACCTCCGCTCCCCGGCCGCAGCGACTCCACGAACCGGGCAGCGGCTCGCCGTGCAGCTGGACGGCGATGCGCAGGCCGTCGACGCCCTCCTCGAGGAGCCGGTCCAGCACCTCGGCCATGGACTCCGACGCCGGCGACCACTCCTCCGTCAGCCCGGCGGCCCGGATCGCGCCCTTCACCTTCGGCCCGCGCGCCATGATCCGCACCCCGCGCAGCCGCTCCAGCAGGTCCTCGCCGAGTCCCCAGCCGTCGGCCGCCTCCACCCAGCCCCGGAACCCGATGGCGGTGGTGGCGACCGCGATGTCCGGGGCCCGCCCGATGATCTCCTTGGTGGCGGCCAGCAGCTCGCTGTCGTCGGAGAGCGGCACGATCCGCAGGGCGGGGGCGTGCAGCACGGCGGCACCGCGCCGCTCCAGCAGCGCGCCCAGCTCGTCGGCACGGCGCGCCGCCGTCACGCCCACGGTGAAGCCGGCGAGGGGTCCGTGCTCCGGTGACTGCTCTCGTTCGTCGTACATCACTCTCGTCCCGGCTCGAGTCGGCGTCCTGCACGGAGGTGCGGCTCCACGTCCGTGCCGAGCGAGCCTGTCAATGATCCATGACAGGCTCGGTTCGGCTTCATGTCACCAGTGTTACGTCACCGCCCGTCAGACCTCGGCGTAGCTGAGCTGCGGCTTCTCCTGCGGGGCGGTGTCCGTCCCGGCCGCGCGGACGGCGGGCCGGCGAAGGTATACCGCCCAGGTGACCGCGAAACAGACCGCGTAGCAGACCAGGAACGCCACGAACGCGCCGGTGCCCGAGCCGTAGGAGAGGAAGGACTGGCGGAAGGCGAGGTTGATGCCGACACCGCCGAGCGCGCCCACCGCGCCGATCAGCCCCATGGAGGCGCCGGACAGCCGCCGCCCGTACGCGGCCGCCTCCTCCCCCGCGAGCCCCAGGGCCCGTGCCTTGGTCTGGAAGATGCCGGGGATCATCTTGTACGTCGACCCGTTGCCGAGGCCGGTCAGCACGAACAGCCCCACGAAGGCGACGGTGAACAGCACCAGCGACTGCCGCATGGAGGCGGCGATCAGCACGGCGGTCGCGGCGCCCATGGCGACGAAGTTCCACAGGGTGATGCGCGCGCCGCCGTAGCGGTCGGCGAGCCAGCCGCCCACCGGCCGGATCAGCGAGCCCAGCAGCGGCCCGACGAACGTGACGTACGCGGCCTCCAGCGGGGTGCGGTCGAACTGGTTCTGCAGCACCTGCCCGAAGGCGAAGCTGTAGCCGATGAACGAGCCGAAGGTGCCGATGTAGAGGAAGGACATGATCCAGGTGTGCGGGTCGCGCGCGGCGTCCCTGGCGGCGCCGGTGTCGTTCTTCACCGAGGCCAGGTTGTCCATGCGGAGCGCGGCGAGCACGGCGGCGACGACGATCAGCGGGATGTACAGGCCGAGCAGCACCCGCGGTCCCCCGCTCGCACCGATGATGGCGAGGGCGACGAGCTGGATGACGGGGACGCCGATGTTGCCCCCGCCGGCGTTCAGGCCGAGCGCCCAGCCCTTCTTCCGCAGCGGGAAGAAGGCGTTGATGTTGGTCATGGAGGAGGCGAAGTTGCCGCCGCCGATGCCGGCCAGCAGGCCGACCAGCAGGAAGGTGGAGAAGGAGGTGCCCGGCTCCATCACCGCGAAGGCGGCGACGGTCGGCACGAGCAGCAGCCCGGCGGAGACGATCGTCCAGTTCCGACCGCCGAACACCGCGACGGCGAAGGTGTACGGGACCCGGACGACGGCGCCGACCAGCGTGACCATCGACGTCAGCAGGAACTTGTCGGCCGGGGTCAGCCCGTACTCCGGGCCCATGAAGAGCACCAGCACGGACCACATGGTCCAGACGGAGAAGCCGATGTGCTCGGACAGCACGGAGAAGAGGAGATTGCGGCGGGCGATCCGCTCGCCGGTGCGGTTCCAGAAGGTCTCGTCCTCCGGGTCCCACTGCTGGATCCAACGGCCGCGGGCTGTCATGGGGCCTCCACTGCTCTCCGGGGCGCGGCGGTGCCGCGAGGGCTGGTCCCGAAGGTAGGGAGGGAGCGTTTCCGGCCTGTGGCACGCGGTGACCGGCAGGGAACGTTGCTCTCACCCTGGCCGGGGGCGGGGTGAGAGGTGTCCGTCACCGGTCACCGGCGGCGCCGTGAGGGGTCAGTGCTGCGGGGGCTGCCCGTAGGGGCCGGGCTGCTGCTGCGGGGCGCCGTAGGGGCCGGGAGCCTGCTGCGGGGCACCGTACGGGCCGGGAGCCTGCTGCGGGGCACCGTACGGGCCGGGCTGGCCGTAAGGGCCGGGCTGCTGGCTGCCGTAGGGGCCCGGCTGGTAGGCGGGAGGCTGCTGGGCGTAGCCCGGGGCGGGCTGCTGCTGCGGAAACGGCTGACCGTACGCCGGGGGCTGCTGAGGGTGGCCCGGAGCCGGCTGCTGCGGGGCCGGGGCACCCTGAGTTTGCGCCCCGTACGGGCCGTAGGGGCCGGCCCCGAAGGGGTTGCCGTGGCCCGGCATCCGACCGCCCGGGGGCAGGTACCGCACCCGGCCCGTCTCGTCCGTCACCGGTGCGAAGCCCGCCGCTTGCAGCCGCGCCGCGAACTTGGCGTTGCGCTTGCGGGTGACGACGAAGCCGATGCCCAGGATCGCCATGAGGGCCAGCCAGATCACGGCCGCGATGACGAAATCGTCCGAGGTGCCGCCGAGCCGGTAGGCGATGATGACGCTGCCGACGGAGACACCGAGGGCGCCGTAGCCGATCCGCTTCTCGGCGCTCTTGCCGGTGAGGTCGAAGTTGATGCGGGCCTTGAGCAGTTCGAAGGCGTCCGGCACGAGGGGCGGCAGGGACTGCCCGTCGCCGGCATTCGGGTACTGCGCCCAGTTCTGCGCGGCGCGGGCCTGGGCCTGCGGGCTGGGGTCGGGCACGATCAGCATCTTCAGCTGGCTGTTGTTCCCGCCGCCCTGCCGGACGTCGGCGTACTCGTAGCCGAACTGCTGGGCGACGAAGGCGAGTCGGGCGAGTTTCTTCACGGATGCCATGGGACTGGTGAGCTCCACCGGCTCCCCGCTCGCCATCAACCCCAGCATCTTCTGTGTCTGCCGCTTGCTCATCCGCCCTGCGCCCCCTGGCCCACCATTCACTTCAGCAACAGGGGGCAGTCTCGCACGGGCCGCCCGGCCGCGAAAGGCGCGGCCGGGCGGCCCGTGACATCAGCGGCGGCGCGCCCGGGCGGCGGTCTCGGCGCGCTTGCCCTTCGCGCCGTTCGGCCAGAGCCGCGGCGGCGTTTCGCGGCGAGGTCCTCGACCCAGCCCGTCGCGAACACCACCAGGCCGATCAGCGGCCACACGAACGCGAACGCCCACAGCTCGTACGTGCTGTTGAGTGCCTCCACCCCCCGCTCGCTCTGCATGAACGGCAGCTCGTACAGCAGGTCGACGATCGGGAAGGTGAGCGCGATCAGCAGGTTGTGCCACAGGTAGATGGTGACGGCCCGGTTGTTGGACAGGGTCACCAGCTTGTCCCAGTTGGCCAGCCGGCCCGGCAGCTCCTGCCACGACGGCGAGTACTGGAGCAGGATCACCACGAACCCGAACGACCACGCGGCCTGCGCCAGCGGATGTTGTTGAGGTCCCAGCCCTCGTCGCCGAGGTGACCCGAGGCCCACCACAGGCCGAACGCCATCACCAGGGTCGCGCAGGACACCGAGACGTACCGGGGGACCTGCTTGAGCATGCCGTCGTGGTGGGCGAAGCCCAGCACCCAGCAGGAGCCGTAGACCGCGAAGTCGGTGACCGCGTTGCCCGTCTCGCCGGGGATGCTCACCAGGCCGGTGCCGATGACGGCGGTCAGGCCGAGCGGGGCCAGCAGCGTCGGCCAGGGGGCCCGGCGGAACGCCCACAGCAGCAGCGGGGAGGCGAGGACGAACCACAGGTAGGCGCGCAGGTACCACAGCGGGCCCACGCGTCGTCCGCCCAGGTGCCGCGGTCAGCGGCCCAGGTCCCCGGCCTCGAACGGGTAGGGCGGGGCGCCGATCGGGACGAGGTAGTTGAACAGCTTGACCAGGCCCCAGGACCCGCCGCCCTGGTCGGGGTCGTCCCCGGGGTTCCAGCCGCTGACGAACACCAGCGTCAGGGCCACGACGGCGAAGACCCACATCGGCGGCAGCAGACGGCGGACCCGCGACCGGATCACGCTCCACGCGGGCCGCTTCAGGGACCGCGCCATCAGCGAGCCCGCCAGCGCGAACATCACGCCCATCGACGGGAACAGCACCGTCAGCCAGGCCCACCCGAAGAGGTGGTAGACGACGACGCGGACCAGGGCGACGGACCGCAGCAGGTCCAGATACCGGTCCCGGCCCGGCTTCTTCGGGGCCGGCTTCGCCGCGGGCCCCGGTTCCGGTCCTGCGGCCGGCTCGGTGACGTGCTGCTGGGGGAACGGGTACGGCGACTGCGCCGCCACGCCCGCCTGCCCGCCGTACGGCGTGCCGTAGGGGCCGGCCGGGACCGGGCCGGTGCCGGTCGGGTGTCCGTGGGTCATGCCACCGGCCTCCGGTCGTCGTTGTACGCCTGGGCACCCTGCACGGTCCCGTTCACGGGCGCCCCCACCACACCGGTGCGGCGCAGCTTCTGCCAGCGCAGCCGGCCGCCGGTGAGCGCGGTGATCCAGGACTGGAGCAGCACGACGTACATGAGCTGGCGGTAGAGGATCTGCTGCAGCGGCAACGAGATCAGATGGGTCATGCGTTCCTTGTCCAGCCGGAACGCGTACGCGGCGCAGACCGCCTGGATGGCCAGCACGCCCAGCCACGCGAGGATCGTCTGCTGGGTCGGGCCGAAGACCAGGCCGTAGAGCAGGAAGACGTCGATCAGCGGGGCCAGCAGCGGGGCCACGATCATGAACAGGGAGACGAAGGGCAGACCCACGCGGCCGAAGCGGCCCGAGGGCCCCTTTTCGATGAGGGCCCTGCGGTGCTTCCAGATGGCCTGCATGGTGCCGTAGGACCAGCGGTAGCGCTGCGACCAGAGCTGCTGCACGGTCTCCGGGGCCTCGGTCCAGGCGCGGGCGTTCTCCGCGTAGACCACGCGCCAGCCGGCGCGGTGCAGCGCCATGGTGACGTCGGTGTCCTCGGCGAGCGTGTCCTCGCTCATGCCGCCGATCGGCTCCAGCGCCGACTTCCGGAAGGCGCCCACGGCACCCGGGATGGTCGGCATGCAGCGCAGGATGTCGTACATGCGGCGGTCCAGGTTGAAGCCCATCACGTACTCGATGTGCTGCCAGGCGCCGATGAGGCTGTCCTTGTTGCCGACCTTCGCGTTGCCGGCGACGGCGCCGACCCGCGGGTCGCCGAAGGGCTGGACGAGCTCACGGACGGTGGACGGCTCGAAGACCGTGTCGCCGTCCATCATCACGACGATGCCGTGGCGGGCGTTGGCCAGGCCCCGGTTGAGGGCGGCGGGCTTGCCGGCGTTGAGCTGGCGGATGACCCGGACGTTGGGCAGGCCCATCGCCTCGACGATGCGGGCGGTGCCGTCGGTGGACCCGTCGTCGATGACCAGCACCTCGATCGGATGATCGCTGGCCATCAGGGAGTTGACGGTGTTCTCGATGCACTTGGCCTCGTTGTACGCCGGGACCAGCACCGTCACCGGTTCGGTGACCGTCGGGCCCCAGCGGAAGCCCTTGCGGCGCACCCGGCGGGCGTGGGCGCCGGAGAGCAGCAGCATCAGCACGAAGCGGGCGATGACCAGGGTGCCGATGACGGCCAGGCCGACCACGAGCACGCCGGTGATCTTCTCGGAGGCCTGCACCAGGAAGATCCAGGCCTTGCCCTTCCAGAGTTCGGGCCCGGCGACCGGGCTGTGCGCGCTGGGCGCGTCCAGGGCCTCGGTCAGGTTGTCGAACTCGTAGCCCTTGTCCTTCAGCCCGGGCAGGAAGGTGTCGAGCGCGGCCACGGTCTGGCTGCGGTCGCCGCCGGAGTCGTGCATGAGGACGATGGCGCCCTGGCCGTTCTTCGGGGTGGCGCGGCGGATGATCTCGTCGACGCCGGGCCGCTTCCAGTCCTCGCTGTCGGTGTTGTTGACGACGGTGAGGTAGCCGCGGCTGCCGATGTACTCGGTGACCGGCCAGGACTCGTTGTCCATGGCGTCGGAGAAGGAGGAGTACGGCGGGCGGAACAGCGAGGTGCGGATGCCGGCCGCACCGGTGATGGCCAGCTGGTTCTGCGACAGCTCCCAGTCGATGCGCTTCTTGGACTGCAGCGACAGGTCGGGGTGGTTGAAGGTGTGCAGGCCGATCTCGTGGCCCTCGTCGACCATCCGCTGGACGAGGTCCGGGTAGCGGGAGGCCATGGTGCCGGTGACGAAGAAGACGGCGTGCGCGTCGTGCTTCTTCAGCACGTCGAGCACCTTCGGCGTCCAGGTGGGGTCCGGGCCGTCGTCGAAGGTGAGCACCAGCCGGTGGTCGGGCACGCGCAGCGTCGTGGCCTTGCCGTTCCGGGCGTCTATGACCGGGCCGCCCTCGAGTATCTCCTCGGGGACCTGGGTGGTCGGGGCGGGGTCCTGCACCCGGTGGTCGGCGAGGATCTCGCTGTGCACGTAGCCGCGCAGCATCAGCATGGCGGCGAGGGCGACGAGGACCAGCAGCGGGAGCAGCAGCCGCAGCGGGACACGGCGGCGCAGTGCGCCGCGCCGGGACGGGCGGGCCGCCCGCCGGCGGTGGGACGGGGATGCCATCAGAGGACGTTCTCCGGGGACGGTGCGGCGGCGGGGGCGGCGTCCGCGCCCGCGGCGGGTTCGGCGGCGACCGGCCGGCCGGCGGGGGAGCGGCGAGGTTGTCGGTGCCGCCGGCCTCGCCGCCGCCCGTGGTGGCGGTGGGGTCGGGAGGGGGTGCCTCCGTCGTGACGGGGCGGAGGGCTGCGTGGCGGTGCCGCCTCCCGCCGGGGGCGTGTTGGTGGTGGCTCCGCCGCCGGTGCCGCCGGTGGCCGGCTGGGAGCTGGCGCGGCCGGCCGGCGTGGTCACCGGGGTGCCGCCGTCAGGTTGCTGCACCGTGCCGCCGGTGCCGCCCGCCGCGGGGGCGGAGACGCCGGGCGTGGGCACGTCTGAGGCGCCGGGGCTCGGGGCACCGCTGCCCGGCTGGAGGCTGGTG
Source organism: Streptomyces tendae (assembly GCF_008632955.1). Lineage (NCBI taxonomy): Bacteria > Bacillati > Actinomycetota > Actinomycetes > Kitasatosporales > Streptomycetaceae > Streptomyces > Streptomyces tendae. The sequence goes on from NZ_CP043959.1 coordinate 6,115,854, forward strand.
CCGACGCTGGGCGTGGGGTTGTCCGCCGAGGGCCCCGGCGTGGGCTCGACCTGCCCGGCCGGCTTGTCCTCCTGTCCCGGGACGGGCATCCAGGGGCGTCGGAGTTGCCGGACACCAGGGTGGCGACCATGACGACGGCGTAGCCCGCGCAGGCGAGGCCGACGGCCAGGCCGATGCGGCGGTAGAGCCGGTTGCGGCGGCCCGACTCGTCGACGAAGACGGGGGCCGCGTCCGGGGCCGCGCCCGCACCTGGTGTCCGGCTCAGCACACCGCCGGCACCGATCTGGACGGCGTCGAGCTGGACCGTCACCTCGTGCGGGTCGTGGGTGGCGTCGGCGCCGGTGTCCTCCTGCCACGGGTCGCGGACGGCGGTGCCGGTGTCCGCGGTGACCGCCGTCCCGGCGGCGGGGGCCGGCGGGCGGGGGACGCGCAGGGCGGTGGTGCGCTCGGAGTCGTAGGCGTCGTCGGCCCGGCGCTCGGCGGGCGGAGGCGTCTTCCGGAAGGCGCTGAAACCGTCCCCGCCCTCGGCCCGGCGCTCCGCGGGCGCGGGTACCTTGCCGAAGGCGCTGAAACCGTCCCCGCCGCCGGACGGCGCGGGCCGGCCGCCCGTCCCGGGCAGCACCTGGGTCCTGTCGTCGGCGCCGGACGGGGGCAGCATCTGGGTCCTGTCGTCGGTGGCGGACGGGGGCAGTATCTGCGTCCGGTCGTCGTCCATGCCGCTCCCGGACGGGAACACGCCGAGGCGGGCCCAGCGTTCGTCCAGGGAACCGGAGCCGGCGCGGAGGGTGTCCGCGCCGTCTCTCACGCCGGGTTCGGCAGGTCTTTCCGCCAGGGGGAGCACCCGTGTCTCACGGGCGTCCTCGTCCCCTTCCGGGAACCGCCGCGCGGCGTCCGCCGGTTGCGGCCGCCCCGGTTGGGCGTCTTCTCGCCACTTGTCCACGCGCTCGCACTTCCCCCCAAACGGAACCATCGGCGCGCGTACGACCCGAGCACCCGTCGGCGGACCGGGCCCCCACCCGCTCCGAGCGCCCCGTTTATCACACCGTGCTCGCGCATCGAATGTAGCGCACGCGGAGGTTGTGTGTTTGCAGGGCGACCTTTTGTGTCAGCAGCGAGACATTGGGTGCGCTCCCATGACAGTGGCGTCGGTTTCGGGCAGCCAGGAGCCCTCGGGGCGTCGCAACCAGCCACGCTCGACTGCGACTTCAGCCGCGGAACGACACAGTTCGGTCAAAGCGGGATGGATCATTCCTTTTCGCCACACGAGGGACACGGGTGAGAGCGGCACCGGTTCCACCAGGGGCCGCGAAACCGTCCCGGGAAGTGGCGGAAAACTCACCACCGCGAGAATCGGATTCCGCGTCCGGGCCATGATCCGCTGGAACTCCTCCTCCCCCACCGCCAACGGCGCGGGCGGTGCCGGCGTGATCCCCCGCCCGTCGAACAGCAGGCGCGCCAGGTCCGTCCACTCCAGGGTGCGGGGGTTGCCCGCGCCCGCGTACACCGTCTCGCCCGCCAGCGCGGACAGCGGCACCTCGGGCAGCGCCGCCAGCGCGTGGTCCTCGGGCAGCACCACGGCCATCGGCTCGTAGCGCACGGGCTGCTGCTCCAGCCCGGTGCGCAGCGCGGGGGCCAGCCCCGCGAACCGGCCGAACGACACGTCGATCCGTCCCGCCAGCAGCTCCCCCGCCGCCCAGGTCAGCCCGCTCTCGTAGCGGGCCATCAGCTCGTGACCCGGGGCGCGCTCCCGGGCCCGGCGCAGCACCTCGCGGTGGGTCTCCAGACCGGGCGAGTTGAGGTCGACCAGCAGCGGGCGGCTCCGCCCGGCGGCGGCGAGCAGGTCGTCGTGCGCCTGGAGCACCGCGCGGGCGTACGGCAGCAGGCGTTCGCCGTCGGCGGTGAGCGTCACCCGGCGGGTGCTGCGGACGAACAACTCGCAGCCCAGTTCCCGCTCCAGGCGCCGTACGTCCCGGCTGAGCGCCTGCTGCGCGATGTACAGGCGCGCGGCGGCCCGGGTGAAGTGCAGCTCCTCGGCGACGGTGACGAAGGCGCGCAGGAGCCGGGGATCGACGGCGGCGGGGGCGGGCATCCGGCGAACCTACAACACAGGCGCGTGAATCGGCACCGAGAAGGTGTTGGACCGGGCGCAGTGCCCGGGACGACGGTGGAGCAATGCCCCAGCCGACCTCGCGGGACACCCGCCTGTTCACCGTCACCTCCGACACCCTCGTCGTCGTCGACTTCACCCCGCGTGCCCGGCGCGAGCCCGGTCCGTACCGCCGTCTGTTCGCCCTGCCCGGCACCCGCGCCTTCACCGCCGGCAACCTGATCGCCCGGCTGCCGATGGGCATGTTCGGCGTCAGCGCGATCGTGATGATCGCCGGAACCCGCGGGTCCTACGCCCTGGCCGGTGCCGTCACCGCGACCGGTCTCGCGGCCACGGCGGTGGTCGCCCCCTGGACCGCGCGCCTGGTGGACCGGTACGGGCAGGCCAGGGTGGCCCTGCCCGCCACGCTGTTCGCCGTGCTGGGCTCGCTCGCGCTGGTGCTCTGCGTACGCCGGGACGCCCCCGACTGGGCGCTGTTCGCCTCCTACGCCGCGACCGCCACCACCCCGAACACCGGGGGCATGTCGCGGGCCCGCTGGGCTCACCTGCTGAAGGGCAGACCCGCGGAGCTGCACACCGCGAACTCCTTCGAACAGGCCGCCGACGAACTGTGCTTCATGCTCGGCCCGGTGCTCGCGGCCGTGCTGTGCGGGACCTTCTTCCCTGAGGCCGGGACGCTGGTGGGCGCGGCGCTGCTGCTGACGGGCGTCGCGCTGTTCACCGCGCAGCGTTCGACGGAGCCGCCGGCCGTCCGGCGCGCCGCGGGCCGGGCACCCCTGCGGGCGCCCGGCATACGCCCCTTGCTGCTGATCTGCCTGGCGACCGGCGCGGTGTTCGGCTCCATGGAGGTGGTGACGATCGCGTTCGCGGACGGGCAGGGGCACCGCACGGCGGCCGGCGCGGTGCTCGCGCTCCAGGCGGCCGGTTCCTGCGCGGCGGGTCTGCTGTACGGGGCGGTGCGTCCTGCCGGGCCCGCGCGGTCCCGGCTGGTGTGGTGCCTGGCCGCGATGGCCGCGCTGATGACCCTCCCGCTGCTCGCCGCCGGTCTCACCGGCTCGCTCCTGGTCCTGGCGGGGGCGCTGCTGGTCGCGGGGATGGCCACCGCCCCGACGATGGTGACCACCATGACGCTGGTGCAGCAGCACACCCCCGAGGGGCGGCTGAACGAGGGCATGACGCTCGCGGTCACCGGGCTGCTGGGCGGGATCGCCGGCGGCAGCGCGGCGGGCGGCTGGGTCGTCGAGCACGTGTCGGCCACCAGCGGCTACGTCGTGCCCGCGGCGGCGGCGCTGACCGCCTTCCTGGCCGCCGCGGCGCTGCACCCGCCCGGCTCGCCGAACCCCACCAAGTGAGGATCACGGGGCCGGCCCGGCGCGCCGGTGTCTCCCCCGGCACGGTCTCCCACGCGCTGAGCGGCAAGCGGCCGGTTTCCGACGCGACCCGGTGCGGGTCCAGGTCGCTGTGCGCGTCCCCGGCGTCCGTCCCGCACCGATGTCCGGCCGGCCCCGCTCGCGGCGGCGGCCCGCGTCCCGGTCACCTCGGTGACCGTGCCGGCGGGGGAGCCGGGCACCCGCGCGGTGCGACTGCTGGTGCGGAAGCTCCCGGAAGCCGCCGTACCGGGCACCAGCCTGCCGTCGCCCCGGCTGTCGGAGCGGGCGGGCACGGCACCGCGCGGGCGCCGAGCACCCGCTCAGCCCAGGCCCCAGGCCTTCCCCAGCCGGTGGGCGGCGCACAGGTTCACGTCCAGGAAGTACGCCCCGGCCGCCCCGCACTGCGTCTCCCCGCTCCCGGGGTCGACGGGCTGGCCGTGTCCCATGCCGGTGAGGCTGTACGTCTCCACGACCGCGTTCCCGCCGGGGCCGCGGTAGACGCGGTGCGGGTACCCGGCGACGGTGTCGCTGACGTCGGGGGTGCGGTCGGCGCCCTGCACGTCGGTCCACTGGTCCACCAGGCCGGTCATGTTGGCCGGACGCACCGTGTAGTCGGCGGTGCCCTGGAACACCGTGAGGGCGGGCCAGGGACCGGTGTACCCGGGCCGCGCGGCCCGCACCCGGTCGCCCCACTGCGCCGGGGTCTGCGTCGCCCCGACGTACATGCACACGTACGGCGACCCGGCGGCCTGCGCGCAGCCGTACGGCAGCCCGGCGACGATCCCGCCCGCGGCGAACTTCTCCGGGTAGGCGGCCATCATCACGGCGGTCATCCCGCCGCCGGCGGACAGGCCGGTGACGTAGACGCGGGAGGGGTCGCCGGAGACGTCGGCGAGCTGCCGGTCGACCATCTGGGCCACCGAGGCGGCCTCGCCCTGCCCGCGCCGGATGTCGGCGGGCTCGAACCAGTTGAAGCACTGGGTGAGGTTGTTGCCGCTCTGCTGTTGCGGCAGGACGACGGAGAAGCCCCAGCGGTCGGCGAGCGCCGTCCAGCCGGTGCCGGAGGCGTACCCGGCGGCGTTCTGGGTGCAGCCGTGCAGGGCGACGACCACGGGGCGGCCGGCGGGCAGCCCGTCGGGGACGTAGCGGTACATCTTCAGGGCGCCCGGGTTGCTGCCGAAGCCGGTGACCTCCTGGAGAGAGGCGGCCGAGGCGGGCGCGGGGGCGAGGAGGACGGAGAGGAGGGCGGCCAGGAGGGCCGTCAGCACGGTGGGGCGCAGTGCGGCTCTGGTCTGTGTCATGGAGAGCGAAGGTAGAAGCGTGAACGACCCACCGATATGGGCGCGGACCCCACATCCCTGGGGTTCCCTCATGTGGGCGCATGACAAAGGCCCCGTCGCTTGCCGCGACGGGGCCCGTGCCCACATGGGGTAAGTGGAGATGGCGGGAATCGAACCCGCGTCCAACGGTGCGGAACCAGGGCTTCTCCGTGTGCAGTCGGCTGTGCTTTTCTCGGCCCCGGAGATCACGCCGACAAGTCTCCGACGGGCCCAGTCACTGTGTGGTTTCCCTCTTCACCCCGTGACCGGGATCAAGGTTTAGTTCCCTAGCTGATGCCAGGATCCGGGTCGGGAACACCCCCGGGCTGACACTCCCTTAAGTAGGGGAGCCGCTGCTCGCTACCTGAAGATCAGGCAGCGAGGGCGAGCTCGCCCTGGGAGATGGATCGCTTGGAATTGGCGATTATTTTTTTCGGCCTGTGGTTTACGAGATCATGGCCGCTTCCTCGACACGCTTCCCCTGCTTCGACAGCCGCTGTCGAAACCGATCATCCCCATGTTGTTTTTTCAAACCCTCCCGGAGGAGGGGGCGCGCACCCGCTGTGAGGTGCAGTGCCATCGTACGTGACCAACGCGGGTCGATGCCAGCCTATTCCCGCGCCGCCGGCCGGCCTCAGGCCCGCTGCTTGCGACGGACCGCGGAGACGGCCCGCTCGGTCTCGCGGCGGTCCTGCTTCTCGCGCAGCGTCTGCCGCTTGTCGTACTCCTTCTTGCCCTTGGCGAGCGCGATCTCGACCTTCGCCCGGCCGTCCTTGAAGTACAGGGCGAGCGGCACGATGGTGTGCCCCGTCTCCTGGGACTTGGCCTCCAGCTTGTCGATCTCCTCGCGGTGCAGCAGCAGCTTGCGCTTGCGCCGCGCCGTGTGGTTGGTCCAGGTGCCCTGGCTGTACTCCGGCACGTGCACGTTGTGCAGCCACGCCTCGTTGCCGTCCAGCTGGACGAAGCCGTCCACCAGCGACGCCCGGCCCTGACGCAGGGACTTCACCTCGGTGCCGGTGAGGACCAGGCCCGCCTCGTAGGTGTCGATGATGAGGTAGTCGTGCCGCGCCTTCTTGTTCTGCGCGATCAGCTTGCGCCCTTTTTCCTTAGCCATAGTGCCGCCCATTTTCGCACTACGGAAGGGGCCCGGGGGAAGCCGATTATCGCCGCCGGGCTACTGCCCGAGTCCGCCGAGCACCGTCTCGGCCCGCTCGAGCGCCTGCTCGTCGGCCTCCAGGTCGGGGGTGAGGCCCTGGCCGTCGACACCGCGGCCGGAGGGGGTGCGGTAGTGGCCGACGGTCAGTTCGGCGACGGAGCCGTCGGGCAGCGGGGTCGGCATCTGCACCGAGCCCTTGCCGAAGGTGCGGGAGCCCACCACGACCGCCCGGCCGCGGTCCTGAAGGGCTCCGGTGAGGAGCTCGGCCGCGCTCATCGTCCCCCCGTCGACCAGGGCGACCAGGGGTCTGGTGGTGTCGCCGCCGGGCTCGGCGTGCAGGGCGCGCTGCTCGCCGTCGACGTCGTAGGTGGCGACCAGGCCGCCGTCGAGGAAGGCGGAGGCCGCGGTGACCGCCTCGGCGACCAGCCCGCCGGGGTTGCCCCGCAGGTCCAGGACGATGCCGGCGCCGGCGGGGGCCTCGCGCACGGCGGTGCGGACCCGTTCCCCGGAGCCCCTGGTGAAGGCGCCGACCTCGATGACCCTGGCCCGGGAGGCGAGGGAGCGGACGGTGACCGTGTCCCGGGAGACCCGGGCGCGCCGCAGGGTCTCGCTCCACGCGCGCGTGCCGCGCTCCAGGCCGAGCCGGACGGTGGTGCCGGCGCTCTTCCCGGTGGTGTCGCCGCGCAGTATGGAGACGACCTCCGTGACGGGGCGGCCGTCGACCTTCTCGCCGTCGACGCTGCGCAGCCGGTCGCCCGGGCGGATGCCCGCTCCGGCGGCGGGCGTGCCGCTGCCGACCCGGGTCACCTCGATGCGCCCGTTCCGCTCGCGCGCCCACAGGCCGACGCCGGTGTAGGCACCGTCGAGGGTGTCCTCGAAGTCCTCGTACTCGCCCGGGGAGTAGACGGCGGCCCAGCGGTCCCCGCTGCGGCTGACGGCGCGCTCCGCGGCCTCCAGGGGGGACGCCCCGTGCGCGGCGGCCTCCTCGGCCGCCCGGGCGACCTCGGCGTGGTGACCGACGGGCGCGGCCTGCGCGGCGCCGTCCGCGGCATCCCGGCGGTCGGTGCCGGGGAGGCTGCCCGTGGCCGCGCCGGCGACGAGGACGCTCGCGAACACCAAGGTCAGGGCGGCACCGCGGCGGACGCTGCGGTGCCGACAGAACGGGTCACGACCTGACATGCCGGTGAGTCTAGGACAACGCGAAGGGGCGCACGGCCCGTTGACCGCGCGCCCCTGTTGGCAAGAGTCACACCTTCAGATACTTGCGCAGCGCGAAGAACGCGGCCAACGCCGGCATCAGCAGACTTGTCGCGAGGATGAGCGGAAGCTTCGTCAGGACGGCGTCCCAGCCGATGAAGTTGATCAGACTCAGCTTCTCCGACAGGGCCAGTCCGTGGTCGATGATGAAGTACCGCCCCAGCAGCAGGAAGGAGCACGCCAGGGTGCCGCCGATGAGGCCGGCGACCGCGGCCTCCATGATGAACGGCGCCTGGATGTAGAAGCCGGAGGCGCCCACCAGACGCATGATCCCCGTCTCGCGCCGGCGGCTGAACGCGGACACCCGGACCGTGTTCACGATCAGCATCAGGGCGACGACCAGCATCAGGGCCATCATCGCGAGCGCGGCGATGTTCATGCCCTCGAGCAGCCCGAAGAGGTTGTCCAGCAGCCCCTTCTGGTCCTGCACCGACTGCACGCCGTCCCGCCCGTCGAAGGCGGTCGCGATGACCTGGTACTTCTCCGGGTCCTTCAGCTTGATGCGGTAGGACTCCTGCATCTGGTCCGGGGTGAGGGAGCTGGCCAGCGGCGAGTCGCCGAACTGCTCCTTGTAGTGCTTGTACGCCTCGTCCTGCGACTCGTACGACACCGTGTCGACGACCGACATCTTCTCCAGGTCGGTCTTGATCTGGCTCTTCTGGTCGTCGGTCACCGCGCCCTTGGCGCAGTTGGGGTCGGACTCGGCGTCGCTCTTGTTGCAGAGGAAGATGGAGACGTTGACCTTGTCGTACCAGTAGCCCTTCATGGTGTTCACCTGGTCGTTCATCAGGAGTGAACCACCGAACAGGGCGAGCGACAGGGCGACGGAGACGACGACGGCGAAGGTCATCGTCAGGTTGCGGCGGAGACCGACGCCGATCTCCGACAGGACGAACTGGGCGCGCATGGCGTCTGATCAAGCCTTTCCGTGGAGCGTCAGTGCTGGTAGCCGTAGACGCCGCGTGCCTGGTCGCGCACGAGACGGCCCTTCTCCAGCTCGATGACGCGCTTGCGCATCTGGTCCACGATGTTCTGGTCGTGCGTCGCCATCACCACGGTGGTGCCCGTCCGGTTGATCCGGTCGAGCAGCTTCATGATGCCGACGGAGGTCTGCGGGTCGAGGTTGCCGGTGGGCTCGTCGCAGATCAGCAGCTTGGGCCGGTTGACGAAGGCCCGCGCGATGGCGACGCGCTGCTGCTCACCGCCGGAGAGCTCGCCCGGCATGCGGTCCTCCTTGCCGCCGAGCCCGACGAGGTCGAGCACCTGCGGCACGGACTTGCGGATCTCACCGCGCGACTTGCCGATGACCTCCTGCGCGAAGGCGACGTTCTCCGCGACCGTCTTGTTGGGCAGCAGGCGGAAGTCCTGGAACACGGTCCCCAGCTGGCGCCGGATCTGCGGCACCTTCCAGTTGGAGACGCGGGCGAGATCCTTGCCGAGGACGTGCACCTGACCGTGGCTGGCCCGCTCCTCGCGGAGGACGAGCCGCAGGAAGGTGGACTTTCCGGAGCCGGAGGACCCGACGAGGAACACGAACTCGCCCTTCTCGACCTCCAGGGAGACGTCCCGGAGGGCAGGGCGGGTCTGCTTGGGGTAGACCTTGGACACGTTGTCGAATCGGATCACGGATGCACCACGGGTAGCCGGGGGTAGATGAGCGTGACCTTACGCGACCCGGGTGGGCGTGCGCAGGCACCAGTAGGGGTTGCGCAGGAGTTGCGCCCTTTTGTTCCGGTGCCAAGTGAGGGCAGCGTCCCCAGGGGCGCGGGGCTGGGACATGTGCGGCTCCGCCGCGTGGGCGCGAGCAACCCCGACGGCGCCGCAGCCGCGAATCCTCATGAACCATCCTCTCCGGGAGCGACCCGGCGCAGCTTCCGCGGGAACCTGGCACAGTGGAAGGGGAACGTTCACGCGGTGGTGGGCGTTGAACCCCAGGAACCGGTGCGAGGAGGGCGAGCGCATGACGTACGACCGGCTGGTGTGCGCGAACTGCGCCGCGCCCGTGAGCGAGGGCCGGTGCCCCGTGTGCCGTGCGAACCGCGAGCGGCTGCAACAGGAGAACAACTTCTTCGCGGGGCTGAACCCGATGACACTGATCGCCCTGCTGGCGGTACTGATCGCGGCGGTGGCGCTGCTCGCCCACCAGACCGTCTGACCCCGGGGCACAGGACACGGGCGAGGGCCCGGAGCGCACTGGCGCTCCGGGCCCTCGTCTCATGTCGTGCGTACGGTGGGTACGCGCGCGGCCACCGTCAGGCGGCGGCGCCGCTGCGGCCGGTCATCAGGCGCGGGAGCACCCGGAAGCCGATACCGCCGGCGATCATCGTGGCGGCGCCGATCACCAGGAAGGTGGTCTCGGCGGCACCGGTCTCGGCGAGCTCCTTGCCGCTGCCCTGCGCCGAGGCCGCCGGGGCCTCCTCGCCGGTGTCGGTCAGGGAGGAGGAACCCTCCTCCTGCGGCGAGGCACCGCCGTCGGGGTCGAGGCCGCTGCCGGGGGCGGACTCGGAGGGCGCCTCGGTCGGGTCCTCCGTGGGGTCCTCGGTCGGGTCCTCGGTGGGGTCCTCCGTGGGGTCCTCGGTGGGGTCCTCCGTGGGGTCCTCGGTCGGGTCCTCCGTGGGGTCCTCCGTCGTCGGCGGGTCGGTCGGGACCTCGGTGGGCGGGTCGGTGGGCTCCTCCGTCTCGTCGTCGCCCGGCTCGTCGCCGTCGAGGCTCACGCCGAGGCCGAGGCCCGCGTCGTTCGCCTCGGCGCTCACGCCGATCTCGAGGGCGGAGGCGGCGCCGGCCGCCGTCAGCGAGGCACCGGCCGCTATCACGGCACCGGCCGCGATGCGTGCGACACGGATCCGCGTCTTCTTGGTCATGTGGTTGCTACCCCCAGTAGCTCATCGTCAGTGAGGCGGCGCCCGGGGCCGTGATCAACGGAGGTAACTGTGATGGAACGCCCCCCGGTTCACATGCGCCCCAGAAATGCGCATGCCACGCTGCACCCTTCCCACTTTCCAAAAGAACGTCAAGGCCGTTGCGACCGCGATGTCCGACTCCGCATGCTTTGCGAGACACGGAACCTGTGAGTGTGATGTAAATCCCGGACATCCCCGACACGACAAGGCAACTGCCGCTCGTTGAGCGGCAGTTGCCTTGTCGACAAATCGGTGTGCGGCGGAGGGGTTACTTCTCCCGCTGCTTGCGCCAGCGAATTCCGGCCTCCAGGAAGCCGTCGATCTCGCCGTTGAACACGGCCTCGGGGTTGCCGACCTCGTGCTCCGTGCGCAGGTCCTTGACCATCTGGTACGGGTGCAGCACGTACGAACGCATCTGGTTGCCCCAGGAGTTGCCGCCGTCGCCCTTGAGGGCGTCCATCTTGGCCTGCTCCTCCTGGCGGCGCCGCTCCAGCAGCTTGGCCTGGAGCACGTTCATCGCGGTCGCCTTGTTCTGGATCTGCGAGCGCTCGTTCTGGCAGGAGACGACGATGCCGGTGGGGAGGTGGGTCAGGCGCACCGCCGAGTCGGTGGTGTTGACGCCCTGTCCGCCGGGCCCGGAGGACCGGTACACGTCCACGCGCAGCTCGGACTCGTCGATCTCGATGTGGTCGGTCTGCTCGACCACGGGGAGCACCTCGACGCCCGCGAAGGAGGTCTGGCGGCGGCCCTGGTTGTCGAACGGCGAGATGCGCACCAGGCGGTGCGTGCCCTGCTCGACGGAGAGGGTGCCGTAGGCGTAGGGCGCCTGCACGGCGAAGGTGGTCGACTTGATGCCGGCCTCCTCCGCGTACGAGGTCTCGATCAGCTCGGTCTTGTAGCCGTGCTGCTCGGCCCAGCGAATGTACATGCGCTGCAGCTTCTCGGCGAAGTCGGCGGCGTCGACGCCGCCGGCCTCGGCGCGGATGTTGACCAGCGCCTCACGGGAGTCGTACTCGCCGCTGAGGAGGGTGCGGACCTCCATCTCGTCCAGCGCCTTCTTGACCGACGTGAGCTCCGACTCGGCCTCCTCGCGGGTGTCCGGGTCGTCCTCCTCCTCGGCCATCTCGAAGAGCACGGCGAGATCGTCGATCCGGCCGCGCAGCGTCTCGGCCTTCCGTACCTCCGCCTGGAGGTGGGAGAGCTTGCTGGTGATCTTCTGCGCCTCGTCCGGGTTGTCCCACAGGGACGGCGCGGCCGCCTGCTCCTCGAGCACGGCGATGTCTGCCCTCAGCTTGTCGAGGTCCAGGACGGCCTCGATCGACTCCATGGTCGAGGAGAGGGACTTGAGCTCTTCGGATACATCGACGACTGCCACGCCCTCCAGCGTAACGGCTTCCCGCCGTGGGCCATGCCGGGCGGGGGGGCACCCGGCTCCCTCCCGTCTCCCGGGGGCTCGGCCCCCGGGGCCCCGTTCGCGCGGTTCCCCGCGCCCCTTGGGGGAGTCGTCTCCCTCGCGTGGCTGGGGGCGGGCGGGGGCGTGCCGGGAGGGTGCCGCCCGTCGTCCTCCCGTTTCGGGGCTCCGCCCCCGGACCCGGTTGCGCAGTTCCCCGCGCCCCCGGGGAGTCACCTCACCCGCGTGGCTGGGGGCGGGCGGGGGGTGCCGCCCGTCGTCCTCCCGTTTCGGGGGCTCCGCCCCCGGACCCCGGTTGCGCAGTTCCCCGCGCCCCCCGGGGAGTCACCTCACCCGCGTGGCTGAGGGCGGGCGGGGACGTGCCCGGGGAATGCCGCCCGTCGTCCTCCCCTTTTCGGGGCTCCGCCCCCGGACCCCGGTTGCGCAGTTCCCCGCGCCCTAGGGGGAGTCACCTCACCGGCGTCACAGGAGCGGGCGGGGGCGGTCGGGTGGGATACCGCCCCTTGCCCTCACGCTTCGGGGGCTCCGCCCCCGGACCCCCGTTGCGCAGTTCCCCGCGCCCTGGGGGCTACGGGGCGGTCGGGGCCGAGGTCTGTGTGTCGGCGGGTGGGGGGGTGGTGTCGTCCGAGGTGGCCAGCCAGGTGCCTACTCCAGCGACTGCCAGGATCAGCGCCGCCACCGCCACCACCAGCCGGCGTCGGCGGGTGACCGCGCGGTTGCGGGCGGAGCCGGGGCGGGGGGCGCCGGCCGCGCGGGGGGCCCGGGCCGTGCCGTGGGCTCCCCCGGCCAGCTCGTCGGGCGCCGGCACCCGCATCGACGTGTGCGTGTCGCGGTTGGAGTCGGACGGCTTCGCGCCCGGCACCAGCGGGACCGCGCCCCGGCGGCGCACCGGCTGTCCGGTCACCGGGGCGGCACCGGACAGCTCCTCCGCGGCCTCCTCCGCCGCCTCGGTGTCCGGCTCGTCGACGTCCAGCGGCGGCATCCCGGCCAGCAGCGGCAGCAGCTCCCGCAGCCGAGTGGCCAGCTCGGAGGCGCGCAGCCGGGACGCCGGGGCCTTCGCCAGGCACTGCACCAGCAGCTGCCACAGCTCGTCCGGGATGCCGGGCAGCGGGACGACCGTCTCGGTGACATGGCGGCGCAGCACGGCGCCCGGGTGGCCGCCGCCGAACGGCGTGAAGCCCGCGAGCAGCTCGTACAGGACCGTCGCGAGGGCGTAGATGTCGACGGACGCGCGCGGCGGGAGGCCCTCGACGATCTCCGGGGCCAGGTAGTCCGGCGTGCCGATGATCTTGGTGGCGCGGGTGCGGCGCGGGGTGTCGATGAGCTTGGCCACACCGAAGTCGGTGAGCAGGGCGCGGTGCGAGCCGCCGGGGCCGAGCGGGCCCTGCATGTCGAGCAGCACGTTCTCCGGCTTCACGTCCCGGTGCACGACCCCGGCCGCGTGGGCCGCCGCCAGGCCCTCCGCGACGTCGGCGACGATCGCCACCGCGGCCTCGGGGGCCAGCCGGCGCTCCCGGTCCAGCCGGGTGCGCAGGTCCGTGCCCCGCACCAGGTCCATGACCAGCGCGAGGTCGTTGCCGTCGACCACCAGGTCCCGCACGGACACCACGTGCGGATGCTCCAGACCGAGCAGCGCCGTCCGCTCCTGCACGAAGCGGCCGACGAGCTCCTGGTCCGAGGAGAGATCCTCACGCAGCAGCTTGATGGCGACGGGCCCCTCGGGACCCTCACCCAGCCACACCGTGCCGGCGCTGCCCCGCCCGAGGATCTGATGGGCGGTGTACCGGCTGCCGATTCTCCGTGCCAAGACTGCTCCTACCGACGCGTGTTGTCGCCAAAGCTACGCGTCCGGACAGGTGACCTTCACCGGAGACCCGGAAATCGGCCTCCAGGTGTCGACAAATCGGCAGACCCGTTCAGTTCGTGGGGTCCGAGGGCCCGCCCAGGTCCTCGATCCAGCCCGTGATCGAGCCGAACCAGTCGCTGAGCTGCTCCCAGTAGCCCTTGCCGGCGCCGATCCAGTCCTGCAGCGGGCTCAGCTCCCAGATCAGCCAGCTCGCCACGAACAGGATGAGCAGCGTGAACAGGCACCCCTTCAGGCAGCCGAGGCCGGGGATGCGCATCGGGTTGGCGCCGCGCTGCCGGGGCTGGCGCGGCTCCCGCGCGGGGCGCTGCGGCTCCGGCGGCGGCGCGTACCGCTGCGGCGGCTGGGGCTGCCGGCGCCGCTGGCGCTCCGGCGGCGGGGCGTACTGCTGGGGCTGGGGCTGCTGCTGGGGGTAGCCGTATCCCGGGCCGGGCTGGGGCTGGGGCTGACGCTGCGGCGGCTGCTGGGGCCGGGCGACCTGCCGCTGGGGGCGGCGCCGCAGCGGGTCCTCGCCGGGGTCGAGGTACTGGACCTGGGTCTGCTCGTTGCGGTCGCGGGCCGCGCGGAGCTGGTTCTGCCAGGGGTGCGGGTCCTCGGGTCCGCCGGACTGCCCGGGCGGCACGGGGGGCATCACGGCCGTGGGGTCGGCCGCGCCGGGCGGCGGACCGGTCTGCGGCAGGACGCTGGTCGCCGCGTTGGGGTCGTAGGCGCCGTTCGGGTTCTGCGGCAGCACCTGCGTGGGGTCCGAGGCGCCGGGGACGCCGGGCACCTGGGCGGGCGTGGGGTCCGGGGCGAGGAGCGCGCCGACGTTCTCCGCGGCCGCGATCTGCGCCGAGTTCGCGTGCACGCCGATGCCCTGGGCGACGACCCGCAGGCCGCGCGCGAGGTTCTCGGCGCTGGGCCGCTCGTCGGGGTTCTTGCGCAGGCAGCGCTCGATGACCGTCCACAGCGGGTCGGGCACGGTGGACGGGCGGCGCGGCTCGGCGCTCAGGTGCTGGTGCAGCACCTCCAGGGCGGACGCCCCGGCGAACGGCGGACGGCCGGTGACCAGCTCGTACAGCAGGATGCCGGCGCCGTAGATGTCGACGGCGGAGGTCTGCGGGCGGCCCTCGGCGGACTCCGGCGCGATGTACGCGGGCGTGCCGACGAACTCCTGGGTGCGGGTCAGGCCCGGCGAGTCGGCGAGGCGCGCGATGCCGAAGTCGGTGAGCATCGGGTGCAGCTCGTCGCCCTGCTGCTTCAGCAGGACGTTGGCGGGCTTCAGGTCGCGGTGCACCACGCCGTCGGCGTGGCTGGCGCCGAGCGCGTCGGCGATCTGCGCGGTCAGCAGGGCCGCGGCGACGGGGGTGAGGGGGCCGTTCTCCCGCAGGTAGCGGTGCAGGTCGGGGCCCTCGACGAGGTCCATGACCAGGGCCAGCAGCTCGCCCTCGACCACCAGGTCGCGGACCCGGACGATGTTGGGATGGGTGAGCCGCAGCAGGACCGAGCGCTCCCGCAGGAAGCGCATCACGATGTCGGCGTCGCCCGCCAGCTCCTCCTTGAGGACCTTGATCGCCACGGTCTCGCCGGGCTGGCCCGGCACGGCCGCCTCGGCGCCCGCGGTCTCCCGCTGGCGCGCTCGCCAGACGGTGCCCGTGGCGCCGCGTCCGAGCGGCTCCTCGAGCAGGTACTTGCTCCCTACCGGCCGCACGTCATGCGCTCCCTGCTGCTTGCCTGGCTGGCGTACACCGTGGTCCACCCTGCTGCGGAATGTTCCGACCCACTGTAGTGCCGCCGCACGGGATACCGGCCGGCCGACTTCTGCGTCGGCCTGTGCCGGGTCCTACGCACCGGTTCCCGTTCGTGTTCGACGGTTCTGCGGTTTCCGCGTGTGGGGCGGAGTCTGCAGGAAAGACGCCCGACTCTGTCCGTTGGTTGCCGCGGGCCGGACGTGACCGATCTCAAGTCGGCCCGGAGTGATCATCCGGGCGTCACTGGTCAGGCATTTTTACGGGCAGAGCCGACCAATCAAGATCATTTGATGCCCGGGGGCGGGCGCGCTGTCGGTGACAGGTGCGAGGATGCGGGCAGTACTGGCCGTACGTGCGCGTGTGGCGGTGGGGGAAGTCCGCGGAGGGGGACCGCGGGGCGGCTTCGTCCCCCGTGTCGCGGGCGCCCGCGCAGAAGGGACCGCTGACGGCGATGCAGATCCGGCTGACCGTCGTAGACCCGCTGGGCCCCTCCTCCCCCGTCCGGGAGCGGGCCATGAGCTGCGACGTGCTGGTCACGGCGCCCGCGGGCACGGCACTCGCCGCGGTCGCCTCCGCACTGGCCTCGGCGGTCTCCGGCGGCGACGGCACCTCCGGCTCATCGGGCGCGCCCGTGTTCTACGCCGGTGACCAGCGCCTGGACGCCCAGCGCTGCACGCTGGGCGAGCCGCCGCTGATCGACGGCGCGGTACTGGCGGTGGGCGCCCCGGGCGAGCCCGAACCGCACCCCGAGCTGGACACCACCCCGACCCGGCTGCATGTGGTCGCCGGACCCGACGCGGGCGGGGTGCATCTGCTGCACGGCGGGGAGATCCGCATAGGCCGCTCGGGCGACGCCGACGTGCCGCTCGACGACCCGGACGTCTCCCGGCTGCACTGCGCGGTGACGGTCGGCGCGGACGGCCGCGTCGCGGTCGCCGACCTCGGCTCCACCAACGGCACCACCCTGGACGGCCGTCCCGTGGGCCCCCGCCCGGTGCGGCTCGTCCCGGGCGCGCTGCTGCGCATCGGCGAGTCCGCGCTGCGGCTGACCCCGGCGGAGGGCCCGTCGGCGCGGACGGCCACCACGCCGGACGGTGAGGGACACGTGCGGGTGCCGGGGCCGCGCGCGGCGGACCCGGAGGACGGAACGGACGCAGTCGCCGGGGGGCGGACCGCGGCGGGGGGCGGCGCCGTGGGGGCGCCGGGCCCCGGGGACGGTACGGGCGGCCTCCCCGGCGGCGTGCGGGAACCCCGGCCGCACGGCCGCACCCACCACGCCTACGGCTCGGCGGACCGGGCCACCTCCGCGCGCGCCGACGGCCGCACCACCTCGGGGCCCGGCCCCGTTCCGCTGGTGCCGGAGCAGAGCGGTCCGCCCGAGGCGGAGCGGCGTGACGGCGCGGCCCCGCGCACGGTGCGGATCGCGACGCACGGGGACGTGCCCAGGATGCCCAAGGGGCGGCGGGTGTCGCGGCCCGGCCCGGCCGACGAGACGCACGCCGGCCAGGGACACGCGTCCCCCCTGTACGCCGACCCCGTGCACAACATGTACGGCGACCCCGTGCACGACGCCGCCCGGGACGAGGCCCCCACCGCCCCTCCCGGCCCCCCGCCCGCCGGACCGACCGGCCGGACCACCGGCGACGCCCACGACGGGCGTTACGGCGACGGCACCACCGCCGGCCCTCACCCCGACGTCCGTTCCGACCCCCGCCCCGGCACCCACGACGACGCCCTCGGCGGCACCCGCAAGGGCACCCCCGTACGGGGCACCGACCTCCCCGAGCCCCCGCGTGCGCGCAGGCGGGGCGGGATCGGCGCCTGGGCGCGGCGGCTCACCGGCGGACGGCAGGAGCGCGAGACCGACACGGCCCCCTACGACGCGCACGAGGAGGAGCCGGAGCACGCGCCGGTTCCCTTCGCTCCCGTACGGCCCGAGACCTGGCCGGACCCGGCCACCCTGCTGCTGACCGCGCTCGGGCCCGGCCCCCGGCTGTGGGAGCGCGGGCCGGGACACCCGGAGGCGCTGGCGGTGCGGCTCGGCACGGCGGACCGGCCCGCGCCGGACGGCTCCGGTCTGCTGCCCGTCGTCCCCGTGACCGTGGGTCTGCGGGAGGTCGGCGCGCTGGGGCTGGCCGGCCCGCGCGAGCGCCTCGCCGGACTGGCCCGCGCGGTGCTCGCCCAGCTCGCCGCGCTGCACTCCCCCGACTCCCTGGAGATCGTGCTGGTCGCCGCGGATCCCGCGCGCCCGTCGGCGGAGCGCACCGCCGAGTGGTCCTGGCTCGGCTGGCTGCCGCATCTGCGTCCGGGGCGCGGCCAGGACTGCCGGCTGCTCCTCGCCCACGACCGGGAGCAGGCCGCGGCCCGCACCGACGAACTGCTGCGCCGCCTCGCCGACCACGACCACACGGCCGCCCCGGCGGGCGCGGGCCCGTACACGGTGGTCGTCGTGGACGGCGACCCCGGCGGCGCCGACGTCCGGGCGGCCCTGGCGCGGCTGGCGGCGGACGGGCCGCGGGCCGGGATCCACCTGCTGTGTCTCGCCGAGACGCCCGCCGCCTCGCCCGCGTCCCCGGTGACGGAGACGTACGAGGCGGCCTGCGCGGTGGCGCCGGCGTTCCGGGACTGCGGGGCCGTCGCCCTGCTCAGCGGGGACGTGGCGACCGCGCTCAGGCTGCTGCGGGTGGCCCGGGCGGGCGACGGCACGGCGCCCGGCCCGGTCGGGCACGGCACCCTCGCCACCGTCGACGCGGTCTCCGCGGCCTGGGCCGAGCGGTTCGCGCGGGCGCTGGCGCCGCTGCGCACCGACGGGCCCGCGGCCGGGCCGCACGCACGCGTGTCGGCGCCGCTGCCCCCGTCGGCGCGGCTGCTGGACGAACTGGGCCTGGCCCGCGCCACCCCCGCCTCGCTGATGGCCCGCTGGGCGGACGCGGCCGACGACACCCGGGCGCTCGGCGGACGCGCCACCGCCGTACTGGGCGCCGGACCGCGCGGTCCGGTCACCGCCGACCTGGCCGCCGACGGACCGCATCTGCTGATCGAGGGCCCGTCCGGCAGCGGCCGTACGGAGCTGCTGCGCGCGGTCGTCGCCTCGCTGGCCGCGGCCGAACGTCCCGACCGGCTGGGCATCGTCCTGGTCGACGGCCGGAACGGCCCGGTGACCGGCACCGGGCACGGCGAGGGGCTGCGGGTGTGCACCGACGTACCGCACGTCAGCACCCACCTGTGCGCCGACGACCCGGTGCGGATGCGGGAGTTCGCCCAGTCGCTGAGCGCCGAGCTGAAGCGGCGGGCGGAGCTGCTGGGCCGTTCCGACTTCGCCGAGTGGCACACCGGGCGCGAGCTGACGGACCGGATGGTCGCCCAGCGCACCGCCGCCTCGCGCGGTGCCGCCGCCGGGGCCGAGGACAACGGCGACCTGGACAGCCCGCCCAGCGCCACCGTGCGGCTGCGGCCGGGCGCGGACCGCCGCAAGACGGAGGCGGCGCCCGCGCTGCCCCGGCTGGTGGTGGTCGTCGACGACCTCGACGCGCTGGTCTCCCCCGCTCTCGGCTCGCCGGGCCGGCCGGCCGCCGGGTCGGTGATGCGGGCACTGGAGGCGGTGGCACGGGACGGCGAGCGGCTCGGGGTACATCTGGTGGCGGCCACCGCGCCGTGCCCCCGGACTGCGCAGACCGAGCCGGTGAAGCAGGCGTCGCTGCGGGTCGCGCTGGACGCGCCGGTCGTCGGGCGCGGGCCGGACGATCCCGCGCCGGGGCGTGGCCGGCTGGTCCGTCCGGACGGGCGGGGGGAGGAGTTCCAGAGCGGGCGCGTGACGGGGCGTATTCCGCGGACCGCGACGCTGCGGCCGACGGTGGTGCCGCTGGAGTGGCACCGGATGGGGGACCCGCCGGCACGGCGGCAGGTGCGCGAGCTGGGGAACGGGCCTACGGATCTGGCGCTCCTCGCCAGCGCCCTCGACCGGGCGGCCCGCCAGGTCGCGTCACCACGGGTGCCGTCGCTTCTGTAGGACGCCCGCGCGTTACGTCCTGGAGCGGGGACCCTTGCAGCGGCCGCGGCGGAAAGCACCCTCAGGGCGCGGGAACTGCGCGACCAGCCACGGACCACCCGCACCCGGCGCTGCGGAGGTGCCGCTGCGCCCACCCCTGCTCTCGGCTTCGCGAGCGGAGGCACCCCATCGCCCCAGCGGCACAAATGCCCGCAGCAGCGGCGTGCCTGCCTGCCCGCCCGCAGCAGCGGGGACCCTTGCAGCGGCCGCGGCGGAAAGCACCCTCAGGGGCGGGGAACTGCGCGACCAGCCACGGACCACCCGCACCCGGCGCTGCGGAGGCGGGCCGCCCGCGTCCCCGCACCGCATGTGACGCCTGATCACGACGTGGTCACGATCGTCGAGTTGACACGGGACGCGCTCTTGCCACCCCCACGCCCCGGGCGTAGACCAGACCGCACGGGACAGCGCTCGAACGTTCGGCGGAGTACGACGGAGTACGAGAACGGGGCAGTGATGCGCAGGACGAGCAGGATCATCCGGATACGCAGGTCGCCCGACCACCACGTGACACCTCCCCCACCCGACGGGCCGTCAGGGCCGCCGCGGCCCTGGCCGCGGGTGTGCTGGCGGTCTCCCTCACCGCCTGCGGAGGCGACGACGAGGGCGGCGGCGGTGACGCCAAGGGCAAGGGGTCCGGCGACACCGGGACCACCGTCACCCTGCCCAAGCTGGACGGCCAGACCCTCGAGGTCGCCGCCGTGTGGACCGGTGCGGAGCAGAAGAACTTCAAGCAGGTCCTCGCGGAGTTCGAGAAGCGCACCGGCGCCAAGGTGACCTTCGTGCCCGCCCAGGACCCGATCATCAACTTCCTCGGCTCGAAGATCGCGGGCGGCGCCCCGCCGGACGTGGCGATGCTGCCGCAGCCGGGCGCCATCAAACAGGCCGTGGAGAAGAACTGGGCGAAGCCGCTCGGCCCGGAGGCCACCAAGGAGCTCACCAAGAACTACTCGCAGGGCTGGCAGGACATCGGCAAGGTCGACGGCAAGCAGTACGGCGTCTACTACAAGGCCGCCAACAAGTCGCTGATCTGGTACAACGCGCAGGTCTTCGAGAACGCGGGCGCGGCCGAGCCGACGACGTGGGACGAGCTGCTGAACACCGCGCAGATGGTCTACGACTCGGGCGTCACCCCGTTCTCGGTCGGCGGGGCCGACGGCTGGACGCTCACCGACTGGTTCGAGAACATCTACCTCTCCCAGGCCGGGCCGGAGAAGTACGACCAGCTGGCCAAGCACGAGATCAAGTGGACGGACCCCTCCGTGAAGGAGGCCCTGACCACCCTCGCCCAGGTCTGGGGCAAGAAGGACTATCTCGCGGGCGGCCCGAACGGCGCCCTGCAGACGGAGTTCCCTGCGTCCGTGACGCAGACCTTCACCGGCGGCGACCAGCCGAAGGCCGGCATGGTCTACGAGGGCGACTTCGTGCAGGTCAACATCGGCGAGACCAAGGCGGAGGTGGGCACCGACGCGAAGGTGTTCCCGTTCCCCGCGGTCGGTGACGCCCCGCCGGTGGTGTCCGGCGGCGACGCGGCGGTGATCCTGGAGGACTCCGAGGCGGCGCAGGCCCTGGTGACGTTCCTCGCCTCCCCGGACGCGGCGGGCGTCCAGGCGAAGCTGGGCGGCTACCTCTCGCCGAACAAGAACGTGCCCACCTCCGCGTACCCCAACGAGGTCCAGCGGAAGATGGCCAAGGCGCTCATCGACGCCGGGGACGACTTCCGCTTCGACATGTCCGACCAGGCCCCGCAGGCCTTCGGCGGCACGCCCGGCAAGGGCGAGTGGAAGGCGCTGCAGGACTTCCTGAAGAACCCGGCCGACGTCGCCGGCACCCAGGCCAGGCTGGAGGCCGACGCGGCCGCGGCGTACGGGAACTGATCCGGCGATGACGACGGACACGGCGGCGGGGGCCCGGAAGACGGCCCCTGCCGCCCCCAGGTCGCGCAAGAGCGTCACCGGCACCCGCAAGGCCGTGGCGGCACTGTTCCTGCTGCCGGCCCTGGTGCTGCTCGGGGCGCTCGTGGTCTACCCGATCGGGTACTCGGTCGTGCGCAGCTTCTACGACCAGTCCGGCGACGGCTTCGCCGGATTCGACAACTACCAGGCGCTGTTCACCGACGACGGCATCCGCACCGCGCTGAAGAACAACATCATCTGGGTGGTGTTCGCACCGACGGTGGCGACCGCGCTCGGCCTGGTCTTCGCGGTGCTGACCGAACGGGTGCGCTGGGGAACGGCGTTCAAGCTGGTCGTCTTCATGCCGATGGCGATCTCCATGCTGGCGGCCGGCATCATCTTCCGCCTGGTGTACGACCAGGACCCGGACAAGGGTGTGGCGAACGCCGTGTGGGTGGGGGTGCACGACACCTTCGCCCAGTCCTCGGCGTTCCCGAAGGCGCACCCGGGCCGCGAGTCTCCGCTGGAACCGGCCGGCGGGGGCGCGTTCGTCACCAAGGAGACCGTCGGCGCGGGCGACAGGGTCACGCTGCCGCTGGTGGGCGTCGCCCCGGACCTGATGCCGGACGGCGCGAAGCCCGCGGCGGCGCCGAAGCCGGAGGACGACCGGATCACCGGCAGCACCTGGCAGGACTTCACCCGCGGCAAGGGCGTCGGCACGCTGAACCAGGTGGACCCGGCCGAGCTGGGGTACGCCGGGATGCGGATCGAGGCCGTGAAGGACGGCTCGGTGGTGGAGACGGCCACGGCCGCCGGGGACGGCACCTTCTCGTTCTCGTCGAAGGCCGACGGGGCGCATCTGCGGCTGCCGGCGGACAACTTCACCGAGCCGTACAACGGCCTGGACTGGCTGGGCCCGTCGCTGGTCACGCCGGCCATCATCGGCTCGTACATCTGGATGTGGGCGGGGTTCGCGATGGTGCTGATCGCGGCCGGTCTCGCGGGCATGCCCCGGGAGCTGCTGGAGGCCGCCCGGGTGGACGGCGCGAACGAGTGGCAGGTGTTCCGGCGGGTCACGGTGCCGTTGCTGGCGCCGGTCCTCGCGGTGGTCACCGTCACGCTGATGATCAACGTGCTCAAGGTGTTCGACCTGGTCTTCATCATCGCGCCGGGCTCGTCCCAGGACGACGCGAACGTCCTCGCGCTGGAGCTGTACCGCAAGGGCTTCTCCGAGGACCAGCCGGGCGTCGCGAGCGCCATCGCGGTGTTCCTGCTGCTGCTGGTGATCCCGGTGATGTGGTTCAACGTACGGCGGCTGAGGCGGGAGGTGCGGCGATGAGCGCGGACGCCGGAAGCGTCACGAAGGCGGGCGTGCCCCCCGCGGTGCCCGTCGAGGCACGGGAGTCACTCGGGTCCCGGCTCGCGCGGTGGGTGAGCGGCGGAGCGGTCCGTGTCTTCCTGATCGTCGTCGGCCTGTTCTGGCTGGTGCCGACGCTCGGGCTGCTGCTGGCCAGTCTGCGCACCCCCGAGGACATGGCCTCCGACGGCTGGTGGACGGTGTTCACCGAGCCGTCCCAGCTCACCTTCGGCGCCTACCGGACCCTCCTCGAGAACGACGACATCACCGGCTCGCTGCTGAACACGGCGTACATCACCGTCCCGGCGACCGTGCTGGTGGTGGTGATCGGCTCGCTCGCCGGGTACGCCTTCGCCTGGATGGACTTCCCGGGCCGTGACTGGTGGTTCCTCGCCGTGGTGGGGCTGCTGGTGGTGCCGGTGCAGGTGGCGCTGATCCCGATCGCCGAACTCTTCGGCAACCTGGGCATCTTCGGGTCGCTGACCGGTGTGGTGCTGTTCCACGTCGGCTTCGGCCTGCCGTTCGCGGTGTTCCTGCTGCGGAACTTCTTCGCGGAGATCCCCCGGGAGCTGCTGGAGGCGGCGCGGCTGGACGGCGCCGGTGAACTCCGGCTGTTCGTCCGGGTCGTGATGCCGCTGGCCGGGCCGGCGATCGCGGCGCTCGGCATCTTCCAGTTCCTGTGGGTGTGGAACGACATGCTGGTCGCGCTGATCTTCACCGACTCGGCCAACCAGCCGATCACGGTCGCTCTGCAGACACAGGTGCGGCAGTTCGGCAACAACATCGACGTGCTGGCACCCGGCGCGTTCATCTCGATGGTGGTCCCGCTGGTGGTGTTCTTCGCCTTCCAGCGGCAGTTCGTCTCCGGCGTGATGGCGGGCGCCGTCAAGTAGGCACACGAAGCGCCCGGTTGAGGGGCGGACCGGTAAAGGTCCGCCCCTTCGTGCTACCGGATTCCCCCGGATGCCGCAGGCGGCGTAACCAAGCCGGGCCAACGGGCGTTGCCGGGCAGAACGCCCGCACCGACCGTTGGATGCCCCTTGCCCAGGTTCAGTGTCATTGTCCCCGCGTACCAGGTTCAGGCGTATCTGCGCGAGTGCCTGGAGTCGGTGCTGACCCAGTCGTACCCGGATCTCGAACTGATCGCCGTGGACGACTGCTCGCCGGACGCCTGCGGAGCGGTGATCGACGAGTTCGCGGCCCGCGACCCGCGGGTGCGGCCGGTGCACCTGCCGGCGAACGTCGGCCTGGGCCCGGCCCGCAACGCGGGGGCGGCCCGCGCCACCGGCGACTACCTGGTGTTCCTGGACGGAGACGACACCCTCACGCCGGACGCGCTGCTGGCCGTCGCCGACCGGCTGAAGGAGACCGGCGACCCGGACGTCCTGGTCTACGACTACGCCCGCACCTACTGGACGGGCGGGACCGTGCGCAACCAGGTCGCCGCCGAGCTCACCGAGCACGGCCCGGCGCCGTTCGCGCTCGCCGACCGGCCGGGGCTGCTGAACGTGCTGGCGGTGGCCTGGAACAAGGCCTACCGGCGGGAGTTCGTCGAGCGCGCCGGGTTCGTCTTCCCGCCGGGCTACTACGAGGACACCCCGTGGACCTACCCGGTGCTGATGACGGCGGAGACGGTCGCCACCCTCGACCGGGTGTGCGTCCACTACCGGCAGCGGCGGACCGGCGGCATCCTGCACACCACCAGCGAGCGCCACTTCGAGGTCTTCGACCAGTACGACCAGGTCTTCGCGCACCTCGACGAGCATCCCGCCCTGGAGCGCTGGCGGCCGGTGCTGTTCCGCCGCATGGTCGACCATCTGCTGACGGTGTACACCCGCCCGGACCGGCTGCCCCGCGGCTCGCGCGCCGCCTTCCTGCGGCGGGCCCGCGACCAGTACCGGCGCCACCGGACGCCCGGCGCGTCCGTCCCCGCGCGGGCCCGGGTGCGGCACGCGCTGGTCCGGTTCGGCCTGCACCGCACCTACCGGGCCCTGCGGCTGGCCGCGGCCCTCGGCCGCCGGGCGCGCCGGCTGTCCCGCCGGTCGCTGCGCGCCCTGCGCGCCGCCCTGCTGCGGACGCACTACCGCGTCCAGCGGCTGCTGCCGCTGGACAGCGGGCGGGTGCTGTTCACGGTCCGTGAGGACGGCCCCTACGGCGGTGACCCGGCCGCCCTGGAGTCGGCGGTGCGCGACCACGCACCGCACCTCCGCACCGCCTGGGTCACCCGCCCCGCGCTCCACCACACCCTGCCCACCGCCACCCGCCGGATCGCGCCGGGCACGGCCGCGCATCTCACCGCGCTGGCCCGCAGCGCCTGTCTGGTGACCGACCGCGAGGTGGTGCCCGGGCTGGTCAAGCGCAGGGGGCAGGTCCTGGTGCACACGCCGCCCGGCACCCCGCTGGCGCACGCGGGCATCGACCTCCAGGAGCGCCCGGCGGCGGCGCGGGACACGGACTTCGCCCGGCTGCTCAGGGGCGTCGACCAATGGGACCACGTGGTCTCCGGCGACCGGCACTCCACGCTGACCTGGGAGCGGGTGTACCCGGGCCGCTACACCACCCTGGAGTACGGCAGGCCGCGCACCGACCGGTTCCACACGGCGACCTCGGCGGACGTGGCCGTGCTGCGGGAGTGCCTGGGTGTGCCCGCGGGCGCAGTGGCGATCCTGTACGCGCCCGTTCCCCGCGACTACCGCCGCACCCCGCTGCGTCTGCTCGACCTGGAGCGGGTGGCCCGCCGGCTCGGTCCGCGGTTCGTGATCCTGTCCCGTGCGGGCCGGCCGCACGACGGGCCGCTGGAGGCCGCCTCCGACCGGGTGGTGGACGTCTCCGCGCACCCCGACGTGACGACGCTGTGCCTGGCCTCGGACGCCCTGGTCACCGACTTCTCCCCGCTGATGTGCGACTACGCGGGCCTGGACCGGCCGATCGTGCTGCACGCCGGGGACCGCGAGGCGTACGCGGCGGCCCGCGGCCTCTACGTCGACCCGTGGACCTTCCCGCCTGGCCCGGTGGCCGACAGCGAGGACGAGCTGATCGAGATCTTCGCCGGCGGCCGCTGGTGCGGGGCCCGCTCGGCGGGGCAGCGGGCGGCGTTCCGGGACCGCTTCTGCCCGCACGACGACGGACGCGCCGCCGAGCGCGTCGTACGCCGGGTGCTGTGCGGGGAGACGGAGACGGCGCCTCCCGTCCCCCCGGAGCGGCGGCGCCCGGTGCCGTCGGCCGCGGCCGCGCTGGAGGCCGCTGCGGTGTCGCTGCCGCCGCAGCCGGCCGTCTTCTGACCGTCACCGACCCCGCCGACCGTCGTTGCCCCACTGGGAGTACCCATGCCCCCCGGCTCGTCACGGCCCGCCCCGGCCCGGCCGCCCGCCCGGCGGCCGACGGGGCGGCCCGGGCGGCGGCCCGCCCGCTGAGCGGCCGCCGTCACGCCCCCGTCAACGGAAAGAGCAGAATGCCCCGCTTCAGCATCATCGTCCCGACCCATGGGGTCGCAGGCCGGCTGGGCCAGGCGCTGGACTCGGTCCTCGCCCAGTCGTTCGGAGACCTCGAGCTGATCCCGGTCTGCGACACGGCCGGGTCCCCGGCGGCCGACGTCGCCGCCGGGCACGCGGAGCGGGACTCCCGGGTGGTACCCGTGCACGCGCCGCCGTCCGAGGGGCTGGCGGGGGCGCGCAACGCGGGCGTGCGGGCGGCGACCGGCACGTACCTGCTGTTCCTCGACGGCGACGACCTGCTGCTGCCGGGCGCCCTGGCGGCCCTGGACGCCCTGCTGGCGGACACCGGCCCGGTGGACGTACTGCCCTTCGAGCACGAGCGGGTGCCCTGGTGGGAGGGGGAGCCGACCTTTCCGGCGGCGCCCCTGCTGGCCGGCGCCCCGGACGGCGCCTTCGCCCCGTCCCGCGCCCCGCACCTCACCGGGGTGCGGCTGCCCGCCTGGAGCACGGCCTGGCGCCGGGCCTTCGTCATGGAACACGAACTGGCCTTCCCGCCCGGTCACTTCACCGACGTCGGCTGGGGCGGACGGGCGACGCTGCACGCGGAGCGCCTCGCGGTGCTGTGCCGGGTGCTGGTGCGGCACCGGGCGCGCCGTCAGGGCGACCGGCTGCGGCTGCCGGGGCCGCACCACGCCGACCTGCTGGACCAGGCCGAGCGGGTGCTGGACCGGGCCGCCGTGCTGGCCCTGCCGGCCGAGCGGTCGGCGCCGCTGTTCGATCAGCTCTTCGCCGCCGTGCTGAAGACCGCCGCGCACCCCCGGCGGCTGCCCGCCGGGCGGCGGGCGTTCTTCCACCGCGCGAGCGCCCTCTACCGACGCCACCGCCCCGCCGGCCACCGGCCGCCCGGTGGCAGCCTGGGCGTGCAGCACCGGCTGCTGGCGGCCGGGTCCTACGAGGCGTTCGCCGCGCTGCGCGACACCCGGCGCGCGGCCGCCCGGGCGGCGGCCGCCCTGCCCCGCCCCCGCGGCCTGCGCACCCGGCTGCACTACGGCTTCCAGCTGCGCCGCCCCCTGGACCCGGACCTCGCCGTCTACTGCGCGTACTGGGGCCGGGGTTACGCCTGCAACCCGGCCGCGATCCACGCCAAGGCCCGCGAACTCGCCCCGCACCTGCGGGGGGTGTTCCTGGTGGAGGCCGACCAGGCGCACACCGTGCCCGACGGCGTGGAGTACGCGGTCCTCGGCACCCACCGCGCGTGGGAGCTCCTCGCCCGCGCCACGTACCTGGTCAACAACGCCAACTTCGCGGAGGGCGTGGTCAAACGCCCCGGGAGCGTGCATCTGCAGACGCAGCACGGCACCCCGCTGAAGACCATGGGCGTGGACCAGTCGACGTACCCGGTGGTGGCGGCCGCCACCGGCAGCTTCACCAAGCTGCTCGGCCGGGTGGACCGCTGGGACTACAACCTCTCCTCCAACCCGCACTCCACCCGCGTGTGGGAGCGCGCCTTCCCCGGCTCGTACGAGCACCTGGAGTACGGCTATCCGCGCAACGACGTCTATGTGACGGCCGGCGCCGACGACGTGGCCCGGATCCGCGCCGAGCTGGGCGTCCCGGAGGGCGCGCGGGCCGTGCTGTACGCGCCCACCCACCGCGACCACCACACCGGTTTCGAGCCCGGCCTCGACCTGGAGGCGTTCTGCGAGGCGGCCGGCGAGGACGTGGTGGTCCTGCTGCGCGCGCACTACTTCTACGACCGGGGCGGACACGGGGGCGGCCGGGCCCGCCGGGTCACCAGGGTCATCGACGTGTCCGCGCACCGCTCCTCGGAGGACGTGTGCCTGGCCGCGGACGCCCTGATCACCGACTACTCGTCGATCATGTTCGACTACGCCAACCTGGACCGCCCGATCGTCGTCCACGCCGACGACTGGGACGTGTACCGGGAGACGCGGGGCGTCTGCTTCGACCTGACGGCCGCTCCGCCGGGCCCGGTCACCCGGACGCCCGAGGAACTGGCCCGGGTGTTCCGGGACGGCACGTACGCGGACGCGGGGTCGGCGGCGCTGCGGGCGGCGTTCCGGGAGCGGTTCTGCCCCTTCGACGACGGGCGGGCCGCCGAGCGGGTCGTGCGCCGGGTGCTGCTCGGTGAGCCGCCCGAGGCCCTGCCGCCCGTGATCCCGCTCGCGGAGCGCGTCCCCGCCCCCGCGGCCGCCACCCTGGTGAGGAGCTGACGTGCCCCGCTTCAGCGTCATCGTCCCCGTGTACAAGGTGCAGGCGTATCTGCACGCCTGTCTCGACTCGGTGCTCGGGCAGTCGTACCGCGACATCGAGGTGATCGCCGTCGACGACCGATCCCCGGACGGCTGCGGGGAGATCCTCGACGCGTACGCGGCCCGCGACGAACGCCTGAAGGTGCTGCACCTGCCGGAGAACGTGGGCCTCGGCCGAGCCCGCAACGCGGCGATGCCGCACGCCACGGGCGACTACCTGTTCTTCCTGGACAGCGACGACACCCTCACGCCGGGCGCGCTGCGCGCCCTGGCGGACCGGCTCGGCGAGACCGGCGACCCGGACGTGCTGGTCTTCGACTACGCCCGCACCTACTGGTGGGGCGGCACCCGCCGCAACGTCCTGTCCCATGTGCTGACCGAGGCCGCCGGGGGCACCTTCACGGCGGACGAGCGGCCCGAGATCCTCGAACTGCTGATGGTGGTGTGGAACAAGGTCTACCGCCGTGACTTCGTGGAGCGGGAGGGTTTCTCCTTCCCGCCCGGCTACTACGAGGACACGCCCTGGACCTTCCCGGTGCTGCTCAGCGCGGAGCGCATCGCCACCCTGGACCGGATCTGCCTGTACTACCGGCAGCGCCGCCAGGGGAACATCCTGTCCACCACCAGCCGCAAGCACTTCGACGTGCACGAGCAGTACGCGCGGGTGTTCCGCTTCGTCGACGCCCGCCCGGCGCTGGCGCACTGGCGGCCGTTCCTGCACGCCAAGATGGGCGAGCATTGTCTCGACATCCTGTCCAAGCCGGACCGGCTGCCGCCGTCCGACCGGGCGGAGTTCTTCCGCCGCACCGCCGAGATGTTCCACGCGCACCGGCCGCCGGGCGTCCGGATCCCCGCCGAACTGCGGTCGCTGGAGGGCGGTTACGCCGGCTACGTGCTGCGGCGGCGCGCCCAGCGGACCGGCCGGGACCTGGCCCGCCGGGCCGGGCAGGTGCGGGCGGCGACGGCGGCGCGGGCCGTGCGCGCCCGGTCGCTGCTGCGCCGCCCGCTCGATCCGGACCTCGCCGTGTACTCGGCGTTCTCGCACCGCGGGATGTACGGCGACCCGGCGGCCGTCTACCGGGCGGCGCGCGAACTCGCCCCGCACGTCCGGGGCGTGTGGGTGGTCGCCGACGAGGAGCGGGCCGCGGCCCTGCCGCCGGACACCCCGTACGTGCTGCTCGACTCGCCCGGCTACCGCCGGGTGACCGAGCGGGCCACCTACTTCGTCAACAACGTCAACTGGCCGTGGACGCTCCCCAAACGCCCGGGGAGCGTGCACATCCACACCCACCAGGGCACCCCGCTGAAGTACATGGGCGCCGATCTGCTGGGCAAGCCCGGCGCCCGGCTGCACTTCGACGTGCCGCGGATGCTGCGCCGGGCCGACCGCTGGGACTACAGCCTGGTCGCCAACCGCCACTCCGAGCGGGTGTGGGAGGGGGCCTTCCCCTGCCACTTCACCTCGCTGCGGTCGGGCTCCCCGCGCAACGACGTGCTGGTGCGGGGGGACGAGCAGCGGGCCCGCGCGACGCGGGAGCGGCTCGGCGTCCCGGACGGCCACACGGTGGTGCTGTACGCGCCGACCCGCCGGGACTACCGCAGGGACGGGCTGGTGGAGCGGATCGACCTGGCCCGCTTCGCCGCCGACCTGGGCGAGGGCCGCACCCTCGTGGTCCGGCTGCACCCCTCGCTCGCCGACGGTCCGGCCCGCGGGCTGGGCCTCGCGGAACTGCACCGGCGGGGCGTGCTGGTGGACGCCACGGACGAGCCGGAGGTGCAGGACGTGCTGCTCGCCGCCGACGTCCTGGTCACCGACTACTCGGCCGTGATGGTCGACTACGCCCTGCTGGACCGGCCGATCGTGATCCACGCCGACGACTGGGACGCCTTCCGCGCGAGCCGGGGCGCGTACGTCGACGTCACGGCCGAGGCGCCTGGTCATGTGACGCGTTCCTACCGGGAGCTGGCCTGGCTGTTCGCGTCCGGGACCTGGGCGGACGCGGAGTCGGCGCGGCTGCGGGCGGCGTTCCGGGAGCGGTTCTGCGAGTTCGACGACGGCGGGGCCGCCGAGCGGGTGGTGCGCACGCTGATGCTGGGCGAGCCGATGCCCGACCCGCCGGCCGGTCCCGGCCTGCTGCCCGCCCAGGCCGGCGGCCGTGACCTGCTGACGCCGTCGTGAGGCCGCGCACCTGGGTGCTGCTGCTGGCGGCGCTGTTCGCGCTGCTGCAACTGGCCACCGTGGAGGGCCGCGACACCCCCGACAGCAAGAACTACGTGTCGTACGCGCTGAGTCTGGGCGGCGCGGACAAGCGGGAGGCGGCGCGGGCCACCATCGACCACTACTGCGCGGGCCGGGCGGCGATGGCGCACCGCGCGCAGAACGTGGACGTGGTGCGTTTCCACGCCCCGGACCCCGCGCCCCGGGTTCTGCGGGAGTGCCGGGAGCAGGAGTGGCGGCAGGTGGAGGCGCGCCTGGCGGCCGGGGACACCGCCGGGCACACAGTGCCGTTCATGCCGGAGCGGTTCATGCGGATCTTCGAGGTACGGCCCGGCTATCCGGTGTTCCTGCTGCCGTTCGTCACCCTGTTCGGGGTGACCTGGGGGGTGTGGGCCGCGGGCGTGGTGATCACCTGCGCGGGCGGGGTGCTCACGTACCTGGTGCTGCGCGCCCTGGCGGTCCCGGTGCCGCTCGCGCTCACCGGGCAGGCGCTGTTCCTCGTCCTGCCGTGCGGGACGACGGCGATGCGCCCGATGACCGAGGGGCTGCTGCTGGCCCTCACCCTGGCCGCGCTGTGGGGCTGCGCCCTGGTGCTGGGCGGGACCCGGCCGCGGGCGGGGCTGGCGCTGGTGGGCTGCGCGCTGCTCGCGCTGTTCACCGTGAAGCACTCCCAGGCGCTGTTCCTCGGGCTGTGCCTGGCGGCCGCGGGCACGGCGGTCGCCGTACGGCGCCGCCGGCGGGGTCTGCCGTCGGGGCGCGGTGCCGTGGCGCTCGCGGCGGTGGGGTGTGCGGGGATGCTCGGCACGCTGCTGGTGTCCCGGCTGCTGGACTACCCGTCGACGTCGGAGAGTGTGCAGGACCTGCTCACCGACCACTTCGCCCGTCCTGACCGTGAGCGGCCGTGGGCGGAGTTCTTCCAGCTCCAGGGGAACTTCTGGATGGAGTGGGCGCGGCGGCAGATGGGGGAGCCGCTGTTCGTGGCGGCGTTGGCGGCGGGCGCGCTGGGGGCGCTGCGACGGCCGGCGTTCGGCGCCTTCCTGGCCGGGGCGGCCTGTACGGGTCTGCTCAACCAGGCGGGGCATCCGGACATCAACATCTGGGGCGACCGGCTGATCACCCTGGCCTGGCTGCTGCCGGTGCTGGGGGTCCCGTTGCTGCTGGAGCCGGTGCTGCGGCGGGCGGTGGTGCCCGCGCAGGGCGCGGCCGTGGAACCCGTGGGCTGACCGGGGGTCACTCGAAGAGGTGAGGGAAGGTCAATCCGGCGCGCGAGCCGGGAACATTGGGCAAATGCCCCGAATGCCCCTTTCCCCTCTCGTCCGGTGAGCGCCGGCGTCCTCGTCCGGCGCCGCACGGTGGACGGCGCCACGGCGCTGCGCGGCGGCGGGTCCTGGCGTCCCACGCCGTACCAGTGCGCCGGCTTCCTGTTCTTCCTGGTGATGACCCTGGCGTTCTGGCGGGTACCGCTGTGCTGCGACGCCGGTCAGCACGCGGCGGTGGTGGAGCGCCTGAAGGACGACCTGCTGCGCCCCCGGCACCCGATGGCGGACCTGCCGGGCCGGGGCAGCCCGTACTACTCGCCGTACTCGGTGACGCAGGGCGTGCTGGCCCGGCTGACCGGGCTGGGCGGCTGGGAGATGCTGCGGCTCACCGGGCCGCTGAACCTGCTGGTACTGCTCACCGGGCTGGGCCGCTTCGTGCGCGTGCTCACCCCGCGCCCCTGGGCGCCGGTGCTGGCGCTCGCCGCGATGACCCTGCTGTGGGGGGTGGAGCGGGCCTGGTGGAGCGGCTACCTGAATCTGATGTCGATGACGGGCAACCTGCCCTACCCGTCGGCGTTCGCGATCGGGCTGGCCTTCTGGGCCTGGGCGCTGACGGGCGCGCGGGCCCGGGACGCGGGCACCGTGCGGTACGTGGGGCCGCGCGGGCTGCGCCCGCTGTCCGGCTACGCGGGTCTCGGGCTGCTGTACGGGCTGATCCTGCTGGTGCACCCGATCACGGCGGTCGCGGCGGCGCTGGGGGGGCTGGCCCTGGTCGCCGGGTGGCAGCGGCGCTGGTCGCCGGCGCTGGCCGGGCGGTGGGCGCTGACGGGCGCCGTGGCGCTGCTGGTGGCGGTGTGCTGGCCGTACTTCGACGTGTTCGCGCTGGCCGGGGACACCAGCGTGGACGCGATGCACCGGCGGCTGTACCTGGATCTGGCGGGCCAGTTCGGGCTGGCGCTGCTCGGCCTGCCGGCCCTGTGGCTGCGGGCCCGGCGCTCACGGCGCGACCCGCTGGTGCTGATGTTCGCGCTGGACTGCCTGGTGGTGGCGTACGGCTGGGTGAGCGGCCACTACACCTACGGCCGGGCGCTCGGGCTGACCCTGGTACCGGCGCAGGTCGCGCTGGCGGTGGAACTGGCGGCGCCCCGCCCGTGGCCGGTGTGGCGCCGGCTGCTGGGCGGGGCCGCGGCGGCGGGGGCCGTCGCGGGGCTCCTCACCGTGCACGCCGGGGCGCTGCTGCCGCCGTCGGCCGGCTTCCGGCAGCCCCCGGACTGGCCCTCGTACGACTGGGCCGCGCGGCACATCGCCCCGGGCGAGGTGGTCGTCACCGACGGCTACTACGCCGTCCACGCGATCGCCGGGTACGGGCCGAACCTCGCCGCACCCGCCTGGCCGGACGCCTCGCTGGACGAACGGGAGCGGCTGCGGCGGCTGGCCGACGTGCGGGCCTACCTGGACCCCGCCTCGACCCGCGCCGTGCGGGACACGGTGGTCCGCCGGTACCGGGTGCGCTGGCTGCTGCTGACGCCTCGGCAGCGGGTGCCCGAGGAGGCGGTGGTGGTGGCCTGGAGCCGGCGGACCGGCGAGGTGCTGGCGCGGGTGGGGAGCGGTCGGCGGGACTACTCGATGACGAGCTCGACCGGGATGTTGCCGCGGGTGGCGTTGGAGTAGGGGCAGACCTGGTGGGCCTGCTCGACCAGCTTGCGGCCGGTCTCCTCCTCGAGGCCGTCGGGCAGCTCGATGCGGAGCGTCACGGCGAGCGCGAAGCCCTCGCCCTGCTTGCCGATGCCGACCTCGGCGGTCACCGCGGCCTCGCTGACGTCCACCTTCGCGGCGCGGCCGACGGCGCCGAGGGCGCTGCCGAAGCAGGCCGCGTACCCGGCGGCGAACAGCTGCTCGGGGTTGGTGCCCTTGCCGTCGCCGCCCAGCTCCGCGGGGGCGCTCAGTCCGAGGTCCAGCTTGCCGTCGGAGGTGACGGCGCGGCCCTCGCGACCGTGGGTGGCGGTGGCGACTGCGGTGTAGAGCGCGTCCATGAGGACACCTTTCCTCTCGGCGGGTGACCGGCCGGTTCGTGGGGACCCGGCCTCCGTGGACTCAAGTAGAGCACACAATTTAGTTGGGCACAACCAAATGGCTCGCCCAGCGCTACCCTGGACGCATGACAGCCACACCCAGCCCCCCGGCCGCGACGGACGCGCCGGCCGTCACGGACGACTGGCTCCGCCTCGACCAGCAGATCTGCTTCAGCCTCAACGCCGCCGCGCGCGCCTTCAACGGCGTCTACCGGGTGGTGCTCAAGGACCTCGGCATCACCTATCCGCAGTACCTGGTCATGCTGGTGCTGTGGGAGCACGGCACCCTGCCCGTGAAGGCGCTCGGCGAACGCCTGCGCCTGGACTCCGGCACGCTGTCCCCGCTGCTCAAGCGGCTGGAGACGGCCGGTCTCGTGCACCGGGAGCGCAGCGCGCGCGACGAGCGGTCGGTCGAGGTCCGGCTCACCGAGGAGGGCGTCGCGCTGCGCCGGCGGGCCGTGGAGGTGCCGCGCCGGATCTCCGCCGCCACCGGACTGCGCGCCGAGGAGATGCGCTCCCTGAGCACCACCCTCGCGCAGCTGACCGCCGCGCTGGACAAGGCCGCGGCCGAAGGGGCCTGACGCCCGCGGGGACGCCCACGGGGTGCGGATCGGCGCGGCGCGGGTGACGTTGTACGGGACCCCCCGCAGCGCGCCCCGAGGATGTCATGCACCCCGACCCCGCACCGGCCGACGCCGTCTCCGTCGTCGTCATAGGCCACGACGACTCCGTCCATGTGGCCGACGCGGTGCGTTCCGCGCTCGGCCAGGGACCCGCCGTGCGCGAGGTCGTCGCCGTGGACGACTGCTCCACGGACGGCAGCGCCGGCTTGCTGGAGCGGCTGGCCGCGGGCGAGCCCCGGCTGCGGGTGATCCGGCTGCCGGTCAACAGCGGCGGCTGCGGCACCCCGCGCAACACCGGTCTGGACGCGGTGCGCACGCCGTACGTGATGTTCCTGGACAGCGACGACGTGTTGCCGCCCGGCGCGGTGGACGCGCTGCTCGCCGCCGCGACGCGGGCGGACGCGCAGGTCGCGGGCGGTCTGTGCGTGCGCCGCGAGCTGCCCTCGGGCCGCGAGGTGCCGTGGGAGCCCGCCCTGTACGCCTCCCCCGCCGTACTCGCCCACCCGGCCGACCGCCCCCGCCTGGTCCGCGACACCCTGAGCGTCGACAAGCTGTACGCCACGGCCTTCCTGCGCGATCACGGCATCCGGT
The DNA here is from genome assembly GCF_008632955.1 of Streptomyces tendae. Taxonomy (NCBI): domain Bacteria; kingdom Bacillati; phylum Actinomycetota; class Actinomycetes; order Kitasatosporales; family Streptomycetaceae; genus Streptomyces; species Streptomyces tendae. The sequence continues at coordinate 6,150,738 of NZ_CP043959.1, forward strand.
TCCCGGACGGCCGCTTCCCCTACGAGGACTTCGTGTTCACCGCCCGGGTGTGGGCCGCCGGACCGCGCGTCGCCCTGGTCCCCGACCGGGTGTACGTCTGGCACGTGCGCCGGTCCGCACCCCGGCTGTCGATCTCGCTGGACCGGGCGGACGCCGCCAACTGGCGCGCCCGCACGCACGCCTGCCGCACGGCCCACGCGATCCTGCTGGACGCCGGGGAGAAGCGGCTGGCGCGCGCCGCCCGGGCCAAGTTCCTCGACCACGACCTGCGGATGTACGCGCGCGAACTGCCGCTGCGGGACGAGACCTACCGGCGCGAGTGGTGGGCGCACACCCGCGGCCACCTCGCCGAGTACGACGCCGCCGACCTGGCCCGCGACCCGGCCGCCCCCGGCACGCTGATCGCCCGGGTGCTGCTGGCCTCGCCCGCGCCGTGCGACCTGCCCCGGCTGCGGGAGCTGGCCGCCCGCCCGGCCCGGCTGTGCCCGCCGTACGCCCGCGCGGGGGACGGCACGCCGTGCTGGTCGGCGGACCTGCCCGGGGTCGGTCTGGAGTCCCTGCCGGCCCGCCCCACCCGGCTGCTGCCGCTCGCCGTCGACGCGGAACTGCGCCCCCGCACCCGCATGCTGCGGCTGCGCCTGCACGAGCTGTACGGCGCGGTGGGGCGGGCCGGTCCGGTGGAGGTGGAGGTCGAGTGGCGCCACCGGGACCGGCCCGGCACGGCGCTGCGCCGCACCCTGCCGCTGCGGCCGTCCTCCGGCACCCTGTGGGCCGCCCTGGTCCCCGTCCCCTTCGACCGGCTGGCCGCCCTGGCCACCGGTGCCTGGGACCTGCGACTGCGGCTGCGCTTCCGCAGCGGCGCGGTCCGGACCGTCTCGGCCCATGCCCTCACCGGACCCGGCCTGTTGCGCCCCGGGGCCGTGCCGAGCCGCCGGTACGGGGTGGTCCTGATCCGCCCCTACGCCACGCACGCGGGCGCGCTCGCCCTCCGGGTGACGGCCGGCGCCCAGGGCACCGGCCGGATCCTACGCGGCCGCCTGCGACGCCTGCTGCCGGGCGGGGGGTGAGGGCAGGGACCGACCGGTCCGAGGACCGGTCCAGGACCAGCAGCCCGAAACTCAGGCCGGGACCACCGTGGGGCCCTGGACGAGCGGGCCCGAAATTCGGGCCGGAACCAGAGGGCGTGAGCTCCGGGGCCGGGGCCGAGGTCCCGAGGACCGGACCGGGGCCCGAAGACCGGGCCGGAACCAGCGGGTCCGAAATCTGGCCCGAGGCCGGCGGGCCTGAAACCCAGCCCGTGGGCCGAGGGCCCGAGAACCGGGCCGGAGGTCAGAGGGCCTTGAGGGCCTGGGCCGTCGCGCGGGCCAGTGCGGGCAGGTAGCCCTTGGGCAGCTTCGGATTGCGGATGACCACCGAGCGCCAGTAGAGCGGCCCGGAGACCAGGTCGAGGGCCAGGCCGTGGTCGGCGTCCGCGCGCATCTCCCCCCGGGCCTGCGCCGCGGTGACGATGCCCTTGGCCACCCCGTCCTGGCCCTCGCGAAGAGCCTTCTGCACGGCCTCGGCGATGTCGGGGTTGCGGGCGGCCTCGGCCTGGAGGTCGGGGAGGATCTGCGAGGCGACGGGGTGACGCAGGGCGCGGGAGGTGACCTCGTACAGCAGGCGCAGGTCGTCCTCCAGGGAGCCGGTGTCCGGCACCGGCAGGCCCTGGACGGCGAGCGCGGACACCAGGTCGAGGACCACGTGCAGCTTGGAGCGCCAGCGGCGGTACACGGCGGTCTTGCCGACACCCGCGCGGCGCGCGATGCCCTCGATCGACATCCGGGCGTAGCCGACGGCGGCGAGCTCCTCGAAGACGGCCGCACGGATGGCCTCCGTGACGTCCTCGCGCAGGACGGCGGCCCCGGCGGGGGCCCGGCGCGGACGGGGCTCGGGCTCGTCTGCGTTCGTCATGCGGTCCAGCATAGGCCGCCCCCGTAGCGACGAAACGGTTGCGTTCCGACGTGTATTCGACCTACGCTCACGACACGACGATACGGTCCCGTTCCGACGTCGGACCCGTTGCCCACCCCCCTTCTAGCGAAAGCAGCGGATGTGAGTCAGGCCCTCCACACACCGCCCGCCGCGTCGGCGAGCCCGGCATCGGGCGAGGACGACCTCGCGGCCCTCGCCGCCCGGCACGGCCTCACGGTCAGCGGCGCCCGCCCGCCTCTCGGCGCGTACGTCCGCCAGCTGTGGGGCAGGCGGCACTTCATCCTGGCCTTCTCGCAGGCCAAGCTCACCGCCCAGTACAGCAGGGCCAAGCTCGGCCAGCTGTGGCAGGTGGCGACCCCGCTGCTGAACGCGGCGGTGTACTTCTTCATCTTCGGCCTGCTCCTCGGCGCCAAGCGGGCATCCCGAGCGACGTGTACGTGCCGTTCCTGGTGACGGGCGTGTTCGTGTTCACCTTCACGCAGAGCTCGGTGCTGGCGGGCGTGCGGGCCATCTCGGGCAACCTGGGGCTGGTGCGGGCGCTGCACTTCCCGCGGGCGTCGCTGCCGGTGTCGTTCGCGCTCCAGCAGCTCCAGCAGCTGCTGTTCTCGCTGATCGTGCTGGCCGTGATCATGGTGGGCTTCGGCAGCTATCCGAGCCTGTCGTGGCTGCTGGTGGTGCCGGCGCTGGCGCTGCAGTTCCTGTTCAACACGGGACTGGCGCTGATCTTCGCGCGGATGGGCAGCAACACCCCCGACCTGGCGCAGCTGATGCCGTTCGTGCTGCGGACCTGGATGTACGCCTCGGGCGTGATGTTCTCCATCCCCGCGATGCTGGAGGACAAGAACGTCCCGGCCTGGCTGGCGGACGTGCTGCAGTGGAACCCGGCCGCGGTCTACATGGACCTGGTGCGCTTCGCGATGATCGACGAGTACGGCTCGTCGTACCTGCCGCCGCACATCTGGGCGTTCGCGCTGGGCTGGGCGGTGCTGGCCGCCGTGGTCGGCTTCGTCTACTTCTGGAAGGCAGAGGAGAGGTACGGCCGTGGCTGACACCACCCATGAGAAGACCCCGACCGTCATCGCCGACGGCGTCGACGTGGTCTACCGGGTCAACGGCACCGGCGCCGGACGCGGCTCCGCGACCGCCGCGCTCAACCGCATGCTGCGCCGCAAGCAGACCGAGAGGGCCTCCGGCGTGCGCACGGTGCACGCAGTACGGAACGTGTCGTTCGTCGCTTACAAGGGCGAGGCGATCGGCCTGATCGGTACCAACGGCTCCGGCAAGTCGACGCTGCTCAAGGCCGTCGCCGGACTGCTCCCGGTGGAGAACGGCCGCATCTACACCGACGGCCAGCCGTCCCTGCTCGGCGTCAACGCCGCCCTGATGGCCGACCTCACCGGCGAACGCAACGTGCACCTGGGCGGCCTCGCGATGGGCATGTCCCGTGAGGAGGTCAAGGCCCGCTACCAGGAGATCGTCGACTTCTCCGGCATCAACGAGAAGGGCGACTTCATCACCCTGCCGATGCGCACCTACTCCTCCGGCATGGCGGCCCGCCTGCGTTTCTCCATCGCCGCCGCCAAGGACCACGACGTGCTGCTCGTCGACGAGGCCCTGGCCACCGGCGACCGCTCCTTCCAGAAGCGGTCCGAGGCCCGCATCCGCGAGCTGCGCAAGCACGCCGGCACCGTCTTCCTGGTCAGCCACAACAACAAGTCCATCCGCGACACCTGTGACCGGGTGCTGTGGCTGGAGCGCGGCGAGCTGCGCATGGACGGGCCGACCGACGAGGTGCTCCGGGAGTACGAGAAGTTCACCTCGGGCGGGGACCGGGCCGTGCCGGCACCCCGGCAGGCCGCGACGGCGCGATGACCGGCGGGAACCGCCTCGCGTAAGGGCGTGCGCGTCCCGGAGGGCCACGCCCGGCGGGGCGCGCAGAGGCACCCGGCCGCACGCCTCTGCGCGCCCGTTCGGGCGTATTGATGTCACTATGACCCGAGGGGACCGTCCCGCAGCGACGAGCCGAAGGAGCCCCCGCGATGCCCCAGCTCAGCGTCATCGTCCACGGGCCGAACACCCAGGACCATCTGACCGGCCTGCTCGACTCGCTCGTCGCCCACCCGCTGCCCGACGTCGAGGTGGTCGTCGCCGCCGTCGGCGACTGGGCCCGCGAGACGGCCGAGCGGCACGCCCCGCAGCTCCAGGTGGTCCCGCTGCCCGACGGCACCTCCGACGCGGCGGCCCGGGCGGCGGGGGCGGCGCACGCCACCGGCCGCTGGCTGCACTTCGTCCGCGCCAAGGACGGCATCCCGGCCGGCAGCCCCCGCACCGTCGCCGAGCGGACCGCCGAACTGCCCGCCGCCGTGGACGTCCTCCTCACGGACCACCTGCGCAGCACCTGGCGCAGCGCGGGCCTGCCCTCCGCCGACGGCCCCCTCCTCGCCCGCGCGGGCCGCACCGAGGCGGCCCTCGGCGACAGCGCCTACCTGCTGCGCCTGACCCCGCTGCTCGGCACCCGCGTGCTGCGCGCCGCGTTCTGGCGGGCCCACGAGGGGCAGCTCACCACCGACGACGAGCCCCGGGCCGCACTGGCGGCCCTCCTGCTCGCCGACCGCGTCGCCTGTCTGCCGCACATCGCCCACGAGGACCGCCGGCTGCGCCCCGCGAGCCTTCCGCCGGTCACCGCCGGGCAGCACCTCGGGACCGTCGACCGCTACGAGGCCCTGCTCGGCCTCGCCCGGGACCGGCCCGCCGTCTACACCGTCCTCTACGAGATCATGGTGCGGGACTGCCTGCGCACCTTCGCCCGGGGCACCATGACCGAGCCGGTGGCCCGGGAGTTCTTCGACCGGGCCGGCGCCGCCGCCGTACGCCTCCGTCCCGAGGGGTACCGCCGCCCCAGCGGCCCGGAGGGCGTGCGCCGCTCGCTGCTGGAGGAGGGCGCCTACACCCGCTACCGGGCCTTCCGCACCGCCAACCGGGCCCGCCGCGCCGTGCGCTCCACCGTGCGCGCGGGCAGACGGCAGGCCGGCGCCCGGATCCGCGACCACCAGTACCGCGCGGCGCTGCGCCGCCCCGTCGACCCGCACCTCGCGGTGTTCTCCGCCTACTGGAACCGCGGGGTCGCCTGCAACCCGGGCGCGATCGCCGCCAAGCTCGCCGAGCTGGCCCCGCACATCCACCCGGTGTGGGTGGTCACCGCGCGCAACGCGGCGCTGCTGCCGCCCGGCACCGACCACGTGGTGCCCGGCACCCGCCGCTACTGGGAGACGCTCGCCACCGCGAAGTACCTCGTCAACAACGTCAACTTCCCGAACGCGGTGGTCAAACGCCCGGACGCGGTGCATGTGCAGACCCACCACGGCACCCCGCTCAAGCGCATGGGCCTGGACCAGATGGCCTACCCGGCCGCCGCACAGGGCCTGGACTTCGACGCCCTGCTGGAGCGCGTCGACAAGTGGGACTTCAGCGTCTCCGCCAACAGCCACACCACCCGCATGTGGGAGCGGGCCTACCCGGCCCGGTACGTCTCCCTCGACCACGGCTATCCGCGCAACGACGCGTACTACACGGCGGGCGCCGACGAGGTCCGCGCGGTCCGCGAGCGGCTCGGTATCGCCCCCGGCCGCCGCGCCGTCCTGTACGCGCCCACGCACCGCGACTACGAGGCCGGGTGGACCCCGCGCCTGGACCTCGCCGCGCTCGCCGACCGGCTCGGCGAGGACACCGTCCTGCTGGTGCGCGCCCACTACTTCTACGACTCGGGCGTCTCCCCGCTGACCGGCCTGCGCCGCTCCGGCCGCGTCGTGGACGTCTCGTCCTACGACCCCGTCGAGGAGCTGTGCCTGGCCGCGGACGTCCTGGTCACGGACTACTCGTCGATCATGTTCGACTACGCCAACCTGGACCGCCCGATCGTCGTCCACGCCGACGACTGGGAGACGTACCGCACCACGCGCGGGGTCTACTTCGACCTGATGGCCGAGGCGCCCGGCCCGGTGGCGCGCACCCAGGACGACCTGACCGAGATCCTCACCACCGACGCCTGGCGCGACGAGGGCGCGGCGAAGGCGCGGGCCGCCTTCCGCCGCCGGTTCTGCGAGTTCGACGACGGCCACGCCGCCGAGCGGGTGGTGCGCCGGGTCTTCCTCGGCCAGGACGAGGCGTCCCTGCCCCCGGTGCTGCCCCTGGAGCAGCGCACCCCGGCCCCGGCCCCCCAGGAGGTGACCGCGTGATGAGCACTCCCCGGGTCCCCGACGTCACCGTCACGGTGATCGTGCACAACGACGCGGGACGGCTGCCCCGCGCGGTGCGGTCCGTGTGCCGCCAGACGCACCCCGACCTCGAGGTCGTCATCAGCGACGACCACTCCACGGACGACACCCCCCGGGTGGCCCGGGAACTCACGGCCGCCGACCCGCGCGTCCGCTACCTGCGCCTGCCGGAGAACAGCGGCGGGTGCAGCGCGCCACGCAACCGCGCCCTGGAGATCGCCCGGGCGCCGTACCTGATGTTCCTCGACAGCGACGACGAGCTTCCCGAGGGGGCGGTCGCGGCGCTGCTCGCCGCGCACCGCGAGCGGGAGATCGACTTCGCGATGGGCGCGGTGCGGCGGATCCGGGTGGACACCGGACGCCGGTCCACCTGGATGCCGCACCTCGTGGGCGAGCGCCGCACCCTGGACGGCATCGAGGACGACCCGCGGCTGTTCTTCGAGCACCTGGCGACCAGCAAGATGTACGCCCGCGCCTTCCTCGACCGGCACGCGCTGCGCTTCCCCGAGGGCATCCACTACGAGGACCAGCTGTTCTCGGCGCAGGCCTACTGCCTGGCGAAGCGGTTCACGATCGTCCCCGAGCCGGTCTACCTCTGGTACATAGCCCCCTACGCGAGCTCCGACGCGGCCTCCATATCCAACCAGCGGCACCTGATGGCCAACGTCCGCGACCGGATACACGTGCAGCGGCTGATCGACGCGTTCCTGGTGGAGAGCGGGCACGCGGCGCTGCGCGAGGACAAGGACCACAAGTTCCTCAAGCACGACTTCCGGATGTACGCGGGGGACCTGCCCTACCGCGACGAGGAGTGGCTCGCCGCCTTCGCCGACGAGATGGACCCCTACCTGGACACCCTGTCCCCGGGCGCCTACGCCCGGCTGCCCCGCGCCGAGCGAGTGGTGCTCCAGCTGCTCCGCGACCGCCGGCTGCCCGAGGCCCGGCTCGCGGCGCGCGGTCTCGGGTACGGCGTCGCCCCGAGGCGGACGACCGCCGACCCGGAGGGCCGGGTCTACTGGGGCGACCGGGTCCCCGACACCGTCGCCGCCCGGCGCGAGCTGGACCTCACCGAGCTGGAACCGGACACCCGCCCGTTCTCCGGCGCCCCGTTCCGCCACGAGATCACCGCCATCGCCCGCGTCCCCGGGGCCGGCGCGTGCGTCGAGCTGACCGTGCGGACCTACGACCCGGCGCTGCGTCTGCCCGTCGGCCCGCAGCGCGCGAGCCTGCTGATCTCCCCCGGCCGCCGTCGCCTCACCGTGCCCTTCCGCCTCGACCCGGTGCGGCCCGGTGTCTTCGAGGGGACGGTACGGCTCGACCTGGGCGAGGCGCGGCTGCCGCTGAGCGGCTTCGCCGGGGCCCGGCACCCGCTGGTCCGGCTCACCGGCGGCGGCCAGAGCAACCAGGCCCTGCTGCTGGCTCCCCTGGACTTCCCCTCCCTGACCGCCCGTGTCCCCTACCGCTCCGGTGCCGCCCCGCACGAGGTGACGATCGAGCCGGAGGGGCACAACCCGGGCCGGCTCCAGGTGCGGTGGGAGCCGGCCGGCCTCACCGGGCTCGTCCGCCCGGCCTCCGCCCGCCTGGTCCGCCCCCGGATGCGCCGGGCGGGCCGACTGGTGGCGGGCGCCCTGCGCTGACGTCGTGCGCTGACGCCCGGCCGCCGGCTCACGGCACGGCGTACAGCACCTCCCCGCGCGGTCCCCGGGCCACCGGCCGCAGCGCGGGGTCGTCCAGCACGCCCCGGTGGTCCACCACCCAGCGCACCCCGTACTCCCGCTCCGTGCGCCGCCGCTCGGACGCGGGCGTGCCCGCGGCGAAGTACGCCCGGGTGGCCGCCGTACGGCGCTCCTCGTCCGGGAGGAAGAAGTCGGGGTAGCCGGGGGCGACGGTGTACGGGCCGTACGCGGGCACCTGGCGGGCCACCCGCCCCTCGGCCATGACCACGTCGCCGTACCGCACGTCCCGCGTGAGCCAGCCGTACCCCGGCCACGCGGGCCGGTACTTGTCCGCCACCGCCCCGGGCAGCGCGTCGGCCGGGACCACGTACCCGAGCATCCCCGCCTGCGCCCAGCCGCCGGCCAGCAGCGCCCCGGTGAGCAGCACCGCCCAGGCGGCGCGGGCCGGCCGCGTCCCGCCTCCAGGACCGCCGTCGCCGCCGCGAGCTGCGCCGGGATCGTCACCGCGGGCAGGGCGCGCCCCCACGAGTAGCGTCCGGTCAGCCAGCCGGCCGTGACGATCAGCACACCCAGGGCGCAGAAGACCACCAGCGGTCCCGGTGGTCGCGCCGCCACCGGGGCACCAGCGCGGCCGCCCCGAGCAGCACCAGCCAGAACCGCGCCGGAAGATCCTCGTACAGCACCCGGTGCACGTCCGCCAGCCCGTCCCCGGCACCCATCAGCGCGAAGAAGCCGTAGTACGGCCACGCCCCCAGTACCGCCACGCCCACCAGCAGCCCGGCACCGCGCGCGCCCGGGGCGCGCCGCGACCACCGTGGCGACCGCGCCGGCCGAGGCCACCACCCCCGAGAACTGGTGGCAGAGCAGGATCACCGCCACAGCACGCCGAGGCCGGTCCACACCGGCCACCCGGCCGGCCCGCGCAGCGCCCCGGTCAGCCACGCCCAGAAGTGGAAGGCGAGCCCCAGGGTGAAGGTGCTCGGGTACGCCACCGTCAGGGCGAGCGAGTGCAGGCCGAGGAAGCCGCTCCACAGCAGGGGCGTCGTGCCCCAGAGCAGCAGCAGGCTCAGCAGGGCGAGCGCGGGCGCGGCCCGGTGCGCGCTCAGGGTCCGCGCGTACCGCCACACGCCCGTCACCAGCAGCACCAGTCCGGCCGCGGCGGCCAGGCGCAGCACCACGAACACGTCCAGGCCGGTCACCCGGGCGACGCCGCCGAGCAGCAGCATCCACGGCGAGTAGTAGGGGCTCGGGTGTCCGCGTCGACCAGCGGGTTGCCCGGGTCCAGCGGGGCGTGCCGCAGCCGCTGCACGGTCGCCGCGTGGATGCCCAGGTCACCGATCCACGGGAGCCGTACGACCACCACGGTCAGCAGGACCAGGACCAGTCCGGCGGCGCCCGTGGCCACGGCCCGGCCGACGGTTCCCGGGCGGATCCCGGAGCGGCGCGTGCCGTCCTTTCCGGACACCCCGGACGGCGAGAATCGGACAGTCACATCACAGGCTTATCCCGTTCCCGGGCCGCTCCACCGCTTCGCCGCCGATTCCCGCCCAAGGCACCACACACGGCGCGAGGGGCGTCCCGGGCCTTCCGGCCCGGGACGCCCCTCGTCCGACGGCCCGCTCGGGCGGGCCCGGTGCCTTACGAGTGCGACCTCAGCAGCGTCCGCATGGTCCGCATCGCCACCGACAGGTTGGCGAGGTCGAACGCGTCGGAGCTGTGGATCTCCTCCAGCGTGGTGCGGGCCCGGCCCAGCAGCGCCGCGTTCTTCTGCTCCCACAGCGCGAACCGCTGCTCCGGCGTCGACGCGCCGTCGCCCTCCGCCAGCACGTCCGCGGTGACCGCCGCGTGCGCGGCGTACAGGTCCTCGCGGATCGCCGCGCGGGCCATCGACTGCCAGCGGTCCGCGCGCGGCAGCTCGATGATCCGGTCCATCAGCTGGGTGATGCGCAGCCGGTCGGCGAGGTCGTAGTACACCTCGGCGACGTCCAGCGGCTCCTTGCCCATCCGGTCGGCCACGGACACGATGTCGAGCGTCGGGAAGGCGGAGGAGAAGCCGGCGACCCGGGTGGCGAGCTCGTCCGGCACACCGGCGCCGCTGAGCTCGTCGTAGATCTTCTGGTACCAGTCCAGGTCCTCGCCGCGCAGCAGCTTCGGCAGCTGCGCCCAGACCAGCTCCACCCGCTCGGCGAAGAACGACACCGTCTCCTCGAGCTGCAGCGGCTGCGGCCGGTTGTTGAGCAGCCAGCGCGTGCCGCGCTCCACCAGGCGGCGGGAGTGCAGCCGGATCCGGGTCTGGACGGCGGCGTCGACCGTGGTGTCGAGCGCCTCCACGCCGTCCCACACCATCGAGGAGCGGAAGATCGCGCGGGCCGCGGTCTGCGCCCGGACGATCTCCTCCAGCGACGCCCCGGTCTCCTCGCGCATCCGGTGCAGGTACGTCGTACCGCCGGTGTTGACCGTGTCGTTGACCAGCACGGTCGTGGTGATCTCACGGCGCAGCGGGTGGCTGTCGATCTGCTCCCGGAACTGCTCGCGCAGCGCGGTCGGGAAGTACGCGTGCAGCAGGCCCTTCAGGTACGGGTCGTCGGGCAGCGAGGTGTGCAGCAGCTCCTCGGCGACCGTGATCTTCGTGTACGCCAGCAGGACGGCCGTCTCCGGTCCGGTCAGGCCCTGCCCGGAGGCGAGCCGCTCGCGGATCTGCCGGTCGGTGGGCAGGAACTCCAGCGCCCGGTCGAGGTGGCCCTCGCGCACCAGGTGCTTCAGGAAGCGCTGCTGCGCGTGGATCATGTCCTTGGACTGGGCCAGCGCGTTGGCGATGGCGGTGTTCTGCGCGTAGTTGTTGCGCAGCACCAGCCGCCCGACCTCGTCGGTCATCTCGGCGAGCAGCTTGTTGCGCTGCTTCACCGTCATGTCGCCTTCCTTGACCAGGCCGTTCAGCAGGATCTTGATGTTCACCTCGTGGTCGGAGGTGTCCACGCCGGCGCTGTTGTCGATGGCGTCGGTGTTCTGCCGGCCGCCGTGCAGCGCGAACTCGATCCGGCCGAGCTGGGTCATGCCCAGGTTGCCGCCCTCGCCGACGACGGCGACCCGCAGGTCCTTGCCGTCGACGCGGATCGCGTCGTTGCCCTTGTCGCCGGCGTCCGCGTTGGACTCGGTGGACGCCTTGACGTAGGTGCCGATGCCGCCGTTCCACAGCAGGTCGACCGGCGCCTTGAGGATGGCCTTCATCAGGTCGGCCGGGGTCATCTTGGTGACGCCGGACTCGATGCCGAGGGCGTCGCGGATGTGTGCGTTGACCGGGACGGACTTCGCGCTGCGCGGGAAGATCCCGCCGCCCGCCGACAGCAGCGAGGTGTCGTAGTCGGCCCAGGAGCTGCGGGGCAGCTCGAACAGGCGGCGGCGCTCGGCGTAGGAGGTGGCCGCGTCCGGGGCCGGGTCGATGAAGATGTGCCGGTGGTCGAAGGCGGCGACCAGGCGGATGTGCTCGCTGAGCAGCATGCCGTTGCCGAAGACGTCACCGGACATGTCACCGATGCCGACGACCGTGAAGTCCTGGGTCTGGGTGTCCACGCCCAGCTCCCGGAAGTGCCGCTTGACGGACTCCCAGGCGCCGCGGGCGGTGATGCCCATGCCCTTGTGGTCGTAGCCGGCCGAGCCGCCGGAGGCGAAGGCGTCCCCGAGCCAGAAGTTGTAGCTCTCGGCGACCTCGTTGGCGATGTCGGAGAAGGTCGCGGTGCCCTTGTCGGCGGCGACGACGAGGTAGGTGTCGTCCTCGTCGTGCCGGACGACGTCCGCCGGGGGCACGACCTCGCCGCCCACCATGTTGTCGGTGATGTCGAGCAGCGCGGAGATGAACGTCCGGTAGGAGGCGATGCCCTCCGCCATCCACGCGTCGCGGTCGACGGCCGGGTCGGGCAGCTGCTTGGCGACGAACCCGCCCTTGGCGCCGACCGGCACGATGACGGTGTTCTTCACCATCTGCGCCTTGACCAGGCCGAGGATCTCGGTGCGGAAGTCCTCACGCCGGTCGGACCAGCGCAGACCGCCCCGCGCGACCTTGCCGAAGCGCAGGTGCACGCCCTCGACGCGCGGCGAGTACACCCAGATCTCGAACGCCGGACGCGGCGCCGGCAGGTCCGGGATGGCCTGCGGGTCGAACTTCATGGAGACGTAGTCGTGCGGCTCGCCGCCCGCCGTTTCCTGGAAGAAGTTGGTGCGCAGCGTCGCCTTGATGACGGTGAGGAAGGAGCGCAGGATGCGGTCCTCGTCGAGGCTCGCGACCTGGTCGAGGGCGGCGTCGACCTCCTCCAGCAGGGCGTCCACCAGTTCGTACCCGGCGCGCTGCCGGTCCGGCGACATCCGCGCCTCGAACAGCGAGACGAGCAGCCGGGTGGTGTGGACGTTGTGCCGGAGGGTGTCCTCCATGTAGTCCTGGCTGAAGGTGGACCCCGCCTGGCGCAGGTACTTGGCGTACGCCCGCAGCACCATCGCCTGACGCCAGGTCAGGCCGGCGCTCAGCACGAGGGCGTTGAAGCCGTCGTTCTCCGCCTTGCCGGTCCAGGTCGCCGCGAAGGTGTCCTGGAAGCGCTCGCGGGCGTCGTCGCCGAGGTAGTCCACCCCGCCGCCGGGCGCCTGGGGCATCCGCAGGCCGAAGTCGTAGACGTAGGCCACGCTGCGGTCGTCGCACCGCAGTTCGTACGGCCGCTCGTCGACGACCTCGACGCCGAGGCGCTGCAGCACGGGCAGCACCGCGGACAGGGAGACGGCCTCGCCCGTGCGGTAGATCTTGAAGCGGCGCTCGTCGGGGGCCGCGCCCACCGGCTCGTACAGGCTGAGCGCGAAGTCCCGCTCCCCGCCCAGTTCCTCGAGGCGCACCAGGTCGGCCACGGCGCTGCGCGGGGAGTGGTCGGCCTTGTAGCCCTCGGGGAAGGCACCGGCGTAGCGGCGCAGCAGCTCGGCGGCGCGCTCCTCGCCGAACTCGGTGTTCAGCGCCTCTGCGAAGCCGTCGGCCCAGGAGCGGGCGGCCTCGACCAGCCGGGCCTCGATGCGCTCCTTGTCGCTGTCGGACAGGTGCTGCAGTTCGGTGCCCTGCGGGACGCGGACGACGAAGTGCAGCCGGGAGAGGACCGACTCGGTGTTCCACGCGGTGAAGTCGACGCTGATGCCGCCGAGCTCCTCCTTGAGGATGTCGATGATCCGCAGCCGGACGCCGGTGGTGTAGCGGTCGCGCGGCAGGTAGACGAGGGCGCTGTAGTAGCGGCCGTACTCGTCCTGGCGCAGGTACAGGCGCAGCCGGCGCCGCTCCTGGAGGTAGAGCACCGAGGTGGCGATGGCCTGCAGCTCCCCGGCCGGGGTCTGGAACAGCTCGTCGCGCGGGTAGGTCTCAAGGATCTGCAGCAGGTCGCGCCCGTCGTGGCTGTGCGGCGAGAAGCCGGCCCGCTCCAGGACGTCCTCGACCTTGCGGCGGATCACCGGCACCCGGCGCACCGACTCGGTGTAGGCGGCGGACGAGAACAGGCCGAGGAAGCGCCGCTCCCCGACCACGTTGCCCTCGGCGTCGAACTTCTTGACGCCGATGTAGTCCAGGTACGACGGCCGGTGCACGGTGGCGCGGCTGTTGGCCTTGGTCAGCACCAGCAGCTTGTGCTCGCGGGCCTTGGCGCGGGCGTCGGCGGGCAGCCGCTCGAAGGACGGGCTGACCGGGTGGTCCTCGTCCGCCGCGTGGTGGGGGTCGGAGCGCAGGATGCCGAGGCCGGTGCCGGGCACGGCGGCCAGCGAGTCGTCGTCGCGCAGCTGGTACTCGCGGTAGCCGAGGAAGGTGAAGTGGTCGTCGGCCAGCCAGTGCAGCAGCTCGCGGGCCTCCTCGACCTGCAGCGGGGGCAGGTCGGCGGGGACGGGCTCGCCGGGCAGCGCGTCGGCCAGCGCGGTCGCGGCCTGGCGCATCTTGCCCCAGTCCTCGACGGCCTCCCGGACGTCGGACAGCACCCGCAGCAGATCGGCGGTGATCTGCTTCAGGTCGCCGCGGTCGGTCTCGCGGTCGATCTCCACGTGGATCCAGGACTCGACGTGCGCGTCGTGCGGCAGGTCGCTCGCGTCCTGCGGGAGGTCGCCGCCGACCGGGTCGGAGAGGACCTCGATCAGCTTGCCGGTCACGTCCCGGCGGACCACGAACTGCGGGTGGATGACCACGTGGATGCCGCGGCCCTGGCGGGTGAGCTCGTTGGTGACGGAGTCGACCAGGAAGGGCATGTCGTCGGTGACGACCTCGACGACGGAGTGGCTGCAGGTCCAGCCGTTCTCCTCGACGGTCGGGGTGTGCACCCGGACGTTGGCGGTGCCCTGCGGGCGGTTCGCCGCGAGCCGGTGGTGCGAGACAGCGGCTCCGAAGACGTCGACCGGGTCGCGGTCGGTGAGGTCCTCCGGGGCGGTGTGCAGGTAGTAGCGCTGGAGGAACGCGAGGACGGTGTCCCGGTCGGGCGTGTCCTCGTCCGCGGTCCCAGTCGGTAGTTTCCCCCCGGCCGGGCTGTTCTCAGCTACCCGGGCGGCCCGATCGAGCAGCTCGGCCTTGGCTTCGTCCAGCTTGGTCTGCATGGTCCTCTGGCTCCTGTCGCGCGCCGTTGCGTGACGTAGAAGGAAGTACGGTCTCCGACCTCGTGGTGCGGTGGTACGACACGGGGTGTCCGGTCTGTGCCGACGTTATGCCGCGAGGTGAGAGGAGCGGGGGCTTCTCGGCGGAATTCGGTGCGTCCGACGGGTGTGACTCTGCTCTCCGTGACGCCTGCCCCCCTGGGGTGCGCCGCGTCCCGTGCCGCCCGCGAGGATCAGCGGTCGCCACCCGGTCACGGATGTCGTCCGTGCTCGCCGGGCGCACAGCGGGGACACCACGGTCCCCGCGAGCTATCGCGCTGATCACGCCACCTAGGCTATCGCCCTCCGGAGGGGCCCCGTCATGAGCCGTATGTGTACAAAACCGGGGGGCGAACTTTGACGTTTCGCACAGTGCGCCGGCGCCCTTCCGGTCAGTCGGAAGCCGCCAGGCGCTCCGCCTGGGCCACCGCCTCGCTCAAGGTGTCGACCACCGGAACCCCGACCGCCTCCAGGCTCGCCCGGCCGTGCGAGCCGCCGGTGTAGAGCACGGCCCGCGCGCCCACGTGCCGGGCGGCCAGCGCGTCGTCGGCCGCGTCGCCGATCACCACCGTGCGCCGCGGGTCCACCACATCGCCCAGTACGCTCAGGTGGCGCACCATGTGCTCCGCCTTGCTGCCGCCGGACGGGCCGGTCCGCCCGTCGACGCGTATGAAGTGCGAGGCGATGCCGAAGTCACGCACCAGGGGGACGAGGTCGTCGTGCCCGTACATGCTGAGGATCGACTGGCTGCGGCCCGCCGACGCCCACGTCCGCAGCAGGTCCTCCACGCCGTCGGCCAGTCCGCAGCGCACGCGGTGGTCCGTGTAGTGGCGGTGGAAGGCGGCGTCCATCAGCTCCCACTCGGTCTCGCTGGGCAGCCGCCCCATCAGCCGCTCGTAGAACTTCGGCACCGGCACGCAGTACAGCTCCCGGTACCGCTCCAGCGTGATGGGGGCGAGGCCCAGCTCGGCGAAGGCGGCGTTCGTCGCCCCGATGACCGCGTCGACGTCGTGGAACAGCGTGCCGTTCCAGTCCCAGACGATGTGTGCGTCGTTGTGCGTCCCCATGCCGGAAAACCTACCCGGACCCGTCGGCATCCCGCTGGGCCGCAGGTCAGCCGATCAGCTGGGGGATCTCCTGGGTCGCGAACCACAGCAGCTCGTGGTCCTCCGCGCCGTCCACCACGAACTGCGCGTCGTCGTCGCCCTTGTCCGCCGCGTCCAGCGCCCGCGCGGCGGCCGCCACGTCCGTCTCGGCGTCCGCCGCGTCGGCGTGCACCGCGGCCGCCTTGGCCAGCCGTACGGCCCCGGCGAGGCGCACCTCGCCCGGCGCGGCCGGGTCCAGGCCCCGGTCGGGATCGGCGGAGGCGGTGCCGTCGGCGACGTCCACCGCGACCACGACCCGGCGGCGGGGCGCGCCGGGGTCGGCCGCCAGCAGCCGTAGGGAGGCCAGCGCGGCACGGCTCAGCGCGGCGTACTCCAGCTCCTCGATGTCGTCGGAGAGGTACCACTCGCGCAGCGCCGGCGTCACCGCGTACGCGGTGAGGGGCCCGTCGCCCAGCTGACCCGTCCTGTGCGCCTCGGCGAGCCCGGGGAGGGTCAGGGGGACGTAGACGCGCATGGTGGGCCGCTTTCGTCTGCTCGGGGACTCGGCAAAGGTTCAGAATACGTCCCCGCGGCCGTACGGCGTCCCCCATCGAGTCCCCGTCAGCACCCTCGGGCGCGTCAATCCCCGTCCGGGAAGTCACCCGTCCCGTCCGCGTGAACACGGGCCCGGCACCCGCCCGGCAACCCTGATAGGTGAACTTCCCCGCCCGCGTCGGGCCGCCCGTCGCTCCTTGCCACGCCGCCGCACGGCCCCGTACAAGATCCCCACACGAAGTTACTGCCCGGTACCCGGCTCCCCCCGCCGGCGGCCCGGGCCTGTCGAACGGGGTCCCTCGTGCACAAGGTCATGAGCCGCACACCACGCCACACCCCCACCCGTCCCGGCCCTCACCGTCCGGCGGCCACCTCCCGCGGAGCCCGCGGCACCGCCTCCCCCGCCTCCGCCGGCGCCGTCCCCCCGCGGGTGCCCGCCGGTGGGGCCCGTCCCGCTCCCTCGCCCGGTGCGGGGCGGCCCGGTGGGGCGGGGCGGGGGCGGCCCGCCGACAACCGGCCCTCGGGGCGTGCGGCGGGACGGGGGCGGCCGGGCGTCCCACCCTCATCCGCGCCGGCACCACGCGAGGGCCGGGGCGGGGCTGTGGGCGCGGTGCCCGTCCGCGTCCCCCAGCCCCGCCCCACCGACCGCTTCGCGGACCTCCTCGTCGCCGTGCTCAGCGGCCAGCGCCCCGTGCACGCGATGCTGCGGCACAGCGCCGGCCAGGCCTACGACGAGCTGATCCGGCTCGCCGAGCGAGGCCCGCTGCGCACCCGCGGGGTCCGCCCCGTGGTCCGCGACATCGGCTGGTTCGAGCCCCGGGAGGGCGCCATCGAGGCGTTCGCCAGGATCGGCGCCGGGGACAGGCTGCGCGCCATGGCCTTCCGGCTGGAGCGCGGTCGTGACCTGCGCTGGCGCTGCACCGCCGTCGAACTGGGCGTCCCGCACTGAGACACGCACGACGGCCGAGGGCCGGGCACCCGCGGGTGCCCGGCCCTCGGCCGGTGGTCACGGCCGCTCCTCACGAAGCGGCGGCGACCCTCACTTCTTGCGACGACGCCCCCGCGCCTGCTTGCGCCGCTCCGCGCGCGTGAGGCCGTCCGCCTCCGAGCGCACCGGCTCCTCGTCGGTGGCCAGCTCGCCCTCGACGGTGCCGCCCTCGCCGTCCACCGTGGGAGCGGAGAAGTGCAGGGCCCGCCGCTGCGGGGCGTCGAGGCCCTTGGCGCGGATCTCCGGCCGGGGCCCGCCCTGCGCGGGCACCGCGTCCTGCTTCTCCAGGTCGGCGACCGGCTTGACGTCCTCTACCGGAACCTCCTCGACCTGCTGCTCCACCTGGACCTCCAGGTTGAACAGGTAGCCGACGGACTCCTCCTTGATGCCGTCCATCATCGCGCTGAACATGTCGAAGCCCTCGCGCTGGTACTCGACCAGCGGGTCCTTCTGGGCCATCGCGCGCAGGCCGATGCCCTCCTGGAGGTAGTCCATCTCGTAGAGGTGCTCGCGCCACTTGCGGTCCAGCACCGACAGCACGACCCGGCGCTCCAGCTCACGCATGATCTCGGAGCCGAGCTGCGCCTCACGGGCCTCGTACTGGGCGCGGATGTCGTCCTTGATGGACTCGGAGATGAACTCGGCGGTCAGACCGGCCCGGTCACCGGCCGCCTCCTCCAGTTCCTCGATGTCGACGCTCACCGGGTAGAGCTGCTTGAACGCGCCCCACAGCCGGTCCAGGTCCCAGTCCTCGGGGAAGCCCTCGGTGGTCTCCGCCTGGACGTAGGCGTCGATGGTGTCGTCCATGAAGTGGTGGATCTGCTCCTGCAGGTCCTCGCCCTCCAGGACGCGGCGGCGCTCGCCGTAGATGACCTCGCGCTGCCGGTTGAGCACCTCGTCGTACTTCAGGACGTTCTTACGCGTCTCGAAGTTCTGCGTCTCCACCTGCGACTGCGCGGAGGCGATCGCGCGGGTGACCATCTTGTTCTCGATCGGCACGTCGTCCGGCACGTTCGCCATGGACATCACGCGCTCGACCATCTGCGCCTTGAACAGCCGCATCAGGTCGTCACCGAGCGAGAGGTAGAAGCGGGACTCGCCGGGGTCGCCCTGACGGCCGGAACGACCGCGCAGCTGGTTGTCGATGCGCCGCGACTCGTGCCGCTCGGTGCCGAGCACGTACAGGCCGCCGAGCTTCTCGACCTCGTCCTTCTCGGCCTTCACGGCCTGCTCGGCACGCGCAAGGGCCTCCGGCAGGGCCGCCGCCCACTCCTCGATGTGCTCCTCGGGGTCGAGGCCGCGCTGACGCAGCTCCGCTTCCGCGAGGTCCTCGGGGTTGCCGCCGAGCTTGATGTCCGTACCACGGCCGGCCATGTTCGTGGCGACCGTGACGGCGCCCCGGCGGCCGGCCTGGGCGACGATCTGCGCCTCGCGCTCGTGGTGCTTGGCGTTCAGCACCTCGTGCTGGATGCCGCGCTTGCTGAGCTGCTGCGAGAGGTACTCGGACTTCTCGACGGAGGTGGTGCCGACGAGGATCGGCTGCCCCTTGCGGTGCTTCTCCTCGATGTCGTCGACGACCGCCTCGAACTTGGCGACCTCGGTGCGGTAGATCAGGTCCGACTGGTCCTTGCGGACCATCGGCCGGTTGGTCGGGATGGGCACCACGCCGAGCTTGTAGATCTGGTGGAACTCCGCGGCCTCGGTCATCGCCGTACCGGTCATGCCGGACAGACCCGGCTGCTCCTTGCCGCTGTGGTCGTGGCGCTTGTACAGACGGAAGAAGTTCTGCAGGGTGATCGTGGCGAGAGTCTGGTTCTCGTCCTTGATCGGCACGCCTTCCTTGGCCTCGATGGCCTGGTGCATGCCCTCGTTGTAACGGCGGCCGGCGAGGATACGGCCGGTGTGCTCGTCGACGATCATGACTTCGTCATCGATGATGACGTAGTCCTTGTCCTTCTTGAAGAGCTCTTTCGCCTTGATGGCGTTGTTCAGGTAGCCCACGAGCGGGGTGTTCACCGACTCGTACAGGTTGTCGATGCCCAGCCAGTCCTCGACCTTGGCGACACCGGACTCGTGGATGGCGACCGTGCGCTTCTTCTCGTCGACCTCGTAGTCGCCGGTCTCCTCGATGCCCTTCAGCGGGTTGCCCGGCTCACCGCGCTTCAGGCGCTTCACCAGCTTGGCGAAGTCGCCGTACCACTTGGTGGCCTGGTCCGCGGGACCGGAGATGATCAGCGGCGTACGGGCCTCGTCGATGAGGATCGAGTCGACCTCGTCGACGATGGCGAAGTTGTGGCCGCGCTGCACCAGCTCTTCCTTCGACCACGCCATGTTGTCGCGCAGGTAGTCGAAGCCGAACTCGTTGTTCGTGCCGTAGGTGATGTCGCAGGCGTACTGCGCGCGGCGCTGGGCCGGCGTCATGTTGGCGAGGATGCAGCCGACCTCCAGGCCCAGGAAGCGGTGGACGCGGCCCATCATCTCCGAGTCGCGCTCGGCCAGGTAGTCGTTGACCGTGATGATGTGGACGCCCTCGCCGGACAGGGCGTTGAGGTACGCGGGCAGGGTGCCGACGAGGGTCTTGCCCTCACCGGTCTTCATTTCCGCCACGTAACCCATGTGCAGGGCGGCGCCGCCCATGATCTGCACGTCGTAGTGGCGCTGGCCCAGGACACGCCGGGCGGCCTCGCGCACGGTGGCGAACGCCTCGGGGAGCAGGTCGTCCAGGCTCTCACCGTCGGTGTAGCGCTGCTTGTACTCATCGGTGAGGGCCCGCAGCTCGGCGTCGGAGAGGCCTTCGAAGTCCTCTTCGATGGAGTTGACCTGGTCCGCGATGCGGTGCAGCTTGCGCAGGATTTTGCCTTCGCCTGCACGCATGATCTTCGAGAGGACGGACACGGGGGTTGGTCTCCTTGCCGGTCGGGCCTGGGACGGTCGGTTTCCGTTTCACTGACTGAGCAACGGCCATCGTATGCGAGGACCCCTCCACGCCGGGAGGCCTGCCGGGGCGGTGACCGTCCGCCGCAGCCGAACCGTGGCACGGCCGCTACACGGACAACGTCCCAGGCGCCCGGATGGTGCCGCGGGAAAGCCGGTGAATCGCGCGCGGAGTGATCATCACCTCACGCACGGCGAGAGGGATGGCGCCACCCGCCCCGCCGCGAGCAGAATCGGCCGATGGAACCCGTCACGCTCACCACGGACCGCCTGCTGCTGCGCACCGTCGGCCCGCAGGACACCGACACGGTGTACCGGATCTGCCAGGACCCGGACATCCAGCGCTGGACGACGATCCCCTCGCCCTACCTTCCGGAGCACGCGCGGGGTTTCACGGAGCAGATCGCGCCGGACGGCTGGGCGAACGGCTCGATGTTCACGTTCGGCGTCTTCCTGCCCACCGGGGACCTGACGGGCATGCTCAGCATCACCCTGCGGTCCTTCGGCACCGGCGAGATCGGCTTCTGGGGGGCCAAGGAGCACCGCGGCAACGGCTACATCACCGAGGCAGCCCTGGCCGCGTGCCGCTGGGCCTTCACCCGGATGTCGATCGACCGCGTGGAGTGGCGCGCGGAGGTGGGCAACGCGGCCTCCCGCGCGGTGGCCGAACGGGCCGGGTTCACCGTCGAGGGAGTCCTGCGCTCCTCGCTCGTCAACAAGGGGGTGCTGCGGGACGGCTGGGTGGGCTCCCTGCTCCCCTGCGACCTGGGCCTTCCGTCCACCACGCCGTACCTGCCGGGCAAGGTCTGAGCCCACGGCACCGGGGCGTTGTCGGTGCCGCCCTCTATCGTGCGGACCTATGACGACCCTCCCGCGTCCGCTCACGGAACTCTCGGCCGACGAGGCCCGCCGCATCGCCCTGCGGGCCCAGGGATTCCTCGGCGCCCCCGACCGGCGCACCGGTGTGCGAGGCGTGCTGCGCCACCTGGGCGCGGTGCAGCTCGACACCATCTCCGTGCTCGCCCGCTCCCACGAGCTGGTGCCCTACGCCCGCCTGGGCGCCGTGGGCCGCCGCACGGTGGAGGAGGCGTACTGGACGCAGGGGTCCGGGCGGCCGCACGCCTTCGAGTACTGGTCGCACGCCGCGTGCATCCTGCCCGTCGAGGAGTGGCCGCACTTCGCCTTCCGCCGCCGTGCCTACCGCGCCCGCCCGCACTGGAACCACGAGCTGCCCGAGGGCACCTACGACCAGGTGATCAAGCAGCTGCGCACGGAGGGCCCCCTGACGGCCACGGAGCTGGGCGGCGCCAAGCGCACCAGCGAGTGGTGGGACTGGTCCGGCACCAAGGTCGCCGTGGAGCGCGCCCTGATGTACGGCGAGGTGGTGTGCGTGGAGCGCCGCGGCTGGAAGCGGGTGTACGACCTGGCCGAGCGCGCCGTCCCGGCGGACCTGCTGCACGACGAACTGGACGACACGGAGTGCCTGCGCCGCCTGGTGCGGCTGGCCGGGCAGTCCCTCGGCGTGGGCACGCGGGCGGACATCGCCGACTACCACCGCCTCAAGGGGGAGCAGGTCGACGCCGTGATCGCCGACTCGGGCCTGGTGCCCGTCACGGTCGCGGGCTGGTCCAAGCCGGCCTGGGCGGACCCGGCGGCCCTGGCCGCCCCGCCGCGCGGCCGGCACCGGACGACGCTGCTGTCCCCGTTCGACTCCCTGATCTGGGAGCGGGCGCGCACGGAGCGGATCTTCGGCTTCACCCACCGCCTGGAGGCGTACGTCCCCAAGCCCAAGCGCGTGTACGGCTACTTCGCGATGCCCGTGCTGGCGGGCGGACGGCTGGTGGGCCGGGTGGACCCGGCCCGGGAGGGCCGCACCCTGGTCGCCAAGCAGGTCACGCTGGACGGTCGGACGGCGGTGCCCGCCGTGGCGCAGGCCCTGGTGGAGGCCGCGGGCTGGGTGGACTGCACGGACGTACGGGTGGAGCGGGTCGACGCGCCGGAGCTGCGCGAGGCGCTCACCGGGGAACTCGCCCGCCTGCTCGCCTGAGCCCCGGCCGCCCCACGGACCCGCGAGGCGCGGGCCCGTGGGGCGGCCCGCGCAGGCCCTTCAGACGTCCCTCGCCCCGCCGTCAGCGGATCTCGAGGATCTTCTCCCGCATCGCGTAGACCACGGCCTCCATCCGGGAGTGCAGCTGCAGCTTCTCCAGGATGTTGCGCACGTGGTTCTTCACGGTGTTCTCGGAGATGAACAACTCCTTGGCGATGTCCCGGTTGTTCATCCCCGTGGCGACGAGCTTGAGGACCTCCAGCTCCCGGTCGGTCAGCCGGGGGGCGGGGACGAGCCGGCGCTCGTCGGTCCGCTGGATCATCGACTTGAACTCGGTGAGCAGCTTCGACGCCATGGAGGGGCTGATCTGCGACTGCCCGTCGGCCACCGCGCGGATGGCGGTGGCCACCTCGTCGGTGGAGATCTCCTTGAGGAGGTAGCCGGTCGCGCCCGCCTTGATGGCGTCGTAGAGGTCGGCCTCCTCGTCGCTGATCGTCAGCATGATGATCTTGGCGCTGGGTGCGACCTCCTTGATGGAGGTGCAGGCCTCGATCCCGCCCCGCTTGGGCATCCGCACGTCCATCAGGACGATGTCGGGCAGCAGGTCGGCCGCCTTCTCCACGGCCTCGGCGCCGTCCCCCGCCTCGCCGACGACCTGGATGTCCTCCTCGGCGGCGAGCACGATCTCCAGTCCGCGGCGGAACAGCGCGTGGTCGTCCACCACGAGGACTCTGATCGGCTCCTTGCGTGGAGTGTCCGCGCCCGGGCCCATGCCGACGACGCCGCCGTCGGCATCCTCGTCCCGCATCGGTCCGAAGCTGTCCGCCATCGTTCCTCCCCCTGAAGGCTGTGGCCTGTGGTTCTGACCATCGCCAACCCAAGGCAACGGCCCACCGGTTGGGTCGCTGCCGCCATGATTCCATGCCGCGCCCGCACCGGGGTGCCGGTGTGGGCGCCGGGCGGTGGCACGCCGGTGCCCCTGGGGGCGCACACGCGCACCAGGGGCACCTGCTGTGCTGTCACCCGGCGGATCAGCCGCCGAGGGTTCCGCCCGCCTCGGGGGAGTTGGTCTCGGTGACCATCGTGTCGGTGCTGAGGTGGATCACGCCGTAGTCGTAGGCGTGGCGCCGGTAGACGACGCTGGGCTCCTTGGTCTCGGAGTCGACGAAGAGATAGAAGTCGTGCCCGACCAGCTCCATCTCGTAGAGCGCCTGGTCGAGGGTCATGGGCGCGGCCACGTGGGTCTTCTCGCGGACGACGAGGGGACCGTCACCCTGGACCTCCAGGGAGCCGATCTTCTTGGTCGGGACCGCCTGCTCCTCCTCCTGGGCGGTGCTCGCCCCGGTCCCGTTGAGGGTCGCCACGCCGGGCACGTGGTCGGGGACCTCGGCCGCCGAGATCCTGCGCGCGCCACGCCGCGAGAAACGCTTGTCGTGCTGCTTGCGCAGCCGGGCGTCCAGCTTCTCCGCTGCCAGGTCGAGCGCCGCGTACGGGTCGCTCGCCGCCGCTTCCGCCCGGATCACAGGACCGCGGGAGCGGAGCGTGATCTCCACCCGGTCACAACGGTCGGCCTGTCGGGGGTTGGGCTCCTTGGACACCTCGACGTCGAGGCTCATCACCTTGCCATCGAGCTTCTGGATCTTCTCCAGGTTCAGCTTCTCGGCCACGTGCTTCCGGAACCGCTCGGGCACCTCGGTCTTGCGGCCCTTGACGACGATGTCCACGCAGAACTCCGTTCCCGGATCACTCCGCTTCGCTGCGGATGTGTCTCCCTTTTGCACCAGACTCCGGTGACGTCCGGAGCCTCGGACTCGGTGACGTCCACCTCCTCCCCCGCGCGCGAGATCTCCAGTCCACCGGTGCGGGTGATGATGGAAAAACCCGCACCTCGGCAATCCGATCCAAGAGGTGTGGCCTGCGGCTTTCCCTCACAACCGAACATATCTCGCGCGGACGGATGGCGTCACCCTCTACCGCGACGTACCTCCATTCAGGCGAATTAACCCTCTGATTACCTGCAACGACGTAAGTTCTCAGTCAGTTTCGGTGTATTCCGAACGCATCCGGTGAGGCCGCCACGACGGCCGCGCACACGGGGCCGGCGCCTCCGCCGGCGCTTTCCAGGTCCGCCTCCTTCGACGGCCCGACGGGGTGCCGGGCCCCTCCTCGCCACGTCGTCGGTGATTTCCGTTGTTGTCCTGTCCCTTCCCACGTCTCACCCAGGTACACGAACGCGGAAGCCGAATTGCTCGATCCTTGTCCGTCCCGATCGGCCGATTCCGTTTGTTCGCGGGGCGGCTCCGACGCGGACCGCACCGCCCGCGCCGCCTCGGCGAGGGACGCCCCGGTCGTCATCACGTCGTCGACCAGCACGACCCGGCCCCGGCGGAGCAGCCGGCCGCAGCCCGGCGCCACCGCGAGCGCGCCCGCGAGATTGGCCAGCCGCTGCCGGGAGTCGAGCCCCGACTGGTCGGCCACCGGGCGCCGTTGCCGCAGCGCCGCTAGTACTCCGGCGGGTACCCCCGTGCGCCGCAGCTCACCCGCCGCCGCGTACGCGATCCGCCGCGCCGGGTCGTGCCCGCGCGCCCGTACGGCCCGCCGGGCGGACGGCACCGGAACCAGCAGCACGGGACCGCCCCCGGCCCCACCGCCCCCGCGCGGTGGCGGCACGGCCGTCCGCAGACCCGCCCGCACCGCTCCCGCCAGGGCCGCCCCCAGCGGCCGGGAGAGGGCCAGGGCACCGCGCTCCTTGTGGGCGAGCAGCGCGGCGCGCACCGCGTCGGCGTAGGGGGCGGCCGCGTGCACGGACGGCAGCCCCGGCGGCTCTGGCACCGGCCGCACCCGGCGCGGCTCAGCCCCGGCCAGCGCCGTACGGCAGGCGGCGCAGAGCACGGCGCGGGGCCTGCCGCATCCGCCGCACTCGGCCGGAAGCACCAGGTCGCCGAGGTCCCGCCACCAGTTCCGCACGGCCTCACTGTGCCAACGCCACCGCCACCCGGCCACCCCTGTGGAAAACCGGTGTGACCAGGCCGTACGGCGGTTCGAACAGCGGAACGAGAAGCGGATCAGCCCGGATAGACCGGCGCGATCCCCTGGGTCACCTTCTGCCACTGGGCCCCGGACGGCAGCCGGACGATCCCGTCCACCGAGTACGCCACCAGCGGCGCCAGTTCGTCCTCGGAGGCGGTGAGGGCCTTCACGCCGGTCAGCGCGGCGGGCGGCGGCACGTCCGGCGTGGAGCCGTCGACCTCGACGTACTTCATCTGCTCCACGCCGCCGTGCTCGCGGCCGACCACGACGAGCCTGCTGTCGCCGGCCCACGACATCGCCGTGACCTGTTCCAGCTCGGGCGTCGCCGACCGCAGTTCCAGCACGGTGACCGTGGGCCGCCCGCCCGTACCGGCCTCGTCCGGGCCGCTGCGCTCGATCCGCCCGATCAGCAGGGAACGCTGGTCGCCCTTCTCCACGACGAGGGCGATGCGCACCCCGTCGGCGGCCACCCGGACCGCCTGGATCCGGCCGTCCAGGCCCGGCGTGCGCACCTCCAGCGGCGGCGCGGTGCCCTTCTCCAGCAGATACAGCCTGGGCCGGGCCGGATCACGGTCGGCCACCCACAGCCCGCCCTGGGCGTCCCAGCTGGGCGCGGTCAGGCGGTCCTGCTCGCCGGCGCCCTGGCTGCGCAGCACCGGGTCCCCGAGGGCCGAGCCCGGCGCCAGCGCGGAGACGAACAGCGACCGGCCGTCCAGGCCGACCCCGGCGGCCGTGTTCTCGTCGCGGGCGACCGCCACCGAGCGCAGCCCCTGCTCGCCCTCCCCGAGCGCCCCGGGCACCGGGTCGGGGTCGGCGTCGCTGCTGCCCGCGGCGATCCGCACGAGCTTGCGCTCCCCGTCGACGAAGTACAGGTAGTCGGGCTGGTTCAGCGCGCCCCGGGTGGCGACGGTCTCGGCGCCGTCCTGGGTGAGCGAGCAGAGCTGCCCGCCGTCGGCCCGCAGCTCGACCTCCTCCACCGCGGGGCTCAGGTCGCGCAGCGTGAACAGCAGTTGGGCGGCCATCTCCTCGCAGCGGCCGGTGCCGACGTCGGCCGCGCGGTCGTTGAGCGGCACGGTGAGCTTGCCCCGGTCGTCCGGGGTCAGCGGGCCGGCGCCCTTGCGCAGCTCGGTGCCGGTGGGGAAGCCCGACCTCACGACCGGGTCCAGCCAGCTGGTGGGCCCGGACATCAGGGAGCGCACCATCCGGGTGGTGGGGTCGACGTACCGGCGCACGTAGACCGGGTCCGCGACCGCCATCGGCAGCGAGGACCCCTCGACCTCCGCGTTCGAGGCGAAGTAGTACTTGTTGAACGACGTGTAGTTGCGCTGGAAGTCCGACTTGCCCATGACGACGCCCTGCGGCACCACGTCGATGCGCCACTGACCGCTCTTCTCGTCCTTCGCGAGGTGCACGATCTCGTTGTAGTGGCCGGAGGCGGGCGCGTACGCCTGCTGGGCGTCCACGGTGGCGAACTTGGTGCCGGTCAGCGTGTAGGTCAGGGAGCTGCTGTCCTGCCGGTCCGGCCGGTCGGCGCGGGCGCCGGGGCCGTCGGAGAGGACGGTGGTGGACTGCTCCGGCCGCCAGTCCTTCGACGCCTCGGGGGTCAGGTACTGGCGCGCGGTCTTGTAGTCGGCGTCGTCGCTGGTCAGCGCCTCCAGGAAGCCCTGCACGATCTGGGTGGGCGTGGCGTCGTCGCTCGGCGGCATGGCGTAGACCCGGACCTGCGCGTCCTGGCGCGGCGTGGACTCCACCCCGCGCAGGTCCCCGCTGTCCGGCATCGAGGCGCACCCGGCCAGCAGAACGGCACCGCACGCGGCGTACGCCACGCTCCGGGCCGGTGTCCCCCGTCGGCGCCTCATACGCTCACCGCCCACGCGTTGCCTCCCCGTCCCTCTCCGTACCGCGCGGGTCACCGTCCCCGCCCTCGGTGCCGCCGTCCGCCGTCCGGGCCGCGGCCCGGTCACCGGGCGCGGCGCTCCCGCCGGGCGTCATGCGGGTGCTGCCCGACCGTGCCACCACGCGCGCGCCGTTGCCGGGCAGGGCGGTGGGGTCGGCCGTGGGGGTCGACGTGCCCGGCCGGAGCGCCAGCGGGTCCCGGGCGGACTGCGCCGGATCGTCGGCGCCCGGCTGCCGCACCGGCACCGTGGCGCGCTTCTCGCCGTCGCCGCCGCGCGGCAGTCCGGCGTCGTCCAGACCGCGGTTGCGCCGCGAGTCCTTGGGCTCCAGGGGTATGGGGGACCCCCGCAGCGGTTCGTCCGCGGTCCTCGGCAGCGTCAGCCGGAACTGCGAGCCGCCGCCCGGCTCGCCCCACGCCTGGAGCCAGCCGCCGTGCAGCCGCGCGTCCTCCAGGGCGATGGACAGGCCCAGTCCGGTGCCGCCGGTGGTGCGCGCGCGTGCCGGGTCGGCCCGCCAGAAGCGGCTGAAGACCCGGGTGGCCTCGCCGGGCTTGAGGCCCACCCCGTAGTCGCGCACGGCCACCGCCACCGCGCCGCCCGCGGCGGCCAGCTTGACGACGACGTCCTTGCCCTCGCCGTGCTCGACGGCGTTGACGACGAGGTTGCGCAGCACCCGCTCCACGCGCCGGGCGTCGGCCTCGGCGACCACGGGCTGCTGGTCGCCGACGACCTTGATCGTGGTGCCCTTGCGCTCGGCGAGCGGCTCCGCGCCGCTGACCACCCGCCGCACCACCTCACGCAGGTCGATCGGCTCCGCCTCCAGGGCGGCCGCGCCCGCGTCGAAGCGGCTGATCTCCAGCAGGTCGGCCAGCAGCGACTCGAACCGGTCCAGCTGGTCGGCGAGCAGTTCGGCGGACCGCGCGGTCACCGGGTCGAAGTCCTCACGCGCCTCGTGGATGACGTCCGCCGCCATCCGCACGGTCGTCAGCGGTGTGCGCAGTTCGTGCGACACGTCCGACACGAACCGGCGCTGCATCCGCGACAGGTCCTCCAGCTGGCTGATCTTGAGCTGGAGGTTCTGCGCCATCTTGTTGAAGGCCTCACCGAGCCGGGCGATGTCGTCCTCGCCGGTGACCTTCATACGTTCCTGGAGCCGCCCCGCCGACAGCCGTTCGGCGATTCCGGCGGCCATCCGCACCGGCGTGACCACCTGCCGCACCACCAGCCAGGCGATCGCCCCGAGCAGCACGACCACGAACAGCCCGGCGGTCGCCAGGGTGCCCTTGACCAGGCTCAGCGACTTCTCCTCCTGGGTGAGCGGGAAGAGGTAGTACAGCTGGTACGGGTCGCCGTTGGGGTCGTTGACCTGCTTGCCGATGACCAGGGCCGGCTGGGACGCCTTGTCGGTGTCGTAGACGATGCGCGTGTAGCTCTGCGCCGCCGACGTACTGGTGTCGATCCTCTCGCGCAGCGCCGCGGGCACACTGCCCGTCGGGTCGACCTCGCCGGAGGCGCGCGGTCCGCGCCCGCTGCCGCTGTCCCCGCCGGAGGGCAGGGTGACCACGTCGAAGGCGCCCTGACCACCGCTCGACAGCGAGGCCACGAGGTCGCTCATCCACTGGATGACGCTCTGCGAGGGGCGGCCGTCGGCCGCGGTGCCCTCGTCGCCCGTGACGCTCACGGCCTGCTCGGCCTGCTGCTTGGCCACCGCGAAACCGCCGGTGGCCTGGCTCTGCGACGCCTTCACCTTCGCGTCCAGCAGGCCGTTGCGCACCTGTCCGATGACCACGAAGCCCAGCAGCAGGACGACACCCAGCGACATCAGCAGCGTGGTGACGACGACCTTGAGCTGGATGTTGCGACGCCACAGCCGCATGACGGGCAGCAGCGGCCGGCGCACCCAGCGCATGACCAGCCGGACCACCGGGCTGCCCTGGACCCCGCCCTGCAGCAGGTCCCCGTCGAAGAGATGGCGCCAGCGGGAACCCGCCGTCCGCCGGCCGACAGGCCGCCCCGGACGGCCCCCGGGCCGGCCGGACGCCGAAGCGGCACTGTCACCGGACATGTCAGCTCGGTCCTGCCTTGTACCCGACGCCACGGACGGTCACCACGATCTCCGGCTTCTCCGGGTCCTTCTCGACCTTGGAGCGCAGCCGCTGCACGTGCACGTTCACCAGGCGGGTGTCCGCCGCGTGGCGGTAGCCCCAGACCTGCTCCAGCAGCACCTCACGCGTGAAGACCTGCCAGGGCTTGCGGGCGAGGGCGACCAGCAGGTCGAACTCGAGCGGGGTGAGCGCGATGGACTGCCCGTCCCGCTTCACGGAGTGCCCGGCGACGTCGATCACCAGGTCGCCGATGGCGAGCTGCTCCGGCGCCGGCTCCTCCGACCTGCGCAGTCTCGCGCGGATCCGGGCGACCAGCTCCTTCGGCTTGAACGGCTTGACGATGTAGTCGTCGGCCCCGGACTCCAGGCCCACCACCACGTCGACGGTGTCGCTCTTCGCCGTGAGCATCACGATCGGCACCCCGGACTCCGCCCTGATCAGGCGGCAGACCTCGATGCCGTCCCGGCCGGGCAGCATCAGGTCGAGGAGCACCAGATCCGGCTTGGCCTCACGGAAGGCGGCCAGCGCCTTGTCGCCGTCGGCTACGAAAGACGGCTCAAAACCTTCACCGCGCAGCACGATGCCGAGCATCTCGGCCAGTGCGCTGTCGTCGTCGACGACAAGGACTCGTCCCTTCATAAACGACATCATCCCATTAGCTAATCGTGACCTGGCGTGACCTGGCACACAGGTCCGCCAGAGCCTCGGTCGTCACGGGCGAAACCACGCCCTCTTCGGTGACGATCGCCGTCACCAGTTCCGGCGGTGTCACGTCGAACGCCGGGTTGTACGCCTGGGTCCCCAGGGGGGCCACCGGAATCCCGCCACCCGCCTCCGCTCCGGCCACCGGCACCTGCGGCGCCGTGATCTCTGTCACCTCATGGCCGGGACGCTGCTCCACCTCGATGGACGCCCCGTCCGGCGTCCCGGGATCCACCGTCGTCACCGGAGCCACCACGATGAACGGCACATGGTGGTACCGCGCGAGCACCGCGAGCGGATAGCTCCCCACCTTGTTCGCCACCGAACCGTCGGCCGCGATGCGGTCCGCGCCGATCAGCACCGCGTCCACCTCGCCCGCCGCGAACAGCGATCCCGCCGCGTTGTCGGTGAGCAGGGTGTACGCCATGCCGCTGCGGGCCGCCTCGTACGCCGTCAGGCGAGCACCTTGCAGCAACGGACGCGTTTCGTCCACCCACAGGCGCCGCAGCCTGCCCACCCGGTGCGCCGCCAGCGCCACCGCGAAGGCCGTCCCCTCGCCGCCCGACACCAGCGAACCGGTGTTGCAGTGCGTGAGAATCCGGTGCCCGCCGCCGGGCAGCAGTTCGTCGAGGAGCGCCAGCCCGTGCCCGGCCATCCGGGTACTGGCCTCGGCGTCCTCCCGGTGCAGCCGCTGGGCCGCGGCCAGCGCCGCCCCGGCCGCCTCGCGGGCGTCCCCGCCGCGGTCGAGCACCGCCCGGTACGCGGAGTGCGCCCGCCGCACCCCGACCGCCAGGTTCACCGCCGTGGGCCGGGCGCTCTCCAGCGCCGCCGCCGCGTCGTCCACGTCGAAGCCCCGCACCGCCGCGAGGGCGACCCCGTAGGCGCCCGCGACGCCCAGCAGGGGTGCGCCGCGTACGGCGAGCGAACGGATCGCCTCCACCAGCGCGGGCGCGTCCGTGCAGACGAGCTCGACCTCCTCGGCCGGGAGCCGCGTCTGGTCGAGCAGGACCAGGACCGGACCTTCGGGCGGCTCCTCCCAGCGCAGTACCGGGATCTGTGTCGGCCGCTTGTTGTCGCCGCTGTGCGCGTACTGATCAGCCATGCCGCCAGTCTGCCCCCTGTCACGCGGACAATAGAAGGCGAGCGGCCCCCACCTCGGCAGGTCCGCCCGCGACCGCCCCATGGCACGATGGCTGCCCAAGCTGCCACCGCGACCGCGACGGGCACCGTGAAGGAGCGACGATGAACGACACTCCGGGCTGGGCCTCGCCCGGATCCGCCCCGTCCGACGGACGGGAACCGGACGCCCCCGGACCTGCCGGGTCCGCCGACCGTCCGGGTCCCGAGCAGTCCGCCGACCGGCCGCAGCAGCCGGGTGACGCCCCGCGGGAGCCGGGCGTGAAGTGGTCCAAGGAGCAGCCCCCGGCCGGCCAGTGGTCCGCGCCCGCCGGCCACACCGGTGCGGGCGGCCCCGCCCAGGCCCCTCCGCCGCCTCCCGGCGGCCAGGGCCGGGTGACCCCGCCTCCCGGCGGCCCCGGCTGGGGCGCTCCCCCGCCCGGCGGCCAGGGTCCCTACGGCGGCTGGGGCAACGGCTGGGGAGGCCCCCCGCCCGCGGCCAAGCCCGGCGTCATCCCGCTGCGCCCCCTCGGCATAGGCGAACTCCTCGACGGCGCCGTGTCCACCATGCGCACCTACTGGCGCACGGTCCTCGGCATCTCGCTGACCCTCGCCGTCCTCACCGAGGTCGTCGTCGTACTGCTGCAGCGCTTCGTCCTGAAGGACTCCAGCGCCGCCGTGCTCGACGACCCCAGCGCGACCCTCGGCGAACTCACCGACGCCCTCGGCGACCTCCTGCTCAGCTCCGCCGTGCTCTACGGGATCACCCTGATCGGCACGGTCGCGGCGACCGCCCTCCTGACGACCGTCACCAGCCGCGCCACACTCGGCCGGTCGGTGACCACGTCCGAGGCCTGGCGCGACGCCCGACCCCAGATCCCCAGGCTGTTCGGCCTGATCATCCTGCTGTCGCTCATCGCGGCGGGCATCATCGCCGCCGGCGCGGTGCCCGGCGTCCTGCTCGGTCTCGCGGCCGGCCCCGAGGTCGGCTTCGGACTGACCCTGCTGGGCATCGCCGGCGCGGCCGTGGTCGGCATCTGGCTCATGGTCCGTCTCTCGCTCGCGTCCCCCGCGCTGATGCTGGAGAAGCAGGGCATCACCAAGGCGATGCGCCGGTCCTCCCGGCTGGTGCGCGGCTCCTGGTGGCGGGTCTGCGGCATCCAGGCGCTGGCGGCGATCATCGCGTACGTCGTCGCGGCGATCGTCGTCATTCCCTTCACGTTCCTCGCCTCCGCGTTCAGCGGTGACGGCGTCACCGGGCTCCTGGACGCCTCGGGCGGGAACTTCGGCTGGACGTTCCTGATCATCAGCGGCATCGGCTCGGTCATCGGCTCGACGATCACGTTCCCGATCACGGCCGGCGTCACCGTGCTGCTCTACATCGACCAGCGGATCCGCCGCGAGGCCCTCGACCTCGAACTGGCCCGCGCGGCCGGCATCCAGGACCACGGCGCCACCGGCGGGAGCTGATGCGGTGACCGCCACGGGGGGAGTTCTCACAGCCGTACCGGCGCTGCCCACGGCCGCCGACACCGCCGTACGCCTGCTGCTGCACGGCGACGACGACCCGCCCGTCACCCTCCCGCGCGACCCCGCGCGGGAGGCGGCCCGGCGCGAGCTGTCGAAGCAGATGTACCACGAGAACGACCCCAGTTGGCTCCAGCGGGCCCTGGACGCCTTCTGGGACTGGGTCGGCAAGCTGTTCGACGCCGTGTCCACCGCGACACCCGGCGGCGCGCTCGGCCTGGTCGTCGTCATCGTCGCCATGCTCGCCGTCCTGGCCGCCCTGTGGTGGCGCCTGGGCACCCCGCGCCGCCGGCCCGCCCCGGCACCCGTCCTGTTCGAGGACCGCCCCCGCAGCGCCGTCGAGCACCGCGCGGCCGCCGAGGCGCACGCCGCCCAGGGCCACTGGAACCAGGCCGTCCAGGAACGCATGCGGGCCGTCGTCCGCGCCCTGGAGGAGCGCGCCCTGCTCGACCCGCGCCCCGGCCGGACCGCCGACGAGGCCGCCGCGGAGGCCGGCCGCGCCCTGCCCGCCCACACCCACCGGCTGCACGCCGCCGCCCGCGACTTCGACGACGTCACGTACGGCGGCCGCAGCGCGACGCAGGACACGTACCGGCGGATCACCGCACTCGACGGCGACCTGGAGCGCACCCGGCCCGCACTCGCCGCGAGCGGCGCCCCCAGCACGGACACCGACGCCCGCCGGGGAGCCGCCGGATGACGACCGAGGCCACCTCCCCGTCCACCTCGGCCTCCCCCACCGCCCGCCAGGTGTGGACCCGCACGCGCGGCATCGCCCTCGCGCTGGTCCTGCTGGTCGCGGCGGCCGTCGCGATCGCCGTGGTCCGCTCCGACGCCCGGCACGGCGAACTCGACCCGCGCTCCGCCGACCCGTACGGCAGCCGCGCCGTCGCCGAGCTGCTCGCCGACCGTGGCATCGACACCCGTGTGGTCACCACCCTGGAGGATGCCGCCGACGCGGCCGGCCCCGACACCACGCTCCTGGTCGCCGTCCCCGACCTGCTGACGCCCCGCCAGCAGACACGGCTGCACCAGGCCACCGAGGGGTCCGGCGGACGCACCGTCCTGGTCGCCTCCGGCGCCGCGTCCGTGGAACGCCTCGTCCCCGGCGTCACCGCCGACCCGGCCAACAGCCTCGACTCCACCCTGGACCCCGACTGCGCGCTGCCCGCGGCCCGGCGCGCGGGCGACGCCGACACCGGCGGCATCCGCTACTCCTCCGCCCACCTCGACGCCGACGAGTGCTACCCCAGCCGGCGCCTGGCCACCCTGCTGCGCGTCCCCGCCCCTTCCGGCAGCGGCGACACCGTCCTCCTCGGCGCCCCCGACATCCTCCTCAACGACCGCCTGGACCGGCACGGCAACGCCTCGCTGGCCCTGCAACTCCTCGGCTCCCGCCCCCATCTGGTCTGGTACCTCCCCTCACCGGCCGACGCGTCCGCCCTCGAGCAGGAGGAACGGAGCTTCTTCGACCTGCTGCCCTCCGGCTGGCTGTGGGGCACGCTGCAGCTCTTCGTCGCCGCGGCCCTGGCCGCCCTGTGGCGGGCCCGCCGGCTCGGCCCCCTGGTGCCCGAGAACCTCCCCGTGGCGATCCGCGCCTCCGAGACCGCCGAAGGCCGCGCCCGCCTCTACCGCAAGGCGGACGCCCGCGACCGCGCCGCCCTCGCTCTGCGCTCCGCCACCCGCACCCGCCTCGCCCCCCTCGTCGGCGTCCCCGGCACCCAGGCGCACACGCCCGAGGTCCTGCTCCCCGCCCTGTCCGCCCGCCTCCAGGGCGACGGACAGTCCCCGCACACCGTCCTCTTCGGCCCGCCCCCCGGCGACGACGCAGCGCTCGTCCGGCTGGCCGACCAACTCGACGCCCTCGAAAGGCAGGTACGCCGTCCATGATGGACCCGACCACCGACAACGCCGCGCCCACCGGGGACCCGGCCGCCGCCCGGGCCTCCCTGGAGGCCCTGCGCGCGGAGATCGCCAAGGCCGTGGTCGGCCAGGACCCCGCGGTGACCGGCCTCGTCGTGGCCCTGCTCTGCCGCGGCCACGTCCTCCTCGAAGGCGTCCCCGGCGTCGCCAAGACCCTGCTGGTCCGCGCGCTCGCCTCCGCCCTCGAACTCGACACCAAACGCGTCCAGTTCACCCCCGACCTGATGCCGAGCGACGTCACCGGCTCCCTCGTCTACGACGCCCGCACCGCCGAGTTCTCCTTCCAGCCCGGCCCGGTCTTCACGAACCTCCTCCTGGCGGACGAGATCAACCGCACGCCCCCGAAGACCCAGTCGTCCCTGCTGGAGGCCATGGAGGAACGCCAGGTCACCGTCGACGGCATCCCGCGCGCCCTCCCCGACCCGTTCCTGGTCGCCGCGACCCAGAACCCCGTCGAGTACGAGGGCACCTACCCCCTGCCCGAGGCCCAGCTCGACCGCTTCCTCCTCAAGCTGACCATGCCCCTCCCTTCCCGCGAGGACGAGATCCACGTCCTCACCCGGCACGCCGAGGGCTTCGACCCCCGCGACCTGCGCGCCGCCGGCGTACGTCCCGTCGCGAGCGCAGCCGACCTGGAGGCCGCCCGCCGCGCGGTCGCCACCACCACGGTCTCCCCCGAGATCACCGCCTACGTCGTGGACATCTGCCGCTCCACCCGCGAGTCGCCGTCCCTGGCCCTCGGCGTGTCCCCTCGCGGCGCCACCGCGCTGCTAGCCACCGCCCGCGCCTGGGCCTGGCTGACCGGCCGCGACTACGTCATCCCCGACGACGTGAAGGCACTGGCCCTCCCCACTCTCCGCCACCGCGTACAGCTCCGCCCGGAGGCCGAGATGGAGGGCGTGACGGCCGACTCCGTCATCCACGCGGTCCTGTCCCACGTCCCCGTCCCCCGCTGATGGCACCCACCGGACGCGCCGCCCTGCTCGCGGCCCTCGGCTCCCTCCCCGTCGGCATCTGGGACCCCGGCTGGACGGGCATCCTCGCCGTCAACGCACCCCTGGCGGTCGCCTGCGCCTGCGACTTCGCCCTGGCCGCCCCGGTACGGAAGCTCGGCCTGACCCGCTCCGGCGACACCTCCGTGCGCCTGGGCGCCACCGCGGACGTCACCCTGACGATCACCAACGCCTCCCGCCGCCCCCTGCGCGCCCGCATCCGCGACGCCTGGCCTCCGAGCAGTTGGGCCCCGGGCACGGAAACGGCGGCGTCCCGCCACCGGCTGACCATCCCCGCGGGCGAACGGCGCCGTGTCACGACCCGCCTGAACCCCACCCGGCGTGGCGACCGCCGTGCCGACCGCGTCACCGTCCGCTCGTACGGCCCCCTCGGACTCTTCACCCGCCAGGGGACCCACCAGGTCCCGTGGACCGTACGTGTCCTGCCGCCCTTCACCAGCCGCAAGCACCTGCCCGCCAAGCTCGCCCGCCTGCGCGAACTCGACGGCCGCACCAGCGTGCTGACCCGCGGTGAGGGCACCGAGTTCGACAGCCTCCGCGCCTACGTCCCCGGTGACGACACCCGTTCCATCGACTGGCGTGCCACCGCCCGCCAGTCGGAGGTCGCGGTACGCACCTGGCGTCCGGAGCGCGACCGCCACATCCTGCTCGTCCTGGACACCGGTCGCACCTCCGCGGGCCGTGTGGGCGACGCACCGCGCCTGGACGCCTCCATGGACGCGGCCCTGCTCCTGGCCGCCCTGGCCTCCCGCGCCGGCGACCGTGTCGACCTGCTGGCCTACGACCGCCGTGTCCGTGCCCTGGTCCAGGGCCGTGCGGCGGGAGACGTCCTGCCGTCTCTCGTGGGCGCCATGGCCACGCTGGAACCCGAACTGATCGAGACGGACGCGCGGGGTCTTACGGCCACGGCGCTGCGCACGGCCCCGCGTCGCTCCCTGATCGTGCTCCTCACGACGCTGGACGCGGCTCCCGTGGAAGAAGGGCTGCTGCCCGTCCTGAGCCGGCTGACGCAGCGCCACACGGTCCTGCTCGCCTCGGTGGCGGACCCCCACATCGCGGCCATGTCCCGCGCCCGAGGTGACGTCGACGCGGTCTACGAGGCGGCATCGGCCGCGCAGGCCCAGACGGAACGCGACCGCACAGCGGAACAACTGCGCCGTCACGGCGTGACGGTCGTGGACGCGACACCGGAGGACGTGGCGCCGGCGCTGGCAGACGCCTATCTGGCACTGAAGTCGGCGGGACGTCTGTAATTTCCTCCCTTGCGGAGGGACCATGCGGCGAAATACTCCCGGAAACGCAGAAAGCCCCCGTGCCGAAGGGCACGGGGGCTTTCCACAACAATTGTTCGGCGGCGTCCTACTCTCCCACAGGGTCCCCCCTGCAGTACCATCGGCGCTGTAAGGCTTAGCTTCCGGGTTCGGAATGTAACCGGGCGTTTCCCCTACGCTATGACCACCGAAACACTATGAAACTGACAACCGCACCATGTGTGGCACATGGGGTTGTTCGTGGTTTCAGAACCAACACAGTGGACGCGAGCAACTGAGGACAAGCCCTCGGCCTATTAGTACCGGTCAACTCCACACGTTACCGTGCTTCCATATCCGGCCTATCAACCCAGTCGTCTACTGGGAGCCTTACCCTCTCTAGGAGGTGGGAGTCCTCATCTCGAAGCAGGCTTCCCGCTTAGATGCTTTCAGCGGTTATCCCTCCCGAACGTAGCCAACCAGCCATGCTCTTGGCAGAACAACTGGCACACCAGAGGTTCGTCCGTCCCGGTCCTCTCGTACTAGGGACAGCCCTTCTCAAGACTCCTACGCGCACAGCGGATAGGGACCGAACTGTCTCACGACGTTCTAAACCCAGCTCGCGTACCGCTTTAATGGGCGAACAGCCCAACCCTTGGGACCGACTCCAGCCCCAGGATGCGACGAGCCGACATCGAGGTGCCAAACCATCCCGTCGATATGGACTCTTGGGGAAGATCAGCCTGTTATCCCCGGGTACCTTTTATCCGTTGAGCGACGGCGCTTCCACAAGCCACCGCCGGATCACTAGTCCCGACTTTCGTCCCTGCTCGACCCGTCGGTCTCACAGTCAAGCTCCCTTGTGCACTTACACTCAACACCTGATTGCCAACCAGGCTGAGGGAACCTTTGGGCGCCTCCGTTACTCTTTAGGAGGCAACCGCCCCAGTTAAACTACCCATCAGACACTGTCCCTGATCCGGATCACGGACCCAGGTTAGACATCCAGCACGACCAGACTGGTATTTCAACGACGACTCCCCTGAACTGGCGTCCAGAGTTCACAGTCTCCCAGCTATCCTACACAAGCCGAACCGAACACCAATATCAAACTGTAGTAAAGGTCCCGGGGTCTTTCCGTCCTGCTGCGCGAAACGAGCATCTTTACTCGTAGTGCAATTTCACCGGGCCTATGGTTGAGACAGTCGAGAAGTCGTTACGCCATTCGTGCAGGTCGGAACTTACCCGACAAGGAATTTCGCTACCTTAGGATGGTTATAGTTACCACCGCCGTTTACTGGCGCTTAAGTTCTCAGCTTCGCCCCACCGAAATGGAGCTAACCGGTCCCTTAACGTTCCAGCACCGGGCAGGCGTCAGTCCGTATACATCGCCTTACGGCTTCGCACGGACCTG
The DNA here is from genome assembly GCF_008632955.1 of Streptomyces tendae. NCBI lineage: Bacteria > Bacillati > Actinomycetota > Actinomycetes > Kitasatosporales > Streptomycetaceae > Streptomyces > Streptomyces tendae. Next base: position 6,188,870 of record NZ_CP043959.1, read on the forward strand.
TGTTTTTAGTAAACAGTCGCTTCTCGCTGGTCTCTGCGGCCACCCCAGCTCGAGGAGCACGTCCTCTCACCAGTGATGGCCCCCTTCTCCCGAAGTTACGGGGGCATTTTGCCGAGTTCCTTAACCATAGTTCACCCGAACGCCTCGGTATTCTCTACCTGACCACCTGAGTCGGTTTAGGGTACGGGCCGCCATGAAACTCGCTAGAGGCTTTTCTCGACAGCATAGGATCATCCACTTCACCACAATCGGCTCGGCATCAGGTCTCAGACACATGCCAGGCGGATTTGCCTACCTGACGTCCTACACCCTTACCCCGGGACAACCACCGCCCGGGATGGACTACCTTCCTGCGTCACCCCATCACTCACCTACTACCAGCTCGGGTCACCGGCTCCACCACTCCGACCTCGTCCGAAGACTCAGCCGGCGGCTTCACGGGCTTAGCATCACTGGATTCGATGTTTGACGCTTCACAGCGGGTACCGGAATATCAACCGGTTATCCATCGACTACGCCTGTCGGCCTCGCCTTAGGTCCCGACTTACCCTGGGCAGATCAGCTTGACCCAGGAACCCTTAGTCAATCGGCGCACACGTTTCTCACGTGTGAATCGCTACTCATGCCTGCATTCTCACTCGTCAACCGTCCACAACTACCTTCCGGTGCTGCTTCACCCGGCAGACGACGCTCCCCTACCCATCCACACAGGCGTTGGCCCTATTGTGTGAATGACACGACTTCGGCGGTACGCTTGAGCCCCGCTACATTGTCGGCGCGGAATCACTAGACCAGTGAGCTATTACGCACTCTTTCAAGGGTGGCTGCTTCTAAGCCAACCTCCTGGTTGTCTGTGCGACTCCACATCCTTTCCCACTTAGCGTACGCTTAGGGCCTTAGTCGATGCTCTGGGCTGTTTCCCTCTCGACCATGGAGCTTATCCCCCACAGTCTCACTGCCGCGCTCTCACTTACCGGCATTCGGAGTTTGGCTAAGGTCAGTAACCCGGTAGGGCCCATCGCCTATCCAGTGCTCTACCTCCGGCAAGAAACACACGACGCTGCACCTAAATGCATTTCGGGGAGAACCAGCTATCACGGAGTTTGATTGGCCTTTCACCCCTAACCACAGGTCATCCCCCAGGTTTTCAACCCTGGTGGGTTCGGTCCTCCACGAAGTCTTACCTCCGCTTCAACCTGCCCATGGCTAGATCACTCCGCTTCGGGTCTTGAGCGTGCTACTGAAACGCCCTGTTCGGACTCGCTTTCGCTACGGCTTCCCCACCCGGGTTAACCTCGCAACACACCGCAAACTCGCAGGCTCATTCTTCAAAAGGCACGCAGTCACGACGTTGAGTGCAAGCACTCAACGCGACGCTCCCACGGCTTGTAGGCACACGGTTTCAGGTACTATTTCACTCCGCTCCCGCGGTACTTTTCACCATTCCCTCACGGTACTATCCGCTATCGGTCACCAGGGAATATTTAGGCTTAGCGGGTGGTCCCGCCAGATTCACACGGGATTTCTCGGGCCCCGTGCTACTTGGGTGTCTCTCAAACGAGCCGCTGATGTTTCGACTACGGGGTCTTACCCTCTACGCCGGACCTTTCGCATGTCCTTCGCCTACATCAACGGTTTCTGACTCGTCGATCAGCCGGCAGACTGATCAAGAGAGATCCCACAACCCCGAATGCGCAACCCTGCCGGGTCTCACACGCATACGGTTTGGCCTCATCCGGTTTCGCTCGCCACTACTCCCGGAATCACGGTTGTTTTCTCTTCCTGCGGGTACTGAGATGTTTCACTTCCCCGCGTTCCCTCCACTTGCCCTATGTGTTCAGGCAAGGGTGACAGCCCATGACGACTGCCGGGTTTCCCCATTCGGACACCCCCGGATCAAAGCCTGGTTGACGACTCCCCGGGGCCTATCGTGGCCTCCCACGTCCTTCATCGGTTCCTGGTGCCAAGGCATCCACCGTGCGCCCTTAAAAACTTGGCCACAGATGCTCGCGTCCACTGTGCAGTTCTCAAACAACGACCAACCACCCATCACCCCGAGCAGAAGCTCGAGTGCACTGGGGCCGGCACTGAAGGCGACCACACGGCCGTACCCTCAGACACCCAACAGCGCGCCCGGTCCGGTCCCACCCGGTGATCATGCGTTCCACGCTCCGAAGAGCAGTACTGGCAGCCACCGACCCGAGATCCGGACCGAATAGTCAACGTTCCACCCATGAGCAACCAGCATCAGACGTTCGCTGATGAACTGGCCTCTGACCAACCGAAGTTGGTAAGAAGTGCTCCTTAGAAAGGAGGTGATCCAGCCGCACCTTCCGGTACGGCTACCTTGTTACGACTTCGTCCCAATCGCCAGTCCCACCTTCGACAGCTCCCTCCCACAAGGGGTTGGGCCACCGGCTTCGGGTGTTACCGACTTTCGTGACGTGACGGGCGGTGTGTACAAGGCCCGGGAACGTATTCACCGCAGCAATGCTGATCTGCGATTACTAGCGACTCCGACTTCATGGGTCGAGTTGCAGACCCCAATCCGAACTGAGACCGGCTTTTTGAGATTCGCTCCACCTCACGGTATCGCAGCTCATTGTACCGGCCATTGTAGCACGTGTGCAGCCCAAGACATAAGGGGCATGATGACTTGACGTCGTCCCCACCTTCCTCCGAGTTGACCCCGGCGGTCTCCCGTGAGTCCCCAGCACCACAAGGGCCTGCTGGCAACACGGGACAAGGGTTGCGCTCGTTGCGGGACTTAACCCAACATCTCACGACACGAGCTGACGACAGCCATGCACCACCTGTACACCGACCACAAGGGGGGCACTATCTCTAATGCTTTCCGGTGTATGTCAAGCCTTGGTAAGGTTCTTCGCGTTGCGTCGAATTAAGCCACATGCTCCGCCGCTTGTGCGGGCCCCCGTCAATTCCTTTGAGTTTTAGCCTTGCGGCCGTACTCCCAGGCGGGGCACTTAATGCGTTAGCTGCGGCACGGACGACGTGGAATGTCGCCCACACCTAGTGCCCACCGTTTACGGCGTGGACTACCAGGGTATCTAATCCTGTTCGCTCCCCACGCTTTCGCTCCTCAGCGTCAGTATCGGCCCAGAGATCCGCCTTCGCCACCGGTGTTCCTCCTGATATCTGCGCATTTCACCGCTACACCAGGAATTCCGATCTCCCCTACCGAACTCTAGCCTGCCCGTATCGACTGCAGACCCGGGGTTAAGCCCCGGGCTTTCACAACCGACGTGACAAGCCGCCTACGAGCTCTTTACGCCCAATAATTCCGGACAACGCTCGCGCCCTACGTATTACCGCGGCTGCTGGCACGTAGTTAGCCGGCGCTTCTTCTGCAGGTACCGTCACTTTCGCTTCTTCCCTGCTGAAAGAGGTTTACAACCCGAAGGCCGTCATCCCTCACGCGGCGTCGCTGCATCAGGCTTTCGCCCATTGTGCAATATTCCCCACTGCTGCCTCCCGTAGGAGTCTGGGCCGTGTCTCAGTCCCAGTGTGGCCGGTCGCCCTCTCAGGCCGGCTACCCGTCGTCGCCTTGGTGAGCCATTACCTCACCAACAAGCTGATAGGCCGCGGGCTCATCCTGCACCGCCGGAGCTTTCGAACCTCGCAGATGCCCGCGAGGGTCAGTATCCGGTATTAGACCCCGTTTCCAGGGCTTGTCCCAGAGTGCAGGGCAGATTGCCCACGTGTTACTCACCCGTTCGCCACTAATCCCCACCGAAGTGGTTCATCGTTCGACTTGCATGTGTTAAGCACGCCGCCAGCGTTCGTCCTGAGCCAGGATCAAACTCTCCGTGAATGTTTACCCGTAATCGGGTGCACACATCACGAGAGCGGAACATCGGGAGGAATAGTCCCGACGTTCACAGCGTCCTCGCTGTGTTTTTCTTCAAAGGAACCTCGACCATCCGAAACCGGATGGACGGGGTATCAACATATCTGGCGTTGACTTTTGGCACGCTGTTGAGTTCTCAAGGAACGGACGCTTCCTTTGTACTCACCCTCTCGGGCTTTCCTCCGGGCGCTTCCCTTCGGTCTTGCGTTTCCGACTCTATCAGATCTTTCCGACCTGATTTTCTCGGCGCTTTCCAGGTTCAAACGCTTTCGCGCTTTTCCCTTTCCGACGGTTCCGACTTTATCAGAAGTTTCGGGGCGGATTGACCGGCCTTCGTTTTCCGACTTATCGGGGGTGCTTCCGCGGAATCTGATGTCCCAGCGGGAAGCCAGTAGATGTTCACTGTCGCCTTCCGGGTCGGAACCCATCTGCAGGCAACTGTTCTAATCTACCTCCCCATCGGCTCCGCGTCAACGGTTCCTGTGGGGCGAAGAGGACACTAGCAGCTCCCCGGGGCCCTTCGCACATCAGGCGGCGGTGGGCACGCCGGCACTGCGCTCGGATGCGTCAAGGTCGCCCGTCGTACCGGATCGGACGGCGCGGCCGCCCAGGACGTAGACGTAGGCGAGGAAGGCCAGCTCGGCGGCGACACCGATGGTGATGCGGGCCCAGGTGGGCAGGCCCGACGGGGTGACGAAGCCTTCGATGGCTCCGGACACGAAGAGCACCAGGGCCAGCCCGATCGCCATGGCGAGGGCGGCGCGCCCCTCCTCTGCGAGCGCGGTGCGCCGCGTGCGGGGGCCGGGGTCGATCACGGTCCAGCCCAGACGCAGGCCCGTGCCGGCGGCGACGAAGACCGCGGTGAGTTCCAGCAGGCCGTGCGGAAGAACCAGGCCGAGGAACGTGTCGAGGCGTCCGGCGGAGGACATCAGGCCGAAGCCGACGCCCAGGTTGAGCATGTTCTGGAAGAGGATCCACAGGACCGGCAGGCCCAGGAACACCCCGAGGATCAGGCACAACGCCGCGGCCCACGCGTTGTTCGTCCACACCTGGGCGGCGAACGAGGTCGCCGGGTTGCTCGAGTAGTACGTCTCGTACTGGCCGCCGGGGCGGGTGAGCTCACGGAGTTCGGCGGGCGCCGCTATGGAGGCCTGGACCTCCGGGTGGGTGCCTATCCACCAGCCGAGCAGTGCCGCCACGGCCGTGGAGAGGAGTGCCGTGGGCACCCACCAGTGACGCGCGCGGTAGACGGCCGCGGGGAATCCGTGAGTCAGGAAGTGTGTGACGTCGCGCCAGGACGCCTGGCGGGTGCCGGTCACGGCGCTGCGGGCCCGGGCCACCAGCTGGCTGAGCCGGCCGGTCAGCTGAGGGTCGGGCGCGGCCGAACGGATGAGGGAGAGGTGGGTGGCGGCCCGCTGGTAGAGGACGACGAGTTCGTCCGCCTCCGCTCCGGTGAGGCGGCGCCGGCGCCTGAGCAGGGCATCGAGGCGGTCCCACTCCGCGCGGTGGGCGGAGACGAAGACGTCGAGGTCCATCGGTGTGCCTGCTCCTCGGCTGATCGTCGGCGGTCGGGCGGAGGTGGAAGGACAAGCTGACTTCTCGCCGCTCGTACTCCGGTGCGATGTGCCATCAGCTTGGCAGACTGGCGGTGTCCGGGGCAGACCAGGGAAGGGCGGCGGACGTGAGTGAGCTGGTGACGGGCGAGGCCGTGGCACTGGAGCTGCGCCCCGCGAAGCTGCCCAGCAGGGGGCTGGCCGTACTGCTCGATCTGGCGGCGGCCGTGGCCGCGTACGTCGGGGTGACCCTTGTTCTGGTGGCGGCGACGGCCTCGCTGGACCAGGCGGCGCAGACGGCGGTGACGATCGCGACGTTCGTCCTGGTGCTGGTGGGCGGGCCGATCCTGGTGGAGACGCTGAGCCACGGGCGGTCGCTCGGGAAGATGGCGTGCGGGCTGCGGGTGGTGCGGGACGACGGGGGGCCGATCCGTTTCCGGCACGCGCTCGTGCGGGGGCTGCTCGGTGTGATCGAGATCCTGATGACGTTCGGGGTGGTGGCCTGCATCGCCTCGCTGGTGTCGGCGCGCGGCCGCCGCCTGGGTGACGTGTTCGCCGGGACCCTGGTGGTGCGGGAGCGGGTGCCGGCCGGGCCGGGCGGCTACGTGCCGCCGCCTCCGCCGTGGCTCGCGGGCCGCTTCGCGGGGCTCGACCTGTCGGCGGTTCCGGACGGTCTGTGGCTCGCCGTCCGTCAGTACCTCACGCGGATCCGGCAGCTCGATCCGCAGGTCGGCTGGTCGATGGCTGAGCGGCTGGCGGCCGACGTGGCGGGACGCACCGGGGCGCCGGTGCCGCCCGGGCTGCCGCCCGCGATGTATCTGGCGGCGATGCTGCACGAGCGGCAGACGCGGGAGGCGCAGCGGACGTTCGGCGGCGGTGCCGTCTCTCCCGTGCCCGCGGCGGGTGCGGGGGCGCCGGTGCCGTCCTTCCCCGGGGGTCCCGCCGTCGCAGCGGCCCCGGTGGTCCGGCCGGTCGTGCCGCCGGAGGGTGCGGGCACGGCCTCGTCGGGTGGGCCGGCGCAGGCCGACCGGCCGTCGACGGGGTTCGTGCCGCCGGCTTGACCGCACCGGCCGGCGGGTGCCGTCAGCCGAGGTCCGACGGGGGCGATTCGAGATCCTCCAGCTCGATGCCGGGGGCTGCCAGGACCACGTCGCCGGCCAGGTGCACGGTGTGCTGCTCGCCGGTGTCCAGGGCGGTGACCTGGTACGCGTCCACGGTCAGGGGGCCGCTGTCAGTGGCGTGTGTTTCTCTGTCGGTCAGCGCCCAGGACTGGTCCACGGTGCGGGGGGCGAGGACCGGGTCGGTGAAGGCGACGAGGCGTACGCGGGTGGCCGCGGCGGAGGGGGTGAGGCGCAGGAGACGGGCGGTGGCGACGAGGAAAGCGGGGGACGAGCCGGTGAAGGCGTGGGCGCGCACATTGCCTTCGGTGGCGTGGGTTCCGGTGGGGTCGGTACGGACCCAGGTGACACCGTCGAGGGCGGCGCCTCGGACCTGCCAGCTCGACGCGTGGAGTTCCAGGCGGAGCGGCCGGCCCAGGGTGTCGAGGGTCAGGTCGACCGAGCCCAGGTGGGCGCCGTCGGGGGCGGTGAGCTGGGAGACGTAGCGCCAGCCGGAGGTGCCGGGGGCGCACTGGAAGTGCTCTTCGGCGAGGGGGGTGTGATCGTGCGGATCGTGGAGCGAATAGCGGCCGCGGGGCATGGGGGTCCTGGGTCGTGAGGGGCTGGGCCGGTCGCCGGTCCGCCAACGGGGCAGGCCCCCGGCACGGGGGTGCGGGGGCCTGCCTCGGGGCTCGGTCGGGAGCGCCGGCTCAGTAGCGGTAGTGGTCGGGCTTGAACGGGCCCTCGACCTTCACACCGATGTAGTCGGCCTGCTCCGGGCGCAGCGTCGTCAGCTTGACGCCGAGGGCGTCCAGGTGGAGACGGGCGACCTTCTCGTCCAGGTGCTTGGGCAGCACGTAGACACCGGTCGGGTACTCGTCGGGCTTGGTGAACAGCTCGATCTGGGCCAGGGTCTGGTCCGCGAAGGAGTTGGACATCACGAACGACGGGTGGCCGGTGGCGTTGCCCAGGTTCAGCAGACGGCCCTCGGACAGCACGATGATCTTCTTGCCGTCGGGGAAGGTCCAGGTGTGGACCTGCGGCTTGATCTCGTCCTTGACGATGCCGGGGACCTTGGCGAGGCCGGCCATGTCGATCTCGTTGTCGAAGTGACCGATGTTGCCGACGATCGCCTGGTGCTTCATCTTGGCCATGTCCGAGGCCATGATGATGTCCTTGTTGCCGGTCGTGGTGATGAAGATGTCGGCCTTGTCGACGACCTCGTCCAGCGTCGTGACCTGGTAGCCGTCCATCGCCGCCTGCAGCGCGCAGATCGGGTCGATCTCGGTCACGATGACGCGGGCGCCCTGGCCGCGCAGCGACTCCGCGCAGCCCTTGCCGACGTCGCCGTAGCCGCACACGACCGCGGTCTTGCCGCCGATCAGCACGTCCGTGGCCCGGTTGATGCCGTCCACCAGCGAGTGCCGGCAGCCGTACTTGTTGTCGAACTTCGACTTCGTCACGGCGTCGTTGACGTTGATCGCCGGGAACAGCAGGGTGCCCTCGCGCTGCATCTCGTACAGGCGGTGCACACCCGTCGTGGTCTCCTCCGTCACGCCGCGGATCTCGGAGGAGAGCTGGGTCCACTTCTGCGGGTTCTCGCTCAGGGTGCGGTTGAGCAGTTCGAGGATGACCCGGTGCTCGTCCGACTCGGCGGTGTCGGGGGACGGGGCCTTGCCGTCCTTCTCGTACTCGACGCCCTTGTGAACCAGGAGGGTGGCGTCACCGCCGTCGTCGAGGATCATGTTCGGGCCGCCGGTGGGGCTGTCCGGCCAGGTCAGCGCCTGCTCGGTGCACCACCAGTACTCCTCCAGGGTCTCGCCCTTCCAGGCGAAGACCGGGACGCCCTGCGGGTTGTCGGGCGTGCCGTTCGGGCCGACGGCGATGGCGGCCGCGGCGTGGTCCTGGGTGGAGAAGATGTTGCAGGACGCCCAGCGGACCTCGGCGCCGAGGGCGACCAGGGTCTCGATGAGGACGGCGGTCTGCACGGTCATGTGCAGGGAGCCGGTGACGCGCGCCCCGGCGAGGGGCTGGGCGTCGGCGTACTCCTTGCGGATCGCCATCAGGCCGGGCATCTCGTGCTCGGCGAGGGTGATCTCCTTGCGGCCGAACTCGGCCAGGGAGAGGTCGGCGACCTTGAAGTCCTGTCGGTTGTCGACAGTCGTCATTGCGAGCTGCTCCTCGGGGTTGGGTCGAGGTGGGTACGGCTGGTCTGCGCGGCGGCGGACACAGGGGTGCCCGAGGAGGGCACAGGCATGCCCGCGTACGCGCAGCGCAGTCCGTCGGAGGCCCTCTCTCCCTCGGCCGGTCCGCGGTGGGACCGCCCGACCGCCATCAGCAGCGACGTCTGGCTCCGTCCCAAGCTACACCGACGTACCCGGCGGCCCCCAGTCCGGCCGCGTACACATCAGGCCGTTCTGGGGAGCGCGGGGCTCTCCCGGAACGGCCTGACGGTGGTGAGCGGTGGTCAGTGGCCGGCGTCCTGCTGGGTGGGGCCGCCGGGGGTGGCCTCGGGGTCGGGGCCCTTGGCGGCCTCGGCCTCGCTGTAGATGTCCGGCTCGAGGTAGATCACGCGGGCGATCGGCACGGCCTCGCGGATGCGGGACTCGGCGGCGTTGATCGCGGCGGCCACCTCGGTGGCGGTGTCGTCGTGCCGCACCGCGATCTTGGCGGCGACGAGCAGTTCCTCGGGGCCGAGGTGCAGGGTGCGCATGTGGATGATGCGGGTGACGGTGTCGCCGTCGACCACTGCGGCCTCGATCTTCCGGGTCTGCTCGGCGCCCGCGGACTCACCGAGCAGCAGGGACTTGGTCTCGGCGGCGAGCACCAGGGCGATCAGGATGAGCAGGATGCCGATGCAGAGGGTGCCGATGCCGTCCCAGACGCTGTCGCCGGTGGCGAGGGTCAGGCCGACACCGCCGAGGGCGAGGATCAGACCGACGAGCGCGCCGAGGTCCTCCAGCAGGACGACCGGCAGCTCGGGTGCCTTGGCATGGCGGACGAACTCCTTCCAGGAGCGGCCGCCGCGCAGGGAGTTGGACTCCCTGATGGCGGTGCGGAAGGAGAAGCCCTCGGCGATGATCGCGAAGACCAGGACACCGACCGGCCAGTACCAGTGCTCCAGCTCGTGCGGGTGCTTGATCTTCTCGTAACCCTCGTAGACGGCGAACATGCCACCGACCGAGAAGAGCACGATGGAGACCAGGAAGGCGTAGATGTAGCGCTCGCGGCCGTAGCCGAAGGGGTGTTCCGGGGTCGCGCGGCGCTGGGCCTTCTTGCCGCCGACCAGCAGCAGCGCCTGGTTGCCGGAGTCGGCGACCGAGTGCACCGACTCGGCGAGCATTGACGACGAACCGCTGAAGAGGAACGCCACGAACTTCGCTACCGCGATCGCGAGGTTGGCGGCGAGTGCCGCCACGATCGCCTTGGTGCCGCCTGACGCGCTCATGTGTCCGCGTTGTCCCTTCGTATGCCGTGGGCGTCCTGACGGGCGTGCGGGCACGCCGCCGGGACGTTGTCCGTGCTGTGACGGTGGGCCATTGTTGCAGCCCTGTCCGGCGACGGTGCGTCAGGTCGTCGTCACCTGCCGGTCAGACGACGACCGTGGCCCGGAAGACCGTTCCGGTACCCGAGACCTCGGCCTTCTCACCCGCGGGGACGAAGACGGAGTGGCCCGGCGTCAGGTCGTGTTCTCCGGCGCGTACGGAACCGGCGGTGCAGAGCAGGATCTGCGGGGTGGCGAGGGTGAGGTCGTGGGTGGTGCCGCCCTCGGGCAGGACGTAGCGGGAGAGCCGGAACTCGTCGGTGGGGGTCTCGTAGACCTCCTCGTCGTCCGGGCCGGCCTCCGGGCGCAGTACGGCGGGATCGGTGGCCTCGAAGCGGACGATGCGCAGCAGTTCGGGGACGTCGACGTGCTTGGGGGTGAGGCCGCAGCGCAGGACGTTGTCGGAGTTGGCCATGATCTCGACGCCGAGGCCGTCGAGGTAGGCGTGCGGGACGCCGGCGCCCAGGAACATCGCCTCACCGGGCTGCAGCCGGACGTGGTTGAGGAGCATCGCGGCGATGACGCCGGGGTCGCCCGGGTAGTGGTGGGCGATGCCGGCGTAGGGCGCGTAGGGGCCGCCGAGGCGGTCGCAGGCGGCGGCCGCCTCCGCGACGGTGCGGGCCATCTCCTCGCGGTCGGCGGTGAGGACGGCGGTGAGCACCTCGCGCAGCGCCGCCTCCTCGGGGCGGGCGTGCAGCAGGTCGACGTACGGCTTGAGGGAGTCCACGCCGAGGCCGTCGAGGAGTTCGGCGGCGTGCAGCGGGTCTCGGAAGCCGCACAGGCCGTCGAACTCGGTGAGGGCGCAAACCAGTTCGGGCTTGTGGTTGGCGTCCTTGTAGTTGCGGTGCGGGGCGGTGACGGGGACGCCTCTACGCTCCTCGTCCTCGTAACCGGCGCGCGCCTGGGCCAGGTCGGGGTGGACCTGGAGGGACAGCGGGGAGCCCGCGGCGAGGAGCTTGAGCAGGAACGGCAGGCGGGGGCCGAACTTGGCGACCGCGGCCGGGCCGAGCTCCCGCTCCGGGGCGGCGTCGATGACCTCGGCGAGGGTGCCCCGGCCGGTGCGCGAGGGGGCGCCGGGGTGGGCGCCCATCCACATCTCCGCCTGCGGTTCGCCGGTCGGTTCGCTGCCGAGCAGCCGCGGGATGGCGGTGGGGGAACCCCAGGCGTAGGGGCGGACGGTGTTGTCGAGGCGGTCCATGGGGCTCTCTGCGTTCCTTCTGCCGGTTCTCGTGCGGGCGCGCGGGGCCGGGCGCCCACGCGGGGAGGTCAGCAAGCCTCGGGCATCAGCGGGGTGCCGAGGCGAGCGCGAGGTAGACGGCGGCGAAATCCGTGACGGCGATCAGTTCCGCGAGGGTCTCCAGTTCGCCGCCCTCCTCCGGTTCCAGCTCGCTGATCGGCGTGTCGTGGGTGAGGGCCAGTTCGCGGGCGGCGGGGGCGGCGGTGAGGCCGCCGAGGGGCCGGTCACGGAGCAGCACCACACGCGCGTGCAGGGCGGGTGCCTCCTCCACGCGGTCGCGGAAGAAGTCGTCCGGGTCGGCGCTGGCGGCGAGCGGGCCGGCGAGCAGGGCGCTGTGCGCGGCGAGGGCCTCGGGCAGTTCGGCGACCACGGCGGGCGTGCCGGACAGTTCGGCGAGCGCGGCGGCGAAACGCCGGCCGGCCGGGCCGGCGGAGACGCCCTCGGTCCACACGACCGGCAGGGAGTCGGCGAGTTCGGCGGCCAGGGTCTTGGCCGCGTTGCTGTACGTGGCGACGGCCGGGCCGCAGCGCTCGGCGACGGAGTCGAGGCGGTCGGCGACCTTCTCCAGGGCCTCCGGCGGCGCGCTGAGCAGTCCGGTGCGGTCCAGCAGGGCGAGCAGCGGTGTGAGCAGCGCCCACAGCACTCCGGGTGCGGAGGCGGCGAGGGGTTCGTCGTGGTCGTAGGGCGCGGTCGCCATGGGGACGAACAGACCGCGGCTGCCGCCTGCCTCCTCGGCGAGCGGGGTACCGGAGGGGGCGACGGCGACGACGGTGAGGCCCCGGCGGTACGCCTGCTCGCAGAGCAGGGACAGGCCCGGTTCGGTGCCGTCCGGGGTGGCGATCAGGAGCAGGTCCACCGACCCGGCCCAGCCCGGCAGTTCCCAGCGCAGGGCGCCCGCGGCGGGCGCGACCCCGGTGGGCGCGAGGCGGGTGACCGGGCTGCCGGCGCCGGCCAGGGTGCCGAGCAGGTCGGCGGTCTGCGTGGCGGCGGCTCCGGGACCGGCGATCAGCACGGCGCGGGGGCGGCCGTCGGGCTTCAGGTCTCCCACGCCCGCCTCGGCGGCGTGGCGTGCCGCGGTGCGGACGCGGGCGCCGGCCTCGGCGGCGCCGCGGAGCAGTGCGCGGTGGTCGGCCTCGGCGAGGCCTTCCGGTGAGTCGAGCAGCGATTCGTCGAGCATGGGCGACAGGCTCCGATCGGCGGGGCGTCGGCGGTACGCGGGATGCTCCGGGGCGTTGGCCTCCGGTTATGCCGGGCGGCGGGCCTCGTCGACGAGGAGCACGGGGATGCCGTCGCGGACGGGGTAGGCCAGACCGCAGTCCTGGCCGGTGCAGACCAGCTCGGTGTCCTGCTCCTCGAGGGGGGAGTGGCAGGCCGGGCAGGCCAGGATCTCCAGGAGGCCGGCTTCGAGAGGCATGAGGGTCCCTTCGCTGGTGGATGTGCTGGTCAGGGTACCGCTGGTGGGGGGCCGCGCGGCGGGTCCGGGGCGGACCGCCCCGGCCGTCCCCCGAGCGTTCCCCGGTCCCCGCCGCCGCTGCCGCGGGCGGTCCCGGGGACTACGCCCTGATGAGAGCGAGGGCCTCGTCCCGGACGCGGGTCATCGTGGCCTCGTCGCGGGCCTCGGCGTTCAGCCGCAGCAGCGGTTCGGTGTTGCTGGGGCGGACGTTGAACCACCAGTCGGCGGCGGTGACGGTGAGGCCGTCCAGTTCGTCGAGGGTGATGCCCTCGCGGCCCTCGTAGGCGGCCCTGATCGCGGCGATCCGGGCGGCCTGGTCGTCGACGGTGGAGTTGATCTCGCCGGAGCCGGCGTAGCGGTCGTACCGGTCGACCAGTGCGGACAGCGTGCCCTGCTGCTCGCCGAGCGCGGCGAGGACGTGCAGGGCGGCGAGCATGCCCGTGTCGGCGTTCCAGAAGGCGCGGAAGTAGTAGTGGGCGGAGTGCTCGCCGCCGAAGATCGCGCCGGTCCTGGCCATCTCGGCCTTGATGAAGGAGTGGCCCACCCGCGTGCGCTCGGGGGTGCCGCCGTTCTCCCGGACGACCTCGGGGACGGACCAGGAGGTGATCAGGTTGTGGATGACGGTGCCCTTGCCGCCGTTGCGCGCCAGTTCGCGGGAGGCGACCAGGGCGGTGACGGCGGAGGGGGAGACCGGTTCGCCGCGCTCGTCGACGACGAAGCAGCGGTCGGCGTCGCCGTCGAAGGCCAGGCCGAGGTCGGCGCCCTCCTCGCGGACCCGCTTCCGCAGGTCGACGAGGTTGGCCGGGTCGAGGGGGTTGGCCTCGTGGTTGGGGAAGGTGCCGTCGAGCTCGAAGTACATCGGGACGAGGGTCAGCGGCAGTCCGGCGAACACGGTGGGGACGGTGTGCCCTCCCATGCCGTTGCCCGCGTCGACGACGACCTTCAGGGGGCGGATGCCGGTGAGGTCGACGAGCGAGCGCAGGTGGGCCGCGTAGTCGTCGAGGGTGTCGCGCCGGGTGACCTTCCCGGTGCCGGCGGCCGGTGCCGGGGCACCCGAGACGCTCCACTGCTCGACGAGGGCCCGGATGTCCGCGAGGCCGGTGTCCTGGCCGACGGGGGCGGCGCCCGCGCGGCACAGCTTGATGCCGTTGTACCGCGCCGGGTTGTGCGAGGCGGTGAACATCGCGCCGGGCAGGTCCAGGGCGCCCGAGGCGTAGTAGAGCTGGTCGGTGGAGCACAGGCCGATCTCGGTCACGTCCGCGCCCTGGGCCGCCGCTCCCCGGGCGAAGGCGGCCGACAGCCCGGGGGACGAGGGCCGCATGTCGTGGCCGGTGACGACGGCGGTCGCGGCGGTCACCCGGACGAACGCGGCTCCGAAGAGCTCGGCGAGCGACTCGTCCCACTGGTCGGGGACGACCCCGCGCACGTCGTACGCCTTCACGATCTGCGAGAGATCAGCAGCCACGGCCAGCCCTTCCGGAGGTCCTGTCGGTCACCACAAACTACCCGCAGGGCCCGACGCTCCCGCGCGGGCCCGGCGGACCTGTGGACAACCGGTCCGCCGGTGCCTGTGGACAAGCCGTCCGCCGGTCCGGTCAGGGCAGCATCCAGCCGAGCACCGCCGTGCTCTGGCCCACCACGATCAGGCACATCACGAGCAGCAGGCCGAGGCTCCAGGGCAGCACCTTGCGCAGCAGGTCACCCTCGCGGCCCGCCAGCCCGACGGCCGCGCAGGCGATGGTGAGGTTCTGCGGCGAGATCATCTTGCCGAGCACGCCGCCGGAGCTGTTGGCGGCGGCGAGCAGGTCGGGCGACAGGCCGGACTGCTGGGCGGCGGTGACCTGGAGGGCGCCGAAGAGGGCGTTGGAGGAGGTGTCCGAGCCGGACACGGCGACGCCGAACCAGCCCAGCACCGGGGAGAGGAAGGCGAGTCCCGCCCCGGCCGCCGCGACGAAGTGGCCGATGGTCGCGGCCTGGCCGGAGAGGTTCATGACGTAGGCGAGGGCGAGGACGCTGGTCACCGTGAGGAGGGCGAACCGCAGTTCGCGCACGGTCGCCAGCCACTCCCTGACCGCCACGCGTGCGTGCACCTTGAGGACCGCCGCGGTGGTCAGTCCGGCGAACAGCACGAGCGTCCCGCCGGTGGAGACGAGCGGCAGGCTGAACATGTTGCCGCCGACGGGCCCGCCGTCCGGGCCGGCGACGTCCAGGAAGGGCCAGTCGTAGGTCTGCGTGGCGCCGGCCAGCCAGTCCTTCACCGCCGGGATCTGCGCCACGGCGAAGATCGCGACGATCAGCGCGTAGGGGGCGTACGCCCGCAGCACCTCCCCGCGCGAATCCTCCGCGTCCAGTTCCTCGCTGCGCGTGCCGGTCAGCACCGAGGCCCGTACGGACTCGGCGGCGGGGACGCGGGCGCGGGGGACGGCCATCAGGGCGCCCGCCCCGGCCAGCGCGGCGCCGATGTCGGCGAGCTGGGCGGAGACGTAGTTGGACGCGGCGAACTGCGCCACGGCGAACGCCACACCGCAGACCAGGGCCGGCACCCAGGTCTCGCGCAGTCCGCGCCGGCCGTCGACCAGCCAGACCAGCACCAGCGGCACCACGAGGGCCAGCAGCGGGGTCTGACGGCCCACCACGGACGCCACGGAGTCCAGCGGCAACCCGGTGACCTGGGCGAGCGTGACCACCGGCGTGCCCATCGCGCCGAACGCCACCGGCGCGGTGTTGGCGACCAGCGCGACCACGGCGGCGCGTACGGGGTCGAAGCCGAGGGCGACCAGCATCACCGCGGAGATCGCGACGGGGGCGCCGAATCCGGCCAGGGCCTCCAGCAGGGCGCCGAAGCAGAACGCGATGACGAGGGCCTGGATGCGGGGGTCGTCCGAGAGGCGGCCGAAGGAGCGGCGCAGGATGTCGAAGTGGCGGGTGCGGACGGTCATCCGGTAGATCCACAGGGCGTTGACGACGATCCACATGATGGGGAAGAGCCCGAAGACGGCACCCTGGACGCCGCTGGAGAGCGTCTGGTCCAGCGGCATGCCGTACGCCAGCCAGGCCACGGCGACGGCCACCGCCAGACCGGTCAGGCCCGCGAGGTGGGCTTTCAGGCGGACCCCGCCGAGCAGCACCAGCACGGTCACCAGGGGCAGGGCCGCCACGAGCGCGGAGAGGCCGAGCGATCCTGCGACGGGTTCCAGTTCCTGGACGTACACGTGCGCCTCCCGGATTCCGCCATGCGAAAGCGATTTCTCGCGGGGTCACCGGAATGGTCGTGTCCGCGACAAGGAGACGTCAATGGGTGTGCGGTGAAGGGATGTGACGGTGGGGGCCGGCGGACGGTGACGCGGCGCGCGGGGCGCGTGGGGTCAGTTGTCCGGGGAGCGGAGGACCCGCAGGTGACCGCGGCGCGCGACCTCCATCGGGTCCGCGCCACGCGCGCCGCCGGCCCCGGCCGCCCGCTCCTGGGGGCGGGCCGCCTCGCGCACGGCGTTGGCAAGCGCTTCCAGGTCGTCCCCGCTGGGCTGCGCCGGGGCGGACCCGTCGAGCAGGCGGACGACCTCCCAGCCACGCGGCGCGGTGAGGCGCTCGGAGTGCTCGGCGCACAGGTCGTAGCAGTGGGGTTCGGCGTAGGTGGCGAGCGGGCCGAGGACCGCGGTCGAGTCGGCGTAGACGTACGTCAGCGTCGCGACGGCGGGACGGCCGCAGGCGGTGCGCGAACAGCGACGTACAGGGCTCACGACGTTGGACGGTACCGCACTCTTGAGCGGGCCGCGACGACTCTCCACCAGGTCACTCCCCCGTGTCGAGGTGTGAAACGCCCCACATACCCCTTTGGGCACACGTCTGTGACCTGCCCGGACGGCGGGGCGCGGATGCGCGGCCGGTTCTGATTCCGGTCACCAGTTGGCACAAACACCGTCAAATACCTTGAGGTCATCGGTCCCGGAGAGATACGGAATCGAGCCCAAGCTTGGCTGGAATGGTCATGTTGTGACATGGCGTGCGCGTCGGCCGGAAGGCGCGCGGGCGTCGGGCGGGGCGGCGAGACGGCGACTACCCTTCGCTGTGATGGACAGCCCCGTGACCCCTCGCCCAGCAGGCCCCGGGCCCCGACGCCGTGATCGACATGGCCGGGGCATGCGCGGCCCGATCGCGCCTCCCCAGGTTCCGCTGGCCGCCAGCCGGGCGGAGACGTTCGCGGATCTGGTGCAGGACTCGGTGGAGCGGCTGGAGCGGCGCTGGCCGCAGCTCGCCGACATCGATTTCCTGGTGCTGGACGTGCCCCGGCTGGACGGCGCGGCGGGCGCGGGCTGGAGCGACGAGACGGTCCCGCTGGGCGGGACGGTGACCGCGCGCGAGGGACGCCCGGCGCGCGTGGTGATCTACCGGCGGCCGGTCGAGATCCGCTCCAAGGGCCGTGACGAGCGGGCGGCGCTCGTCCACGAGGTCGTGGTCGAGCAGGTCGCCGACCTGCTGGGACTCACCCCGGAGACGGTCGACCCCCGGTACGGGGAGGACTGAGGGCGTCCCCACCGCCCCGGGGGACGCCCGGCCGCACGGCTACCGCTGCAAAGTCGTACGGCTACCGCTGCAAGACCGACAGGTCCTCGCTCGCGTCCGGCACCGCCACCATCCCCCGGTCGTCGGGGAGCGGCTGCACCGTGAAGAACGGGACACCGCCCTCCGTCGAGGACAGCGTGCGTGAGGCGTAGACGGTGGTGCCCGCCTGCGGCTCGACGGTCAGCGCGTACGTGCCCTTCACGCCTGCCGGCACGGGCGCCTCGATGTCCTGCGTGGTGCCCGACTTGATGGTGTACGTCTTGGTGGCGGGCGTACCGCCCTTGGTGCCCGCCGACGCCGTCACCTTGATCTGGGCGGTGCCCTCGGGCGAGGTCACCGAGAGCGTCGTCCCCTTGGCGGTGTTGTCCAGCGCCGTCGCGCGCGTCTCGACCGGCCGGGCCGCCGGGATGAACGCCGTCTCCTGCTTGCCCTCCTTGCCGCGCAGCACCCGCACGGCCGCCACCACCGGAACCGAGCGGTCCGACGCCGTCAGCACCAGGGAGCCCGCCTCGCCACGGGTGAGGTCGCCCAGGTCGAACCCGGCCGTCATGCCGCCCTTGACGTGCAGCGTCTCGTTGCCGGCCGGGGTGATCAGTCCGGACGGGGAGGCCAGACGCACCTTCAGGTCCACGTCGGAGTCACCGGGGGTGAAGGCGACCAGGCGCACGCCGGTGGCGTCCTTGGGGATGCCGGGCATGACCAGGCTGCCCGACGGGTCGGCCGACGCGGGCAGCCAGTCGCCGCCCAGTTCGTCGTCCAGGGCCTGCACGGCGGCGCCGACCCTGCCGCTGCGGACCACCACGTGCACGGTCACGTCGGTCTGCTTCTCGTCGGTGAGCGTGGACAGCAGGACCGGCTCGGCGGAGCGCGGCTTCACCGTGATGCCCTCCCCCACCGTCGTCTTGAGCGCGCCGTTCTTGCCGTAGAGCTCGATGTCCACGACGGCGGCGGAGTCGTCCGGGTTGGTCAGGTGGACGTAGTCGGTGCGGCTGTCGTCGGTGCTCGCGCCGGGGAACCAGAACTGCGTGTCGGCGGCCGTGCAGGCGACGCCCTGCAGCCCCCGGCCGGTCCCCGCGGTCACCTCGGTGGTCTGCTGCGTGGTCCAGCCGGACGCGAAGCGGCCGTCGGCGGTGCCGATGAGGGCGGGGGCCTCGGCACCGGAGGCGTCGGCGGTCACCGGCGTGCCGGGCTCCCGCAGCTGAAGCACGGGCTTGTCGGCCTTGTCCGGCTCGCCGCCCTTCGCGCTCCCCTTGCCGTCCTCGGCGTCCTTGTCGCCCTTCTCGCCGTCCTTCTCGCTCTGCTCGCCGTCGCCGGCCTGTTCGCCGTCCTTCTCGTCCTTCTCGCCCTTGCCGGTCGCGGCGTCGTCCGGGGCCGACTGCTCGGCGGCCGACCGCAGCGCGGCCGTGCCCTCGCCCTCCGCGCCCCGCGTGACCGGGGTGAACGACGTGTACGTCGTCTCGGCCAGGTCGGAGATGCTGGGCCGCGGGCACAGCAGGCCGGTGCGCTCCACGGGGAGGGTGGCCGCCGCCCCGGTCCGCTCGGTGGCGGACCCAACGTCCGGGGCGGAGACCGCGGCGAAGCCGGTGACGGCGGCGAGCGCCGTCGCGCCCGCGATCAGGGACAGGGTGGTGCGGTTCACTGCTGGCTCCCGTCGGGACGCTCGTTGCCCGTGCCGTGCGGGTCGTACGGAGTGTCGTAGCCCTGCGTGTAGTTCGGGTCGTAGCCCTGCGGATACGTCTGGTCGTAACCCTGCTGCGGGGTGCCGTAGGCGTACGGGTCGTACGTCCCGCCCTGCTGCGGGTAGCCGTCCGCCTGGTACTGGCCGCCGTAGGCGTCGGTGCCGGCCGGGTACTGCTGGTACGGGGCGGCCGCGTAGGCGTTCTCGTCGTACTCGGCGTTCCGGTACCGCGCCTGGTCCCAGTCGGCGTAGTCGCCCTGGTGCGGGACGGGCGCCGGGGGCTGCTCCGGCGGGGCCGGGTGGTGCTCGGGCGGGGCGGGCACGCCGCCGTCCGCCTCCGTGCCGTCGGTGTACTCCGCGCCGTCGGGGAACCGCTCGTCGTCGGTGTACTCGACGCCGTCGGTACCGTCCGCCGCCGCGGCCTCCGCCTCGGCCTGTGCGCGCAGCCGGCGGGCCCGGCGGCCCTCTCCGGCCACGGCCTCGGCCGGGACGGGTGCCTCCTCCGGCAGGTCGTCGTCGATGTCGCGGCGCCGGCCGGGCAGGGCCATGACGACGAGGACGACGGCGAGCAATCCCTGCGCCCACAGCCAGGCGGTGTGGGTGAACGGGTCCTCGTAGGTGACGTCCAGCTTGCCGCCGGAGGCGGGAAGTTCGAAGCCCTGGGCCCAGCCGTCGACGGTGGTGCGGGTGAGCGGCTTGCCGTCGAGGGTGGCGGTCCAGCCCTCCGCGGCGGTGTCCGCCAGGCGCAGGACGCGGCCCTCCTCGCCGTCCGGGATCTCGGTGTGGATCTCGACCGGTCCCGCGGCCACCGGCTCGGGGGCGGTACCGCTGCCCTCGGCGGGCACGACGGTCGCGCGGGCGACCTGCCGGTCGACCCGCCACAGCGCGCCGCCCGCCTGCTGGCTGAGCCGGCTCAGACCCGGGGTGGCGTCCAGCACCCGGGTGACCTCGCGCGGGGCCCCCTGGTGCACCAGGACGTAGCGGACGGCGAAGCCGCCGAGTTCGTCGGCCTGGTCCGCGCCGGAGCCGGCGACGAGGTTGGCGACGACACCGTCGAGCAGCTTGTTCTCGCCGTCCTGGGCGGTGATCTCCGCGTCGCCCATGCGGGCGCCGGAGCCGCGCACCAGGACGTAGCCGACGTGGTCGGCGGAGTCGGTGTCGAGGACCAGGGTGCGGGCCTGGTCGCGGGTGGCGCTCTCCTCGGCGACGAACGCGGGCACCTGCACCGGGTCGCGCCGCTCGACGGGCCCGTCGGCGCCGCGGACCATCCAGCCGGCGGCGAGCACCAGCGGGCCGACGGCGCAGGCCAGCGCGATCAGGGCGGCGACCGGCTGGCGCCAGCCGAAGCTCTGCTCCGCGACCCGCGCGCGTGCCCCGTCGGCGCCCAGCGTGCCGGCGGCCAGCAGCGCGATGCCGTAGACGAGGGTGGCGGGGCCGGCCCAGGCGGAGTTGTTGGACAGGACCGCCAAGACGAGGCCCACCAGGGCTGCCGTCCAGGCGGTGAGGATGGGCGTACGGCGCTCGGCGCGCAGCAGGGCGGCGAGCGCGGCGAGGACCAGGCCGATCAGCAGCAGCCCGCCGCTGGTGCCCGGCCCGCCGGGGGCGGCGCCGAGCAGGTCGACCCCGGAGGCGGCCGACGGCCCGTACGGCAGTCCGGCCTCCCTGAAGAAGCCGAACGGGAGCAGGGACAGCGACCAGGGGGCGAGCACCAGCAGGGGGCTGCCGAACTGTGCCAGGAAGCGCGGGCCGTACGCCTTGAGGTCGGCCCTGCGCAGGACCAGCACGCCGATGCCGAGGACCAGCGCGATCGGCCACACGATCGGGGTGAACGCGGTGGTGACGGTGAGCAGCAGCGCGTACGCCCAGGTGGCGCGCCAGCTACCACGGCCGTCGGGGGCGGTGAGGCCGCTCGCGGCGATGCCGGCGCGGGCGAGCAGGGGCAGCAGGACGGCGAGCACGGCGGTGCCGATGCGGCCGGAGGCCAGGGCGCCGGTCGCGGCGGGCAGGAAGGCGTAGGCGACGGCCGCCCACGCGCGCAGCAGCCGGGACTCGACGAGCGGGCGGGAGGCGAAGTACGCGGTGAAGCCGGCCAGCGGCACCGAGCCGACCAGCAGGACGGTGACGGCGAGGCCGGTGGAGCCGAGCAGCAGGGACGCAAGCGCCGCGAGGATCGCCAGGTAGGGCGGTGCGGTACCGGTGCCGCCCGCCCCCACGGCGTGCCAGGCGTCGGTGTAGCGGGCCCACAGGTCGCCGGAGTCGGCGGGCGCGGGCAGCAGGGCACCGCCGGCCAGCGCGCCGCCGCCGAGGAGCTGACGGCAGGCCACCAGGGACACCAGCAGCAGGAGCAGGAAGAGCACCGGGCCGGGCCGGCGGGCGATCCGCTTGAGGCGGGCGAACTGCTCCACCTCGAGGAAGTCGGCGTCGTCGCCGCCGGGTCCGGACTCCATCCCGCTGCCGTGCCGCCCCGCGCCGGAGACGGCCTCGGGGTCGGAGCGGCCGACGAGGTTGCTCGCCACCTGTTCCACGGTGACGCGGACGGTCGCGCCGGGCGGCGGGAACAGCGGCCGCAGTTCGTCCTTGTCGACCTGGGGGCTGCCGCGGTCACGGCGTCCGGCGAGGACGCGCTCGGGGCGCAGCAGAACACCCATGAGGCCGCGGATCTCGTCGACGGCCTGCCCGGGCACCTTGCCGACCAGGTAGGCGAGGGTGCGCAGCAGGGTGCCGAGGACGATCCGCAGCAGCACCCAGGGCAGGGCGGCGGTACGGGTGTTGACCAGCAGGGTGTGGACGGCGCCGGCCTTGTCCACCTTGTGCGGAGAGGCGGCGGTGCGGCCCACGCAGTCGACGGTGCGGCGCTCGCGGGACGCGGCCTCGGCGTGCCGGACGACCGCCTCGGGCGCGACCAGCACCCGGTAGCCGGCCGCGTTGACGCGCCAGCACAGGTCGACGTCGTCACGCATGAGGGGCAGGTGCCGGTCGAACCCGCCGAGCTGTTCGAAGACGTCGCGGCGGACGAGCATGCCGGCCGTGGACACGCTCAGCACCGGCCGTACGTGGTCGTGCTGGCCCTGGTCCTGCTCGCGGCGGTCCAGGCCGGTCCAGCGGCGGCCGGAGTTGGCGATGGAGACGCCGACCTCGAGCAACTGCCTGCGGTCGTACCAGCCGCGGAGTTTGGGGCCGACGACGGCCACGTCCTCGCGGCCGAGCTCGTACTCGTTCTCCACGACGCGCAGCAGTTCGGACAGCGCGCCCGGCTCGGGGGCGCTGTCGTCGTGCAGCAGCCAGAGCCACTGGACCGGTTCGCCGTGCGGCAGGTCCGGCAGGTCGTAGGCGTCGTCGCGCCAGCTGCGGGTGACCGGGTCCCAGCCGCTCGGCCGCTTCAGATAGGGCAGGTCGTCCGGAGTGAGGTGGGGGGCGCCGCGGTGGCACTCCTCGACGGCCTGGCCGAAGCCGGTGCGCCGGGCGAGGTGCAGCACGCGGTCGTCGCCCAGGGCCTCACTGACCAGCCGGGCGGAGTCGTCCGCGCTGCCGGTGTCGGCGGCCATGGCGAACTGGACGGGGCGCTCCTGGCCTAGCAGCCCGGCGAGCGCGTCCGGCAGCCAGCGGGCGCCGTCGTGGGAGACGAGGACCGCGGTCACCACGTGACGCGGGAACTCTGGTGCGGCAGCGAGGTCTTGACGGGCTGCCGGGTGGCTGTGCACGGACATCGAGGTACGGGCCCCGGTTCGAATGGACTGTGGGGACACCCGTGCCCGGTGGGGGCGGCGGGGCGTCTCGGACGAGCGCCCACACTATCGGCTGGACAACAAGGGGGCCCGTCGCCTGTGGACAACCCACCGGCGACGGGCCTTAAGTGACGTTTGCACTAAGAAGCGTGTGTATGTACGGAGTGACGGGGGGCGGCGGTGACACGTCGCCCGTCAGACTGCGGCCTTCTTGAGGCGTCGGCGCTCACGCTCGGACAGTCCGCCCCAGATGCCGAAGCGTTCGTCGTTGGCGAGGGCGTACTCGAGGCACTCGGAACGGACCTCGCAGGCGAGGCAGACCTTCTTGGCCTCCCGGGTGGAGCCGCCCTTCTCGGGGAAGAAGGACTCGGGGTCGGTCTGGGCGCACAGTGCGCGCTCCTGCCAGCCGAGTTCCTCGTCCGCGTCGTCGACCAGCAGTTGCTGCACCAGCTCGGTCATGTGCGCCCCTCGTCAGTCTTTTCGCGTCCCCGTGATGTAGCCGTTACCGATTCCGGCTGAACGACACGAGTGAAATTACAAGTGTGCTGCTCCGGGCGAGTCAAGCCGAGATCTGCTATTGAGCCCCTTATTCACTCTGCGGAACCAAGGCCGAGCGGAAAGTGTTCAAATCACCCTAAACCTTGACGCAACTGTGGGACCCACGAGGACGTCCAGCCCTACGCAGAGCCTCATAGGGGAGGACGCCCTGGAGATCGATCTCGTTCCGACACCCGCGTCGAAGCGAACCGCATCACAGTCGGATCACGGGATCGCAACGGCGCACAGGGTGCCCGGCCGTGCGCACCTTGTGTCCCGGGTAGCGACTGAGCAAACCTTTCACCTCTCAGATGCACCGGATGAGGTGAACCCGATCCCACATACCGGGCGTCGAGTTGACAGAGGTGGAGTGAACGGCTGTCCTTGTGGGCATGCTCGCGAATCCGGCACTCACCTCGACCCGCTCCGCCGGGTTCCTCGGTGCTGCCCGCACTCGCTGTAGCTGTCGCCGCACCGGCTGTTGAGCCCACCGCTCCCGCCCCGCCGCATCACATCGCCACGACGCGGCCGCTGTCTCCACCCGCTCCCACCGGGGCACCCTGCCGCCGCCCGCGATCCGGGCCCGACGCGGCGTGACACCCCCACCGCCCTCTCCTTATCTGCGCCGAGGACCCCGCATCCCATGAACAGCGACAGCGACCTCCAGATCGCCGGTGACATCCTCGAAGTCCCGCACCTGCTCCAGCCGCCGCGTGAACACCCGGCCACCGTGGCCGAGTTCGCCGGACTGGCCCGCGCCGTCGCCGCCGACCGCGCCCAGTGGGAGCACCTCGTGCGGTACGACGCCACCACCCGCTGGTACCACCGGCTGCGTACCGGCCCCGGTTACGAGGTGTGGTTGCTGTCCTGGGTGCCCGGCCAGGGCAGCGGTCCGCACGACCACGGCCGCTCCTCCGGTGTGTTCACCGTCCTGGACGGCACCCTGACCGAGCACACCGACCGCGGCACGCGCGTGCTGACCGCCGGGACCTTCCAGGTGTGCGCCCCTGGCTACGCCCACGACGTCGTCAACGACGCCCTCGAACCCGCGGTCAGCCTGCACATCTACTACCCGGGCCTGACCGAGATGCCGATGCACCCCGCCTCCCGGCTCCGTCCGGCCACGGCCTCCCCCGCCGCCCCGCACTGCGAGGCGCGTCCGGCGCCGGTCCGGTGACTGGCTGACGCGATGTCGTAGCGGCCTGCGAGGATGGCCCCATGCGCATTGTGGTTCTGGCAGGCGGCATCGGCGGTGCCCGTTTCCTGCGTGGTCTGAAGCGGGCCGTGCCGGACGCGGACATCACGGTCATCGGCAACACCGGGGACGACATCCACCTCTTCGGGCTGAAGGTCTGCCCGGACCTCGACACGGTGATGTACACGCTCGGCGGCGGTATCAACGAGGAGCAGGGCTGGGGGCGGAGCGACGAGACCTTCCACCTCAAGGAGGAACTCGCGGCGTACGGCGTGGGCCCGGAGTGGTTCGGGCTGGGCGACCGCGACTTCGCCACGCACATCGTGCGCACGCAGATGCTCGGCGCCGGCTTCCCGCTCAGCGCGGTGACCGAGGCGCTGTGCGACCGGTGGCAGCCCGGCGTGCGCCTCATCCCGATGACCGACGACCGTGTGGAGACGCACGTGGCGGTCGAGCTCGACGGCGAGCGCAAGGCGGTCCACTTCCAGGAGTACTGGGTGCGGCTGCGCGCCTCGGTGCCCGCGGAGGCGGTCGTGCCGGTCGGCGCGGAGCAGTCCAAGCCCGCCCCGGGCGTCCTGGAGGCGATCGCCGAGGCCGACGTCGTCCTCTTCCCGCCGTCCAACCCCGTGGTGTCGGTCGGCACCATCCTCGCCGTGCCCGGCATCCGCGAGGCCATCGCCGACGCGGGCGTGCCGGTCGTCGGCCTGTCGCCGATCGTCGGGGACGCGCCCGTGCGCGGCATGGCCGACAAGGTGCTCGCCGCCGTCGGCGTGGAGTCCACGGCCGCCGCCGTCGCCGAGCACTACGGCTCCGGGCTGCTGGACGGCTGGCTGGTCGACACCGTCGACGTGGCCTGGGTGGAGCGGGTCGAGGCGGCGGGCATCCGCTGCCGGGCCGTACCGCTGATGATGACCGACGTGGACGCCGCCGCCGGGATGGCCCGGGAGGCGCTGGCCCTGGCCGAGGAGGTCCGGACGGCATGAGCGAGGCGAATCCGACCCCCGGCGGCTACCGGGTCTGGGCGGTGCCCGGCCTGCCCGAGGTCCGGCCCGGCGACGACCTGGCCAAGCTGATCGCGGCCGCCGCACCCGACCTCGCGGACGGCGACGTCGTGCTGGTCACCTCGAAGATCGTCTCCAAGGCCGAGGGCCGGATCGTCGAGGCCACCGACCGGGAGGCCGCGATCGACGCGGAGACGGTGCGCGTGGTGGCCCGCCGAGGCCCTCTGCGGATCGTGGAGAACCGGCAGGGCCTGGTCATGGCCGCGGCCGGGGTCGACGCCTCCAACACACCTCCCGGCACGGTCCTCCTGCTGCCCGAGGACCCGGACGCCTCCGCGCGCACGATCCGCGGGGGCCTGCGCGACGCGCTCGGCGTCGAGGTCGGCGTGCTGGTCACCGACACCTCCGGCCGCCCCTGGCGCGCCGGACTGACCGACGTGGCGATCGGCGCCGCGGGCGTCCGCGTCCTGGACGACCTGCGCGGCGGGACCGACGCGCACGGCAACCCGCTCGCCGCCACGGTCGTCGCCACCGCCGACGAGCTCGCCGCGGCGGGCGACCTGGTCAAGGGCAAGACGGCCGGCCTCCCGGTGGCCGTGGTCCGCGGCCTGCCGCACACGGTGGCCTCCGACGACAGCGAGGGCGCTCGCGCGCTGGTCCGCGGCGCGCGCGACGACATGTTCCGCCTGGGCACCTCCGAGGCGGTCCGCCAGGCGGTCACCCAGCGCCGTACGGTGCGGGCCTTCACGGACGAGCCGGTCGACCCCGCGGCGGTACGCCGTGCCGTGGCCGCCGCCGTCACCGCCCCCGCGCCGCACCACACCACGCCATGGCGCTTCGTCCTCCTCGAGTCTCCCGGGTCCCGCACCCGGCTGCTCGACGCCATGCGTGACGCGTGGATCGCCGACCTGCGCCGCGACGGCAAGACGGAGGAGTCCGTCGCCAAGCGGATCCGCCGCGGTGACGTCCTGCGCAACGCGCCGTACCTGGTCGTGCCCTGCCTGGTCATGGACGGTTCGCACCACTACGGCGACGCCCGCCGGGACGGCGCGGAGCGGGAGATGTTCGTCGTCGCCACGGGCGCGGGCGTGCAGAACTTCCTGGTGGCCCTCGCGGGCGAGCGGCTGGGGTCGGCCTGGGTGTCGTCGACGATGTTCTGCCGTGACGTGGTCCGGGAGGTCCTGGACCTGCCCGCCGGCTGGGACCCGATGGGCGCGGTGGCGGTGGGCCACCCGGCCGAGGATCCCCGCCCGCGGCCCGAGCGGGACGCGGGACGCTTCATCGAGGTGCGGTGAGCCCGGCGCGCGGGCGCCTACCCTCGTAGGTGCCCTTCGCTCTCACCCCAGGGATGACTCGTGGCCGGACACTTCGCTCCCCGCCCGACGCGGACCACCGTGCGCGGCGGCCATGTCGTCGTGCCCGCGCGGGTCCCGCGCCAGGCACCGGCCTCCCCGCGGGTGCGGACCTGGGTGCCTGACGGCCCCCTCGACCTGGGCCTGGTGCTCGGACCGCTGCGGCGCGGCACCGGCGACCCGACGTTCCGGACGACCCCGGACGGAGCGGCGTGGCGGACCAGCCTGACGCCGGTGGGCCCGGGGACTCTCCGGGTGACGCAGCGGGGCGAGGGCATCCGGGGCGAGGCGTGGGGGCCCGGCGCGGACTGGCTCCTGGAGCAGCTGCCGGAGCTGCTCGGGGCCGCCGACGACCCGGCCGCCTTCGTCCCCCGGCACAGACTGCTGGCGCACACCCGGCACCGGCGTCCGGGACTGCGGCTGCTGCGCACCGGGCTGGTGCTGGAGTCGCTGATCCCGTCGATCCTGGAGCAGAAGGTCACCACCGGGGACGCGTACCGGGCGTGGCGGCTGCTGGTGCGTAAGTTCGGCGTGCCGGCGCCTGGGCCCGCCCCTGAGCGGATGGCGGTGATGCCGGCGCCGCGCACCTGGGCGCTGATCCCCTCCTGGGAGTGGCACCGCGCCGGGGTCGACGACAAGCGGGCGTCCACGGTGCTGCGCGCGGTGCGGGTCGCCGCGCGGCTGGAGGAGGCGGCGCGGATGCCCGCGGAGGAGGCGCGGGCGCGGCTGGAACTGGTGTCGGGGATCGGGCCGTGGACGTCGGCGGAGACGGTGCAGCGCAGTCATGGGGCGGCGGACTCGGTGACGACGGGGGACCTGCATCTGCCGGGGATCGTGGGATGGGCTCTGGCGGGGGACCGGGATGCGGACGACTCCATGATGTTGTCCTTGCTGGAGCCTTATGCGGGGCAGCGGCATCGGGCCGCGCGGTTGATCCTGCTGAGCGGGAGGACGCCTCCGCGGCGGGCGCCCCGTATGCCGCACGGTGACATCGCCCGCTTCTGACCGAGGGGGTGTGGAGCCCCGTACGGAAGGGGGCGTACGTCCGCTGTGTGCGCACCGTGGGCTGCGGCACCCGACGTGTGCTGCGCACCCGTTCCCTCCCTCTCACCCGGCGTGATCGTGGGCCGGGGGGCGTTCGCGCGGCCCGGCGCAAACGGGGTGCCGCCGGCGCCCACCCGTGCCGCCCCAGGCGGCACGACTGCCCGCGGTGGGCGGCGGTGCAGCCGCGTACGACGGGAGGGGACGGGATGGGGGTGGGCGCCCGCAGCGGCCGGCGCGTCCACACCCTGCACCACCCACCCACCGTGGGCGCCGCGCCAGCCCCCGGGGCTACTGGTCGGAGGAGAAGCGGACCGCCCCCGCGGGGATCCTCGCGTCGCACCACACCCGCACGCCCTCCCGCAGCTCGTTGCGCGCACCGATCACCGCGCCGTCGCCTATCACCGTCCCGGTGAGCACCGACCGCTCCCCCACCCGCGCCCGCGTCCCGATCAGCGAGTCCGTGACGACGGCGCCCGGCTCGATCACCGCACCGGGCAGGATCGTGGAGCCGTACACCCGCGCGCCCTCCGCCACGAACGCCCCCTCGCCCACCACTGTCCCGCCCGCGAGCTTCGCGTCCGGCGCGACCGTCGCCGTCGGCAGCACCAGCCGGTCACCGCACCGTCCGGGCACCGCCGGCGACGGCGCCCGCCCGAGCACCAGGTCCGCCGACCCCCGCACGAACGCCGCCGGGGTGCCCAGGTCCAGCCAGTACGTGGAGTCGACCATCCCCTGCAGATGCGCCCCCGCCGCCAGCAGGCCCGGGAACGTCTCCCGCTCCACCGACACCACCCGCCCCGCCGGGATCGTGTCGATGACCGACCGCCGGAACACGTACGCCCCCGCGTTGATCTGGTCGGTGACGATCTCCTCCGGCGTCTGCGGCTTCTCCAGGAAGGCCAGCACCCTCCCGGTCCCGTCGGTCGGCACCAGCCCGTACGCGCGCGGGTCGGTCACCTGCGTCAGGTGCAGCGAGACATCGGCCCCCGACGTCTCGTGCGTCCGCACCAGCGCCCGGATGTCCAGCCCCGTGAGGATGTCCCCGTTGAACACCAGCACCGGCTCGTCCGGCCCCGAGTGCAGCCGCGAGGCGACGTTGCGGATGGCGCCGCCCGTCCCGAGCGGCTCCTCCTCCGTGACGTACTCGATGTGCAGCCCCAGCGCCGACCCGTCGCCGAAGTGCGGCTCGAAGACCTCGGCCAGGTAGGACGTGGCGAGCACGATGTGCTCCACGCCCGCCGCGCGGGCCCGCGCGAGCTGGTGCGTGAGGAACGGCACCCCGGCGGCCGGGACCATGGGCTTGGGCGTGTGCACCGTGAGCGGGCGCAGCCGCGTGCCCTTGCCGCCGACCAGGAGGATCGCTTCTGTCACCTGTCGTCTCTGCTTCCTGCCGGGACCGGCCGAACTGTCTTTCGGCCGGCCAGTGTATGCAGACCGTCCCCGGCAGGAGAGGAGCGGCCGGCCCGCCTCAGCGGCCCTGGTACCCGGCCGCCTTGGAGCGCACGCTGCTCAGCTTTTTGTACAGCTTCCCCCCGGGGCAGGAGGTGTTGAACCCGTCCCGGTGACCGGAGATCACCTTCATCTTCACCTTCTTGCCCTTCGCGTACAGGTTTCCACCGCCGGACGTCAGGGTGGTCTTGGCCTTCGGATTCATGCCGTACAGCCCGAGCTTCCAGGCGGTGAGCCGGGCGACGGCCTTCACCGCCTTGGACGACGGCTTCTTGGAGCCGTAGGAGCCGATGACGGCGATGCCGGTGGTCTTGGAGTTGAAGCCGAGGGTGTGGGCGCCCTTGACGGCCTTCGCCACGCCTCCGGCCCGGCCCTCGTAGATCCGGCCGCACTTGTCGACGAGGAAGTTGTAGCCGATGTCCCGCCAGCCCAGGCTCTTGGTGTGGTAGCGGTAGAAGCCGCGGATCAGGGACGGCGCCTGCGAGCAGGAGTAGCCGTTGCCGGACGCGGTGTGGTGCACGAAGGCCGCCTTGACCTTGGTCGTGTACGAGAAGTTCTTCTCGCGCAGGCTCTCGTCGGCTCCCCAGCCGCGCCGGGTGACGATGGAGGGGCGGGGCCCGATGTGCGCGTCGGCCTGCTGCTGCACGGTCAGTTCGGAGCCGCGCAGGGTGACGAGCTCCTGCCGGGTCTCCTCGGCGGTCAGCATCGGGATCTCGGTGGCGCCGAGCGGCGCGATGTCGGAGTTGGCGGCGGAGGCGGCCTTCGCCGCGGCGGTCATGACGCCGGTACGGGGGGCCTCCGCGCCGCTGCCGGAAGAAACGGCCTCGGCCGGCTCCGCGTCCCCCGGGTCGACGAGGTCGAGCCGCATCCCCGCGGGCAGCGCGGGAACCCCGCCGCCACCGGCCACGGCCTCATCCGCCTCGACCGCGCCTGACCCCACGTCACCTGAACCCATGTCGACCGGGTCCACGTCGACCGGGTCCACGTCACCCGCCTCCGCGTCCGGCTCCGGTGCACCACCCGCCGGCTCACCGGCATCCGTCTCACCGGCCTCCGGCCGCACCCGCACCTCGACGCCGTTCGACTCGCCCACCCACAGCGGTGCCGTGGCGCCCCGTACCCGTCCGGAGGCGGCCTCGGCGGAGTCCGGGTCCGCCCCGTGCTCGGTGTAGTGGGTCTCGACGTCCTGCCAGTCGGACCACTCCCCGGTGGACACCGCACGGGTGCGGACCTGCACCCGGCCGTGCAGGGCGGCGGAGGGGTCGTCCCAGACGACACCGAGGAGGGAGAAGTTCCGTACGGCCCGCGGCGCCAGGCCGAGCACGGCGCCGGAGGCGCGGTCGTGGGTGAGGGGCCCCAGGGGCAGCGACTGGGTGCTGCCGGGGGCCTCGGGGACGCCGGGAGTACCGGAGTTCACCGCCGCCCGCGTGGCCGCGTCCGTTGTCGGCGCCGGTCTCTCGGCCGACGCGACGGCAGGCGGGGTGAGCGGGAGGGCGAGGGCCGCGGCGCAGGTGACGCCGATTGAGGAAGCAAGAATTCCACGCATGCCCCTGAGCTTGGACATAGTCAGACAAATCTGTCCATCGGGCATGTGACGGGCTGTCGGCTGCCGTTCCCCCGAACCGGTGCCCCGCGCCTGGCCCGCGCGGAGGATGCGCGCGGCCGGGGCCGCGTACCCTTGCGCGGGTGAACGCCACCGACCGCACCCCTGCCGACCTGCTGAGTTCCGCGCTCGCCGCGGACCCGGGACGCCCCCTGGTGACCTTCTACGACGACGCCACGGGCGAGCGGGTCGAATTGTCCGTGGCCACCTTCGCCAATTGGGTGGCCAAGACCGCGAACCTGCTCCAGGACGAACTGTCCGTCGAACCCGGCGACCGGGTGACCCTCCTGCTGCCGGCTCACTGGCAGACCGCGGTGTGGCTGCTGGCGTGCGCGTCGGTGGGCGTGGTCGCGGACGTCGCGGGCGATCCGTCCGCCGCGGACGTGGTGGTGAGCGGCCCGGAGCCGGAGACGCTGGAGGCCGCCCGCGCCTGCTCCGGCCCCCGGATCGCGCTGGCGCTGCGGCCGCTCGGCGGGCGCTTCCCGCAGCCGCCGACGGGGTTCGCCGACTACGCCGTGGAGGTGCCGGGCCAGGGCGACCGGTTCGTGCCGTACGCGCCCGTCGACCCGGAGGAGCCGGCGCTGATCGTGGCGGGCCGGGAGTTCACCGGGGCGGAGGTCGTGGAGCGGGCCCGGGCAGAGGCGCCGGAGCTCGGCCTGACCGGCCCCGCCTCGCGCATCCTGTCGGGGCTGCCGTACGACACGTGGGAAGGGCTGAACGCCGGGCTGTACGCACCGCTGGCGACCGGCGGCTCGGTCGTGCTGTGCCGGAACCTGGACCGGCTCGGCGCCGACGCCCTGGACAAGAGGGTGGAGAGCGAACGGGTCACCGCCCTCTTCCGCTGACCCGCCCGCCCCGGGCCGGGCCCCGTCCGACCGGGTCCGGCCCCGCGGCCCCACCACGGACCGGACCCGCCCGACACGGACCGCTCCTCGCCCCCGGACCGGGCCCGCCACCCCACCACGCACCGGGCACTGCCCGACCAGGCCCGGCCCCGCCGCCACCACGGACCGGACCGCCTCCCACCAGATCCGGCCCCGCCACCACGGCCCTGGTCCCACCCGACCCGGCCCTCCTCCAGTCAGATCGGTGCCCGCCCACCGACCGGCCACGGACCGGACCCCGTCCAACCAGGCCCGGCCCCGCCGCCACCACGGACCGGACCCCGTCCGACCAGATCCGGCCCCGCCGCCACGGCCCTACGGCCCACCCGACCACGCCCGGCCCCCCTCCGACCAGAGCCGGGCCCCGCCCACCTCCCCGCCACGGACCGGACCCCGTCCAACCAGGCCCGGCCCCGCCGCCACCACGGACCGGACCGCCTCCCACCAGATCCGGCCCCGCCGCCCGCCACGGACCGGCCCCCCGACCAGGTCCGGCCCGCCGCCACCCACTCCGCCTCACCCGTTCGGCTCAGCATCACCCTTCGCCCCTCCCCCGTTCGCGTCATCGTCGTAAGAAGCGGCACGCAGCACGCACCCGTGCGCCGTCCCGGCCCGTACGTCGCACGCAGGGAGGGGTGACCCGGCATGAGCGACACCGCAGGCACCTCCCCCGAGGGACAGGAACCGCCGGGGCGCACCCCCGGCCGGGGCTCCGGCACCGGCTCCTCGCCGAGCGGGCGCGGTGTGGCCCGCCGGCGCCGGCGGCGCTGGGTGTGGGGCACCGGCATCGCCGTCTCCCTCGCGCTGGTGGGCGCCGCGGCCGCCGGGTGGGCGGTGTACATGAAGCTGGAGGGGAACATCACCCCGGACGAGGCGGCGGCGGCCGAGCTCGCCCGGTACGAGAAGGACCGGCCCACCGCGCTGGTGAAGGACGCCCTGAACCTCCTGCTGATCGGCTCGGACTCGCGCGCGGGCGCGGAGAACGGCCGCTACGGCCACGACCCGGGGACCGAGCGCTCGGACACGGTGATCCTGCTGCACCTGTCGGCGGGCCGGCAGAGCGCCACCGCGGTGTCGATACCGCGGGACCTGATGGTGGACGTGCCCGACTGCCGCCGCCCCGACGGTTCGCGTTCGGCGCCGATGTTCGCGCAGTTCAACGCCGCTTTCGAGGTGGGCGGCTCGGCCTGCACCGTCCGCACCGTCGAGAAGCTCACCGACATCCGCGTGGACCACCACGTCGTCGTCGACTTCGAGGGCTTCAAGGACATGGTCGACGCCGTGGACGGCGTCGAGGTGTGCCTGCGCGAGCCCATAGACGACAAGGACGCCGATCTGCGCCTCCCGGCGGGGCGGGTGACCCTCGACGGGGAACAGGCGCTCGGCTACGTGCGCGCCCGCAAGACGCTCGGGGACGGCAGCGACACCGGCCGCATCGAGCGCCAGCAGCGGTTCCTCGGCGCGCTGGTGAACAAGGTCCGCAGCAACGGCGTCCTGCTGAATCCGGTGAAGCTGTACCCCCTGCTGGACGCGGCCACCTCGTCGCTGACCACGGACCCCGGGCTGGCCAGCTTGCGCGGCTTGTACGAACTCGTACGAGGGGTGCGCGACATCCCCACGGAAGGGGTGCAATTCCTCACCGTGCCGCGGGAGTCGTATGCCGGGGACGTCAATCGGGACCAGCTCGCCCAGCCCGCCGCCGGGGAACTGTTCGAGCGGCTGCGTAAGGACGAACCCGTGAGCGTGAATACGCACGGTGAGCAAAAGGCCACGCAAAAGGAAACGGGGGCGCCGCCGCAGAGCAGTTCCCCGGCACCGACGTTCTCCGGGAACACGGCCGCCGAGGACAGCTGCGCGTAAAAGAAACCCAAAGGGAACTCACAGACTCCGAACTCCTGTCCACGGAAATGGGTGGAATGCCCCTTGTGAGGGCGTGGAATTCGTCACCGACGTCGCCCGGGGCCGATCGGGCCCGTTAGTGTGAGCCCTCCGGTGCGTCCGTTCCTTCAGGTCCGTCCTGAGATCCCGCACTGTGTGACCGAGACCCGAGCGCCTGGGAGGGGAAAGGCGCCGCGTGGCCCCGACGGAGGATTCGAGCGACCGTGGACGCGCAAGGCCGTGGGCGGGGAGAGAACATCGATCCCGCAGACCAGTGGGTACTCAATCCGAGCACCGGCGAATACGAACTGCGACTGGGCCCTTCCGCACCGCAGTCGCCCATTCCCTCTCCGCGTGGGCCACGGCCCCCCGGTGCGGGAAACGCGCGGCCACGTTCGTCGACGCCCGAGCGGGCGCCCGAGCGCCCGGGCCGGCCCTCGCCCGAGCGTGAGACGCCCGGGCGGGACGTGCCGCCGCAGCGCCGGCGCCGGGGTGCGCCGGAGGAGCCGCCGCCCGGCCGCCGCGGTCGCCGCCCGGCGAAGAAGAACAAGAAGGCGAAGAAGGCCCTGCTCTGGGGCAGCGGCACCCTGGCGTTCCTCGTGCTCGGCACGGGCGTGGCCGGTTACCTGTACCTGGAGCACCTGAACGACAACATCACGTCCGTGTCGGACGACGGCGCGAGCACCGGTGGCTTCAAGAAGGACCAGGCCATCAACATCCTGCTGATCGGTACCGACAAGCGCACCGGCGCGGGCAACGAGGGCTACGGCGACAAGGGCAGCGAGGGTCACGCCGACACCACGATCCTGCTGCACGTGTCCAAGGACCGCTCCAACGCGACCGCGCTGAGCATCCCGCGCGACCTGATAGTCGACGTCCCGGACTGCCCGACCGAGCAGGAGGACGGCAGTCAGAAGGTCATCCCCGGCTCCACCGGCGTCCGCTTCAACACCAGCCTCGGCCAGGGCGGCCGTACGCCCAGCTGCACCATGCGGACCGTGACCGAGCTGACCGGTATCAAGCCGGACAACTTCATGGTGGCGGACTTCAACGCGGTCAAGACACTGACCACGGCGGTCGGCGGCGTCGAGGTGTGCCTGGGCAAGGACATCGACGACCCCGACTCGCACCTGAAGCTGCCCAAGGGCACGCACAGGATCGAGGGCGAGCAGGCGCTGGCGTTCGTCCGCACCCGGCACTCGGTGGGTCTGGGCGGCGACCTGAGCCGCATCGAGCTTCAGCAGCAGTTCCTCAGCGCGCTGATGCGCGAGCTGAAGTCGAACGACACGCTCACCAGCCCGTCGAAGATGCTCAAGCTGGCCGAGGCGGGCACCGAGGCGCTCACCGTCGACTCCCAGCTGGACAGCATCAACAAGCTCAAGGACCTCGGCATGGAGCTGGGCAAGCTCAATGTCAAGAACCTGACCTTCGCCACGATCCCGGTGATCGACAACCCGGCGGAGAAGGTGAAGGCGACCGTCGTCCTCAACGAGGCGGAGGCGCCGCAGGTCTTCGACATGATCCGCAACGACGTGTCGTTCACCGAGGTCAAGCAGCAGAAGAAGAAGGAGAAGGCCGCCGTCGCCGCCCGCCTCAAGGGCGAGAAGGCCCCGGCGTCCGAGGTGCGGGTGCGCATCCTCAACGGCGGCGCGCCCTCCGGAAGCGCCCAGTCGACCCTGAGCTGGCTCCAGGTCGAGCAGGGCGTCGGCAAGTCGGAGAACGCGGGCAACGCGCCCGCGGAGCTGGCGAAGACCACCCTCGAGTACGCGCCCGGCCAGGCGGACCAGGCGCGTCGGCTGGCCGACATCATGGGCCTGTCCGGGTCGGCGATGAAGCCGGGCGAGAGCGTCACCAACGCCCAGGGACTGCCCGCGATGACGCTGACCCTCGGCAAGGACTTCAAGGGGGCGGGCGTCAAGGTCAGCGCGCCCACGGCCAAGGTGCCCGACAGCGCCAAGAAGTCCACGGCCGACAAGGTCGTGTGCGCCGAGTAGGCACCTGACGGGCCCGTTTCGCGTCCTAGAGGGCGCGGACGGGCCCGTTCCATGTCCAGGGGTGGGGAGACCTCACGATGACGCGAAGCGATGTGCACGAGGAGGGGGCACGGCCGGACGGTGCCCCGCGCCGGTCCGGCCCGCCGGACGGGGGCCGTTCCGAAGGGCGGCACGCCCCGGAGGACGGCGACGCCCCGGGAAGAGGCCAGGGCAGGCCGCGCGGCGGCCGGGGCCGGCGGGTCCTGCGCTGGTCGGCGACGACCCTGGCGGTGCTGATACTCGGCACGGCCGGCGCCGGTTACCTGTACTACGACCACCTCAACGACAACCTGGTCAAGGGCGAGCGCAGCAGCGGCGACTCCAAGGCCCGGCGCTCCGAGCCCAACGCGGCCGGGCAGACGCCCCTGAACATCCTGCTGATCGGCTCCGACAGCCGCGCCTCCCAGGCCAACGTCGAGCTCGGCGGTGGCCGGGACACCCGCGGCAACCCGCCGCTGGGCGACGTGCAGATGCTGATCCACCTCGCCGCCGACCGCAGGAGCGCGGCCGTGGTGAGCATCCCGCGCGACACCCGGGTCGACATCCCCAAGTGCACCGACCCGGACACCGGGGCGACGTACCCGGCGACCAACGACATCATCAACACCTCGCTCGCCCGCGGCGGTCCGGGCTGCACGCTCGCGACGTGGGAGAACCTCACCGGCGTCTACGTCGACCACTGGATGACCATCGACTTCGCGGGCGTGGTGCGGATGGCCGACGCCGTCGGCGGTGTCGACGTCTGCGTGAACCAGAACGTCTGGGACCGGCCGCTGCCCGGCGTGCCCGGGGGCTCCGGGCTGAAGCTGCGGGCCGGGACGACCAAGGTGGAGGGCGTCGAGGCGCTGCAGTGGCTGCGCACCCGGCACGCCTGGGGCAGCGACATCCTGCGCACCCGGGCGCAGCGCATGTACATGAACTCGATGATCCGCACGCTGCGCGGCCAGAACGTCTTCACCGACACCGGCCGGCTCACCGGCCTCGCCGAGGCGGCCACCAAGTCGCTGCGGGTCTCCGAGGAGATCGGCTCGGTGAAGAAGCTGTACGACCTGGCGATGCAGCTCAGAACGGTGCCGCCGGACCGCATCACCATGACCACGCTGCCCACCGTCGCGGACCCGCAGAACGCCAACCATCTGCTCCCGGCCGGGGAGAGCGCCGAGCGGATGTGGGCCATGCTCCGCGACGACGTGTCCTTCGACAAGAAGGGCGGCAGGACCACGCAGAACGGCGGCGGGAAGGCGTCCCGCCAGGTGCGGACCGCGGACCCCTCCGCCCCGGACGACCGGATCGAGGTGCTGGTGAGCAACGCCACCCGCTCCGCGACCGAGGGCCCGGTCACCGGCCGGGCGGGCGTGATCGCGCAGGAGCTGGCCGCGAAGGGCTTCACCCGGGCCGTGCGGGACACCTCGGCCGCGCTGGCCGAGGAGCGGACCGTGGTGCGCTACCCGAGCGCCGGTCTCCAGGGGGACGCCCAGCGGGTCGCCAAGTCCCTGGGCATCCCTATGACGTCGGTGCGCCGGTCCGCCGACGTCGCGGGCGTCACCGTGGTGGTCGGCGCGGACTGGCGCGAGGGCGACACGTATCCGCGGCAGGAACCACCGAAGGCGGGGGATCTGCCGGCCGACGTCGACTCCCTCAGCGCGGCCGAGAAGGGCGCCTGCATGAACGTCTACGCACCCTACCGCTGGTAACGGGCCGCGGGGTCCGCGGGAACGCCTGATGCCGGCCGTGCCTTGGCGAAATCGAGGGATTTCCCGGGGCAACTGACGGGCCCTTCGTGCGTCTAACAGGACGCAGGGCGGGCCTGCTTGTCGGAGCGAGGTGTTTCCAGGGGTGGGAAGGACGGGGGCAGTGACGCAGAACGTCACGCGGGAGACGGCCGGTGACGAGGGACAGGAACCGGCCACCGACGACGCGCCGCCCGCCGACGACGCGGGCCCCCGTCCGCGGCGCGGCCGCCGGGTCCTGAAGTGGTCGGCCGCGGTCCTCGCGCTGCTGATACTCGCGGCCGGCGGTGCGGGCTACCTGTACTACCGGCAGCTGAACGACAACATCAGGAAGGACCCGCTGAACCTCGGCGACGCCAAGGTCGCGGAGCCGACGCCCAACGCGGCCGGACAGACCCCGCTGAACATCCTGCTCATCGGCAGTGACGCCCGGGACTCCGCGGCCAACCAGAAACTGGGCGGCGCCCGCGAGACGTTCGGCTCGACGCCGCTCGCGGACGTGCAGATGCTGGTGCACCTGTCCGCCGACCGCAGCAACATGTCGGTGATCAGCATGCCGCGCGACACCCTGCTGCACATCCCCAAGTGCACCGACCCGGACGACGGGACGGTGTACCCGGCGAGCGAGGGCCGCCGGATGGCCAACGAGAGCCTCGGGCACGGCGGTCCCGGCTGCACCGTGGCCACCTGGCAGGAGCTCACCGGCATCCACATCGACCACTTCGTCATGGTGGACTTCGCGGGCGTGGTGGCCATGGCGGACGCGGTCGGCGGCGTACCGGTGTGCGTCGACGCCAACATCCACTCGCGTGACAGCCAGGGGCACGGCTCCGGGCTGAAGCTGACGAAGGGCACCCACCCGGTCAAGGGCAAGCAGGCCCTGCAGTGGCTGCGCACCCGGTACGGCTTCGAGGACGGCAGCGATCTCGCCCGCGCCAAGGCCCAGCACATGTACATGAACTCGCTGGCCCGCCGGCTGCGGGAGAACGCCACCCTGAGCAGCCCCAACAACCTGCGCCGGCTGGCCGAGGAGGCCACCCGGGCGCTCACCGTCGACCCCGGCCTCGACACGGTGAAGAAGCTCTACGACCTGAGCACCGAGCTGCGCAAGGTGGAGCCGGCGCGCATCACCATGACCACGATGCCCAACCGGTACGTGGGCGCCCGCGTGGAGCCCACCGAGGACGCCGAGAAGC
Source organism: Streptomyces tendae (assembly GCF_008632955.1). NCBI lineage: Bacteria > Bacillati > Actinomycetota > Actinomycetes > Kitasatosporales > Streptomycetaceae > Streptomyces > Streptomyces tendae. The sequence goes on from NZ_CP043959.1 coordinate 6,227,487, forward strand.
TGTTCCGGCTGGTGCGCGAGGACATCGCCCTGGACGGCAGGGACGCCAAGCCGAAGCCGGCCGTGGAGAAGCCGCCCGCCGATCCGGCCGCCGACGACGCCGCCATCGCCGTGCAGGTCCGCAACGGCACCCGCACCGACACCCTCGCGCCCGCCTCGGGACGGGCCGGCACCGTCGCGGGGGTGCTGAAGGACAAGGGCTTCGTGCAGGCCGCCGCCGACACCACGAGCGCCTTCAGCGAGGAGCGGACGGTGGTGCGCTACCCGAGCGCCGACCTGGAGGGCGACGCCCGCCGGGTCGCCGCGGTCCTCGGCATCCCCGCGGACGCGGTGGAGCGGTCCACCGACGTGTCCGGTGTGACGCTGCTGGTGGGCGCGGACTGGCGCGAGGGCACGCGGTACGAGGCGCCCGAGGAGGACGACACCACGCCCGAGTCGGCGCAGGCGCTCAACGGGGCCGACGACGAGGCGTGCATGCACGTCGACCCGAACTTCAGCTGGTGACCACGAAGGCCCCTTCCCGGTCGCGGGAAGGGGCCTTCGGTGTGCCGGGTGCGAGCCTCAGGCCGCCTGGGTGTCCGCGTGGACAGCGGGACGCCGGGAGGCGATGACCTTCTTGGCCAGCGAGCGCGGGCTGGTCAGGAAGCCCCAGCCCCACGACATGTGCATGGTGGCCAGCGCCACCGGGATCTGCAGCCGCGCCTTGAGCGACAGGCCCTTGCCGGCGGGTATGGACCCCGCGACGATCGCCGCCAGGTAGCCGCCTGGGACCAGGAAGCCCCACGGGGTGAGCGCCGCGCCCACCACGATCCCGGCCGCGATCACGCACACCGCGGTCGGCGGGGCGAGGTAGCGCAGGTTGATGGACCCGGAGTGGTAGCGGGCCACCACGTGGCGCCAACGGCCGTAGTCCTTGTACTGCTTGGCGAGCGCCCGCACGGACGGGCGGGGCCGGTACGACACCTTCAGCTCGGGCGAGAACCAGATCAGGCCGCCCGCCTCCCGGATGCGGAAGTTCAGCTCCCAGTCCTGGGCGCGGATGAACTCCACGTTGTAGCCGCCCTGCCGCTCCAGCGCCTCGCGCCGGAACACGCCCAGGTAGACGGTCTCGGCGGGGCCCGCCTGGCCGCCGGTGTGGAAGGCGGCGTTGCCCACGCCGATCTTCGAGGTCATCGCGGCGGCGACGGCGCGCTCCCAGTCGTTCTCGCCCTCGGCGTGCATGATGCCGCCCACGTTCTGCGCGCCGGTCTCCTCCAGGAGCCGCACGGCGGTGGCGATGTAGTTCGGGGAGAGCATCCCGTGCCCGTCGACGCGGACCACGACCGGATGGCGCGAGGCCTTGATCGCCGCGTTGAGGGCGGCCGGGGTGCGGCCGGTGGGATTGGGCACGGTGTGCACCCGCGGGTCCTCGGCCACGAGCTCGGCGGCGATCTCGTCCGTGCGGTCCGTGGACGGACCGAGGGCGATCACGACCTCCATCTCGCCGGCGTACTCCTGGGCGAGGATCGCGCGGACGGCGCCGCGCAGATGCCGCTCCTCGTTGAGGACGGGCATGATCACGGAAACGGCGGGGAGCCGCACGTCGGCATTGGCGTTCATAGGAGCCTCACGTTACCGCGAACGGGGGACACCTCTGCGCGTGCCGGGGTGCTGTGCGAAGGGCCGCAGATCGTATCGGCCTACGGTGCTCACGATTCCACGCTCGGCCGTCGTCCGGAGGTGCCCCCTTGCCCACGCCGCCGCGCTCCCCCCGGCCCCGTACGCCCGACCGGCGTCCGGCTCGGCCGCCCCGCCCGGGACCGCGCCCGCCCGCTCCCCCGCGGCGCAGGCCGCGCTGGGTGATGCGGACGGTCACCGCGCTGTCGGTCGTGGTGCTCGCCTCCGCCGGGATCGGGCACGCGCTGCTCAGCGGGCTCGACGACGACATCGCCCGGGTCGACCCGTTCCGCGACATGAAGAACCGCCCGCGGGCCGGTCACGGCATGAACATCCTGCTGGTCGGCACGGACGGGCGGGACAGCGTCGGCAAGGAGGAGCGGGAGAGGTACCGGCTCGGCGGGGCGCCCTGCCACTGCACGGACACGATCATGATCGTGCACATCTCGGAGGACCGGGACCGCGCCAGCGTGGTCAGCCTGCCGCGCGACTCCTACGCCGAGACCCCGCCGCACACCGACCGGGTCAGCGGCAAGCAGCACAAGGGACACCCGCTCAAGCTGAACGCCGCGTACGCGGAGGGCGGGCCGCAGCTGACCGTGCGAACGGTGGAGAAGATGACCCGGGTGAAGATCGACCACTACCTGGAGGTCGACTTCACCAGCTTCATGAAGACCGTCGACGTGGTCGGCGGTGTGGAGATCTGCACCGACCAGCGGCTCAAGGACCGCCAGACCGGCCTCGACCTGCCCGCCGGCCGGCACACCCTCAAGGGCGGCGAGGCCCTGCAGTACGTCCGCGCCCGGCACGTCGACGGCGCCTCCGACCTCAGCAGGATGCGGCGCCAGCAGCAGTTCCTCGCGGCGCTCGTGGACCGGGCCACCTCGTCCGGGATCCTGCTGAACCCGATGCGGTTCCGCGACGTCACCCGCTCCGTGCTGGGGTCGGTCCGCGCGGACGAGGGGTTCGGCACCGGCGAGCTGCTCGACCTGGGCCGGGCGATGCGGAACTTCTCGCCGTCGTCGTCCGAGTTCACGACCGTGCCGGTCGCGACGATGGGGTACGCCGTGAAGGGCGTCGGCTCGACCCTGAAGTGGGACACCGACAAGGCCGAGCACATCTTCGACGCGCTGCGCCGGGACCAGCCGCTGTCGCCCCGCCCCGCGCCCGACGCGGCCCGGAGGGTGCCGGTGGACCCCCGGCAGATCCGGGTGCAGGTCGAGAACGGCACCCGCACACCGGGGCTCGGCCGCCGCGTGGACGCGGCCCTGTCGGCGACCGGCTTCGCCACCACCAAGGCCCCGGTCAACGCGGACCGGCAGGACGTGCGGCGCACGGTCGTCGCCTACGACCCCCGCTGGGACCGCTCCGCGAAGTCCCTCGCGACCGCGCTGCCCGGCAGCGAGCTGCGCGCGGTGAAGGGCCAGGGCGCCACCCTCAAGGTGATCGCGGGCACCGACTTCGAAAAGGTCCAGAAGGTCCGCGCCCAGGACCCGGGCCAGGGCGAACTCGGCGTGGTACGAGGCGACGAGGTCAGCTGCTCCTGAACCCCGCCCACGGGCGGATCCCCTCTTGTGGGCCCGCTTCGGGTGGCGGACAGCACCGGCGGGTTCCGAGCCCCTCGGTCCACGGCCGGCCGGCGGCCCGGTCGCGGCCTGGCGTGCCTGGGTCGGGGTGCGGAGCGGCCCCGGTCGGTTCTCAAGGCGCCGGGCCGGCGAGTCAGGGGCCCCGGCCTCCGGGAGGGCTCGGGCGGGTCGAGGGCGTCAGTCCTCGAAGCCCTCCGCGGCTCGTTTCGCGCGCAGGTCCATGATGGCTCGGCGGCGGGCCAGGCGGTGGGTGCGGCGGATCTGGGCCTCCTGGTAGCGGCGGCGGTCCTGCTCGGTCTCCGGTACGACCGGCGGCACCCGGCGCGGCTTGCCGTCCGCGTCGACGGCCGCGAACACCAGGTAGGCCGAGCCGACCTGCGTGGCCGGCGCCGACTCGTTCCAGCGCTCCGCCAGCACCCGCACGCCGACCTCCATCGAGGTCCGCCCGGTCCAGTTGACCTGGGCCTTCACATGGACCAGATCACCGACGCGGACCGGCTCGAGGAACGCCATCTCGTCCATGGACGCGGTCACGGCCGGCCCCCCGGAGTGCCGGCCGGCGACGGCGCCCGCCGCGTCGTCGACCAGTTTCATGATCACCCCGCCGTGCACGGTGCCCAGAAGATTGGTGTCGTTGTGCGTCATGATGTGGCTGAGCGTGGTGCGGGACGCCGAGACGGGCTTGCCCGGGATTTCCGGACTGTCCGTCGGCACGGCAGGGGCCTGGTCTGTCATGGCCTCCACCTTATGCGCTGGTGACAACCGGCTTGTACGGCGGTGACAGGGGCCCGTTTTGTGTCAGCTTCGCAACAGCGGTGCCCTGATTTTCCGACGACCCTTGTATGGCCCACCACCCGGACCTGCACACTGTCTCCCATGAATGACTGGCCCGAGGCATGGTCCGACGACAACCGCGGCGGCCGCTACGGACGCGGGAGCGGGAGCGCACAGCCCGAGGGTGCCCGTGTCATGCGGCAGGTCCGCCGCGGACAGCCGGCCCCTCCCGGGCAGAGCGCCTACGGCGGCGTGCCGCAGCAGCCCGGTTACGTCGACGGGAGCGGACACGGCGGCGGCTACGACAGCGGCTACAACACCGGCCAGGTCTACGGCGGCGCCGGCGGACACGGCGGCGGTGACGGCTACGGCCCGCAGCGCCCCGCCCCGGACTGGCGCCGTCGTGTCAAGTGGACGGCGATCACCCTGGTGACCGTGCTGTTCGTCACGACCGTCGCGACCTACTTCTGGGCCGACTCCAAGCTCAACCGCGAGGTCGACCTGTCGAAGGTGATCGAGCGGCCCGAGAAGGGCGCGGGCACCAACTACCTCATCGTCGGCTCCGACAGCCGCGAGGGGCTGACCGCCGAGGACAAGAAGAAGCTGCACACCGGCTCCGCCGACGGCAAGCGCACGGACTCGGTGATGATCCTTCACACCGGGGACAACGGCCCGACCCTGATATCCCTCCCCCGGGACTCGAACGTGGAGATCCCCACCTTCAAGGGCTCCGAGTCGGGCAAGACCTACCCCGGGACCGGCCGGCAGGTGAAGCTGAACGCCGCCTACGCCGAGGACGGCCCCGAGCTGCTGGTCCGCACGGTCGAGTTCAACACCGGACTGCACATCGACCACTACGTGGAGATCGGCTTCGGCGGCTTCGCGAACATCGTGGACGCGGTCGGCGGCGTGGAGATCGACATCCCGCAGGACATCAAGGACACCAAGTCGGGCGCCGACCTCAAGAAGGGCAAGCAGACCCTGAACGGCGAGGAGGCGCTCGCCTTCGTCCGCACCCGCTACGCCCTGGCCGGCTCCGACCTGGACCGCACCAAGAACCAGCAGAAGTTCCTGTCCGCCCTGGCCAACCAGGTGGCGACCCCGGGCACCGTGCTCAACCCCTTCAAGCTCTACCCGACCATGGGGGCGGGCCTGGACTCTCTGATCGTCGACAAGGACATGGGCCTGTTCGACCTGGCCGACATGTTCTGGTCGATGAAGGGCGTCAGCGGTGGTGACGGCACGTCGATGAACATGCCGATCTCCGGCTCCACCGGCGGCAACCTGCTGTGGGACAAGGAGAAGGTGAAGCAGCTGGTCAACCAGCTGAACAACGACGAGAAGGTCACCGTCAAGGGCAACTGACGCCCCGAACGGCACCGTACGAGGGCACCCCCGCGGGGGTGCCCTCGCGCACGTCCGGCGCGGCCGGTCACATCGGGGCGCCCGCCATCGCGCGGCACGTCTCGGAGCAGCGGCGGCAGGACTCCGCGCACCGCGTCATCCGCTCGTCGTCCGGCATCGACATGCACGCCTCGGCGCACAGGTCGCAGGCCTGCGCGCACATCATGCACATCTCGTTCGCCAGCGGCGAGCGGCGCATCATCATGTCCGCGCACATGCGGGTCATCTCCGAGCAGTCCAGGAGCGCCCGCATGATCCGCGTCCGGGCGTCGCCGCCCGTCTGCAGACACGCGCTCATGGTCTCCTCGCACACGCCGTGGCACTCCATGCACGCCTGGACGCAGTCCTGCATCTCCTTGCTCAGCGGTTCGACGGTCTGCTGCTGGGTCATGGTTCCTCCCAGGGGACGGCGCGGGCCGGCGCTCGGCCCCCGCACCTCCCGTCCTACGCCCCTGTGGCCATGACCACCACGCGGCGCTGCTTGACCGCACCGGGAGCGGCAACAAGGAGGGGTGGCGCCCCTGACCACGGCGCCGAGGGGGCGGTCGCAGGACACACAGGGGAGAGGGACGTGACACCACAGACGGAGCGGAAGAGGCTGCGCAGACGGCTGGAACGGCTCATCGGCATCGCGGCCACCGAGGGCAACGAGCTCGTGCCGCTGCGCAACGGCGACGAGATCTTCCCCGCGATGCTGGCGGCCATCCGCGCCGCGGAGCACACGGTCGACATGATGACCTTCGTCTACTGGCGGGGTGACATAGCGCGGGAGTTCGCCGAGGCCCTGGCGGACCGGGCCCGCGCGGGGGTGCGGGTACGGCTGCTGCTGGACGGCTTCGGCGCCAAGGAGATCGAGCCGGGGCTGCTGGAGGCCATGGCGGACGCGGGCGTCCACGTGGCCTGGTTCCGCAAGCCCACCCGGCTGTCGCCGATGCGGCAGAACCACCGCTGCCACCGCAAGGTTCTGGTCACCGACGAGCACACCGCCTTCACCGGCGGCGTCGGCATCGCCCGCGAGTGGTGCGGCAACGCCCGTAACCCCGACGAGTGGCGGGACACCCATGTGCAGGTCAGGGGCCCGGCCGTGGACGGCATCGCCGCGGCCTTCGCGCAGAACTGGGCGGAGTGCCACGACGAGCTGTACGACGAGCACGACCGCTTCACCTCGCAGGAGCAGCCGGGCAACGCCACGGTGCAGGTGGTGCGGGGTTCGGCCAGCTTCGGCTGGCAGGACATGCAGACGCTGCTGCGGGTGGTGATCACCTCGGCGCGGGAGCGGTTCCGGCTGTCCACGGCGTACTTCGCGCCCGACGCGTACTTCATCGACCTGCTGGCCGCCGCCGCCCGCCGGGGCGTGCGGGTGGAGATCCTGCTGCCCGGGCCGCACACCGACCAGCGCGCCTGTCTGCTGGCCGGGCGGCAGCACTACCAGACGCTGGTGGACGCGGGCGTGGAGGTGCGGGAGTACCAGCCGACCATGCTCCACACGAAGATCATCACGGTGGACGGAGTCTGCTCCCTGATCGGCTCCACCAACTTCAACCGCCGCTCCCTGGAGCACGACGAGGAGGTCATGCTGGCCGTCCTCGACGAGGACTTCACCGCGGCGCTCGACGCCGATTTCGACGCCGACCGCAAGCAGAGCGAGCCGATCGACGCGGAGCGCTGGCGGCGCCGTCCGCTGCCCGCGCGTCTGGCCGAGGCGGCGGTCACCCCGATCCGGCGTTTCCTGTGAGCCGGCGGCGATGAGTTCTCTCCTGATGGGGAGTCCTCACACTGTCACCTAGTGAGGAGAGACAGTGCCACAGCTGCTGAGAGTGCAGAACTTCAACGTCTCGAGCGACGGGGTCGGCGCGGGCGAGGACCAGACCCTGGAGCGGCCCTTCGGCCACGTGGACCCCGGCACGCTCTTCGCCTGGGCCGGCGCGACCGCGAGCTGGCCGAACCGCACCGAACCCGGCGGGACCCGGGGCGTCGACGACTACTTCACCCGGGACTTCGCGAACAACATCGGCGCGGAGATCATGGGGCGCAACAAGTTCGGGCCCCAGCGGGGTCCCTGGCAGGACCACGAGTGGAAGGGCTGGTGGGGGGACGAGCCGCCGTTCCACACGCCGGTGTTCGTGATGACCCACCACCCGCGTCCGTCCGTCACGCTCTCCGACACCACGTTCCACTTCGTCGAGGGCGACCCCAGGACGGTGCTGGAGCTGGCGCGGGAAGCGGCGGACGGCAAGGACGTGCGGCTCGGCGGCGGGGTGAGCACCGTACGGCAGTTCCTGGACGCCGATCTGGTGGACACCCTGCACGTGGCGGTGTCGCCGATGAAGATCGGTTCCGGGCTGCGCCTGTGGGACTCCCCCGACGAGCTGCTCGACCGGTTCCATCTGGAGGTCGTGCCGAGCCCGAGCGGGGTGGCGCACCACCTGTTCTGGCGCAAGTGACGGCCGCTGCGGCCCGGATCGTGCCGAGGGCCCGCACGGCGAAGGAGGGTGCCCGTCGCCGGACACCCTCCCGAGGCTCTGCTTCCGCCGTTACGGCAGGTTGCGCGCCATCACGATGCGCTGCACCTGGTTGGTGCCCTCGTAGATCTGCGTGATCTTGGCGTCGCGCATCATGCGCTCGACCGGGTAGTCGCGGGTGTAGCCGTAGCCGCCGAGGAGCTGGACGGCGTCGGTGGTGACCTCCATGGCGACGTCCGAGGCGAAGCACTTGGCGGCGGCGCCCTGGAAGGTCAGGTCGCTGTCGCCCCGCTCGGACTTCGCGGCGGCCGCGTAGGTGAGCTGGCGGGCGGCCTCGATCTTCATGGCCATGTCGGCGAGCATGAACTGCACGCCCTGGAAGTCGCCGATCGGCTTGCCGAACTGCTTGCGCTCCTGGACGTAGCCCTTGGCGTAGTCGAGGGCGCCCTGGGCGATGCCGAGGGCCTGGGCCGCGATGGTGATGCGGGTGTGGTCCAGGGTCTTCATCGCGGTGGCGAAGCCGGTGCCCTCCTCGCCGATCATGCGGTCGGCGGGGATGCGGACGTTGTCCAGGTACACCTCGCGGGTGGGCGAGCCCTTGATGCCGAGCTTCTTCTCCGGGGCACCGAAGGAGACACCCTCGTCGGACTTCTCCACGACGAAGGCGGAGATGCCCTTGGAGCGCTTGGCCGGGTCGGTGACGGCCATCACCGTGTAGAACTCGGACTCGCCGGCGTTGGTGATCCAGCGCTTCACGCCGTTGAGGATCCAGTGGTCGCCGTCGCGCACGGCCTTGGTCTTCATGCCGGCCGCGTCGGAACCGGCGTCCGGCTCGGAGAGGCAGTACGAGAACATCGCGTCGCCCTTGGCGAGCGGGCCCATGTACTTCTTCTTCAGCTCCTCGGAGCCGGAGAGGATGACGGGCAGCGAGCCCAGCTTGTTCACCGCGGGGATGAGGGAGGAGGACGCGCAGACGCGAGCCACCTCCTCGATCACGATGACCGTGGCGAGGGCGTCGGCGCCGGCGCCGCCGTACTCCTCGGGGACGTGGACGGCGTGCAGGTCGTTCGCGACGAGCGCGTCGAGGGCCTCGCGGGGGAAGCGGGCCTCCTCGTCCACCGCGGCGGCGTGCGGCGCGATCTTCGCCTCGGCCAGCGAGCGGACGGCGTCACGGAGCATGTCGTGCTCCTCGGACGGGCGGTACAGGTCGAAGTCAGCCGATCCGGCCAAGGTCTCTCACGCTCCAAAACACTGCGATGCTGATCACGCTAACTACCGTTAAGTAACTCAAATGTTAGCCCTCCCCCCTGGCCGTGAACAGGTGAGCTGGACGACAGCGGTGGGACCGCCGGGCGGGGAGCGCGCAGGCACCCCGGATATGCTCGGGCGCGCACGTGCCTGCCGCAGACCCCTGGAGCACCCATGGCCCTCAAGATCACCGTGATCGGCACCGGTTATCTCGGCGCGACCCACGCGGCGGCCATGGCCGAGCTGGGGTTCGAGGTGATGGGCCTCGACGTGGTGCCGGAGAAGATCGACAAGCTGCGCCGCGGCGAGGTCCCGATGTACGAGCCGGGACTCGAGGAGCTGCTGCGCCGGCACGTGGCCGGGATCGAGGGCTCGACCGGCCGGCTGCGGTTCACCATGGACTGGGCCGAGCTGGGCGAGTTCGGCGACATCCACTTCATCTGCGTGAACACCCCGCAGCGGCACGGCGAGTACGCCTGCGACATGTCGTACGTCGACTCGGCGATCGCCTCGCTCGCCCCGCATCTGAAGGGTCCCGCGCTGGTCGTGGGCAAGTCGACGGTTCCCGTCGGTTCGGCCGACCGGCTGGCCGCCTACCTCGCCGAGCACGCGCCGGCCGGGGCGGACGCCGAGCTGGCCTGGAACCCGGAGTTCCTGCGGGAGGGCTTCGCGGTGCAGGACACCCTGCACCCGGACCGGATCGTGGTGGGCGTACGCAGCGAGCGCTCGGAGAAGCTGCTGCGCGAGGTGTACTCGACGCCGGTCGAGGAGGGCTCGCCGTTCGTGGTGACGGACTTCCCGACGGCGGAGCTGGTGAAGACCTCCGCGAACTCCTTCCTGGCCACCAAGATCTCGTTCATCAACGCGATGGCGGAGCTGTGCGAGGCCACCGGCGGTGACGTCGCCAAGCTGGCGGAGGCGATCGGCCACGACGACCGGATCGGCCGGAAGTTCCTGCGGGCCGGGATCGGCTTCGGCGGCGGCTGCCTGCCGAAGGACATCCGCGCGTTCATGGCGCGCGCCGGTGAGCTGGGCGCGGACCAGGCGCTGACGTTCCTGCGGGAGATCGACTCGATCAACATGCGCCAGCGCGGCCGGATGGTGGAGCTGACCCGGCAGGCGCTGGGCGGCGGGGCGTTTCTGGGCAAGCGGGTGGCGGTGCTGGGAGCGACGTTCAAGCCGGACTCGGACGACGTGCGCGACTCGCCGGCGCTGAACGTGGCCGGGCAGATCCATCTGCAGGGCGGCCAGGTCACGGTGTACGACCCGAAGGGCATGGAGAACGCCCGCAGCCTGTTCCCGACGCTGGGGTACGCCGGCTCGGCGCTGGAGGCGGTCCGCGGTGCGCACGTCGTGCTGCACCTGACGGAGTGGCAGGAGTTCCGCGAGCTGGACCCGGCGGAGCTGGGCGAGGTCGTGGCCGACCGGCTGGTGCTCGACGGGCGCAACGCCCTGGACCCGGAGGCCTGGCGGCGGGCGGGCTGGCGCTACCGGGCGATGGGACGCCCCGGCGCCTGACCGGAGACCGGACACAGGTGACGCCGGTTCGGCCGAGGCTCAGTCGGCCGAACCGGCGTCGCATCGCATTCTGCCCCACGGCGCGCGGATGTGGTGCTGCTACCCCTGCTTCGCACGGTATCGGCGCATCTTCGCGCGGGCCCCGCACACCTGCATCGAGCACCAGCGGCCACGTCCGCCGGGGCTGCGGTCGTAGTACGCCCAGTGGCAGGTGGGGGACTCGCAGGCCTTGAAGCGCTGCCAGGTGCCGGCGGTGAGCGCCTCGGCCACGGCGGCGGCCACCTGGGAGAGCAGCGGCCCCTCGTCGACCGGCGCGAGGGCGGCGGCGCCGTCGGCGGGGTCCACGGTGATCACCAGGGGTGCGCGGGCGAGCAGGTCGCCGAGCGGGGTGACCGGGGCGTGGGCCGGGTGGCCGGCATGCGCGAGCAGGGTGGCCCGCAGGGACTCGCGCAGCTCCCGGGCGGCGTCCACGGTGTCCTCGGTGAGCCCGAAGGGCGCGCGGCCCTCGGGGGTGTCCAGCGCGTCGCGGCCGGCGGCCAGGTCCACCGTGTTGACGAGGGCCTGCACCAGGGTCAGTTGCCCGGGCGGGGCCGCTCTTTCGGTCATGACGCGAGGCCACCTTTCTCAATTCCCTTGCAACGTTACCGCCTCTGCGGGAGCATGCGGTAACGGTTACCAGCAGACCGCTTTTGGCGGTAACACGAGGAGGCAGTCATGTCCGTAGCGAAGGTGGGCGCCGTCGTCCTGGACTGTCCGGACCCCGGTGCGCTGGCCGGCTTCTACGCCGGTGTCGTGGGCGGCGCGGCCGAGGGTGAGGGCGACTGGGTGGACCTGAAGGTGCCCGGCGGCCCGACGCTGGCCTTCCAGCGCGCCGAGGGGTACGTGCCGCCGCGGTGGCCCGCGGCCGACCGCTCCCAGCAGTTCCACCTCGACCTGACCGTCGAGGACCTGGACGCGGCGGAGAAGGAGGTGCTGGCGCTGGGCGCCAGGCCGCTGGACACGGAGGACCGCTCACGGACCTTCCGGGTTTACGCGGATCCGGCCGGGCACCCGTTCTGCCTCTGTGCCTGCTGAGACCTGGAGGAATTCGATGGCCCCCGTGGCACGACTGCGCAGTGTCGTCCTGGACTGCCCCGACCCCAACGAGCTGGCCGTCTTCTACGCGGCTGTCGCCGGCGGCACCCCCGTGGCGGAGGACGCGGACTGGGTGGTCCTGCAGGTCCCCTCGGGCCCGCGGCTCGCCTTCCAGCGGGCCACCGGCTTCACCCCGCCGGCCTGGCCGAGCGCCGACCACGACTCGCAGCAGTTCCACCTCGACTTCGACGCGGGCGGGACCTGGGAGGAGGTCGACGCGGCCGAGGAGAAGGTGCTGGCCCTCGGGGCGAAGGTGCTGGACCGGGAGGACTGGGAGACGAAGGACTTCCGCGTGTACGCCGACCCCGCCGGGCATCCCTTCTGCCTGTGCCGGATCGAGCAGCCGTGACGCCGGGCGACCGTGACGGCCGAGGAGCCGTGACGGTCGAGCAGCCGTAGCGGGGGCGTGACGGTCGCCGCTCAGCCGTCGAGGGCGGTGACCGTCGCCGTCGACGGCGGGCGGCGCTGCTGCGCGGTGTGCGCGGTGAAGGCGGCGGCGCGCAGCACCCGCTGGACGTTGCCCCAGGTCAGCAGGCCGACGTCGGCCTCGCCCCAGCCCCGTCGCAGCAGCTCGGCGATCAGCCTCGGATAGCAGGACGGGTCGCGCAGTTCCTGCGGGTGGGCGCTGCCGGTGTCGTAGGTGCCGGACAGACCGACGCAGTCCGGGCCGGCGAGGGTGCGGACGTGGTCGAGGTGGTCGGCGACGTCCCGGACGGTCGGGCCCGCCTGCTCGGCGGTCAGCGGCACCAGGCACAGGCCCTTGGCCTCGCCCACCGCGGTGAGCAGGTCGTCGGGCAGGTTGGCCGGGTGCGGACGCAGGTCACGGGCGGCGGACCGGCTGAACAGCACGGGCGCCTTGGACACGGTGAGGGCCCGGCGGATCGTCGGGGTGGACGCGTGGGAGAGGTCGGCGACCATGCCGATCCGGTTCATCTCGCGCACGACCTCCTCGCCGAACCGGGTGAGCCCGGCGGGGCCCGCCCAGGAGGTGCCGGTCAGGGTGAGCACCCGCAGGCCAAGGGCGTGCAGCGCCCGCAGGACGCTCAGGGAGTCGCCGAGCGCGGCCGCGCCGGCCGGTCCGAACAGCACGGCGACCCGGCCGCAGTTGCGGGCGTCCACGAGCTCCCCGGCGGTGCGGGCGGGGCGCAGCCCCTCGTCGTGGCCGGCGACGACCGCCTGCGCCAGGTCCAGCTGTTCCAGGGTGGTGGTCAGGGCCCGGTCGCCGTCGTGTCCCTCGGGCAGGTGCAGTGCCCAGAAGACGGCGCCGACCTGCCCCCTGCGCAGCCGGGGCACGTCCGCGTCGACGGCGCTCTCCCCGAGGTCGAGGTCGTACCAGGGCAGTCCGCGCAGCGCCCACGGCAGCCCGCTGTAGCCGTCGGCGACAGGGTGGGCGGCGAGCACGGCCCGGGCCCGGTCCAGGGGGTCGTCGTCCGGGTCGGAGACGGGCCGGTACTCCTCCGGCCCGACGACCATCCCCTCCTGCGGGAACGGCTCGTCGACACGGCCGACCTCGGCGGCGGGATGCAGGTCGTCCTGGAGATCGGCCATCACGGGGCTCCGTACGTCGTGACCTCGGCGGTACGGTCACCGTCGCACGGAGCACCCACCGGCTTCCTGGTGAACGCGGCGTTCGGGGTAAGCCCCGCGCCGCGTCCGCCGGTCAGCCGTCCAGTGCCTCGATGCGAGCGTTGGACGGCGCGCGCGTCGCGCGCAGGTCGCGGGCCACGTCCTCGGCGGCGCCCAGCACCCGGACCGCGTTCTGCCAGGTCAGCTTGGACAGGTCGGCCCGGGACCAGCCGCGGTCCAGCAGCTCGGCGATCAGCCGGGGGTAGCCGGAGACGTCGTCGAGGCCGTCGGGGGTGAAGGCCGTGCCGTCGTAGTCGCCGCCGATGCCGAGGTGCTCGATGCCGGCGACCTCGCGCATGTGGTCGAGGTGGTCGGCGACCGTGGACACCGTGGCGACGGGACGCGGGTGCGTCTCCTCGAAGGCGCGGTGCACCTTCATCGCCTCGGCGGTGGTGTCGAGGTGGTGGAAGCCGTGCGCGCGCATGTTCTCGTCGGCGGCCTCCGTCCAGTCGACGGCCGCCTGGAGCACGAACTTCGGCACGAAGGTCACCATCGCGATGCCGCCGTTGGCGGGCAGCCGCTCCAGCACGTCGTCGGGGATGTTGCGCGGGTGGTCGCAGACCGCGCGGGCCGAGGAGTGCGAGAAGATCACCGGCGCGGTGCTGGTGTCGAGCGCGTCCCGCATGGTCGTCGCGGCGACGTGGGAGAGGTCGACCAGCATGCCGAGACGGTTCATCTCCCGCACCACCTCGTGGCCGAACGCCGACAGGCCGCCCACGGCGGGCTCGTCGGTCGCCGAGTCCGCCCACGCCACGTTGAAGTTGTGGGTGAGGGTCAGGTAGCGCACGCCGAGGTCGTACAGCCCGCGCAGGGTGCCGAGGGAGTCGGCGATGGAGTGGCCGCCCTCCGCCCCCATCAGGGAGGCGATACGGCCCTCGCGGCGCGCGGCCTCCATGTCGGCGGCGGTCAGCGCGAGCGCCAGGTCCCGCGGATGACGGTCCGCCAGCTGCCGTACACAGTCGATCTGTTCCAGCGTGGCCGGGACCGGGTCGGGCGCGTCGGCGCGAACGTACACCGACCAGAACTGCGCGCCGACGCCGCCGGCGCGCAGCCGGGGGATGTCGGTGTGCAGGTGGGCGGACTGGTCGGCGGAGATGTCGCGGGCGTCGAGGTCGTAGGTGACCTGTTCGCGCAGCGCCCAGGGCAGGTCGTTGTGCCCGTCGACGACGGGGAACTCGGCCAGCAGCGCGCGGGCTTCGTCGAGGGACGTCACGGCATCCACCCCGCTCACTTGCCGAAGCCGAAGCCTGCGGCGGAGCCTTGGGCCTTCGACCGCAGACGCTTGCCCTTCTCGGTCGCCTGGTCGTTCAGCTCCTGCTGGAAATCCCGCATGCGACCGAGGAGTTCCTCGTCGTGGGCGGCGAGGATGCGGGCCGCGAGCAGACCGGCGTTACGCGCGCCGGCCACGGAGACGGTGGCGACCGGGACGCCGGCCGGCATCTGCACGATGGACAGCAACGAGTCCATGCCGTCGAGGTACTTCAGCGGCACGGGCACGCCGATGACGGGCAGCGGGGTCACGGAGGCGAGCATGCCGGGCAGGTGGGCGGCGCCGCCCGCGCCCGCGATGATCGCCTTCAGCCCGCGGTCGGCGGCCTGCTCGCCGTACGCGATCATCTCGCGGGGCATGCGGTGCGCGGAGACGACGTCGACCTCGTAGGCGATGTCGAACTCGTCGAGGGCCTTGGCCGCCGCCTCCATGACGGGCCAGTCGGAGTCCGACCCCATGACAATGCCTACAACCGGGCTCATTCGGTGATCGTGCCTCTCAGGTAGCCGGCTGCGTGACGGGCGCGCTCCAGCACGTCGTCCAGGTCGTCGCCGTAGGTGTTCACGTGACCGACCTTGCGGCCGGGCTTCACGTCCTTGCCGTACATGTGGATCTTCAGCCGGGGGTCGCGGGCCATGCAGTGCAGGTACGCGGAGTACATGTCCGGGTAGTCGCCGCCGAGCACGTTGACCATGACGGTCCACTTCGCGCGCGGGCGCGGGTCGCCGAGCGGGAGGTCGAGGACGGCGCGGACGTGGTTGGCGAACTGCGAGGTGATCGCGCCGTCCATGGACCAGTGGCCGGAGTTGTGCGGGCGCATCGCGAGTTCGTTGACCAGAATGCGGCCGTCGCGGGTCTGGAACAGCTCCACCGCGAGGTGGCCGACCACACCGAGTTCCTTGGCGATGTTCAGCGCCATCTCCTCGGCCCGGAGCGCGAGGTCCTCGTCGAGGTCGGGCGCGGGCGCGATCACGGTGTCGCAGACGCCGTTCACCTGCTGCGACTCCACCACCGGGTAGGCGACGGCCTGGCCGTGCGGGGAGCGGACCACGTTGGCGGCCAGCTCCCGCACGAAGTCGACCTTCTCCTCGGCAAGGACGGGGACGCCGGCCTTGAACGGCTCGGCGGCCTCCTCGGCGGAGCCGACGACCCACACGCCCTTGCCGTCGTAACCGCCGCGGACCGTCTTCAGGACGACGGGGAAGCCTTCCCCCTCGGCCGCGAACGCGGCCACGTCCTCGGGCCCGTCGACGATGCGGTGGCGCGGGCAGGGCACACCGATCGCTTCGAGCTTCGCGCGCATCACGCCCTTGTCCTGGGCGTGCACGAGCGCGTCGGGGCCGGGGCGGACGGGGATGCCGTCGGCCTCAAGAGCCCTGAGGTGCTCGGTGGGCACGTGCTCGTGGTCGAAGGTGATCACGTCGCAGCCGCGCGCGAAGGCGCGCAGCGTGTCCAGGTCGCGGTAGTCGCCGACGACGACATCGCTCACCACCTGGGCCGCCGAATCCTGCGGGGTGTCACTGAGGAGCTTGAACCTGATGCCGAGCGGGATGCCCGCCTCGTGTGTCATACGAGCGAGCTGGCCACCGCCGACCATGCCGACTACCGGGAACGTCACGCCCCCAGGGTATCCGCCCACGCCAGGGTGGCCGAT
Organism: Streptomyces tendae; assembly: GCF_008632955.1. Taxonomy (NCBI): domain Bacteria; kingdom Bacillati; phylum Actinomycetota; class Actinomycetes; order Kitasatosporales; family Streptomycetaceae; genus Streptomyces; species Streptomyces tendae. The sequence goes on from NZ_CP043959.1 coordinate 6,243,818, forward strand.
TCCCGCCCTCCGCACGGGACGCACGGGGCAGGTGGGGCGGACGGAGCGAGCCGTCCGCAGGAAGATCGCGCGTGCGGGTGGTTAGCATGGCGGAGTTGACGCACTTCTACCGACGGGAGCCTGTGGGCGATGGAACGAGGTTCCTCGGGGCTTCGACGGCTCTTCCGTGAAATGGCCAAGTTCGGCGCGGTGGGGGGAGCCGGGGTTCTGGTCAACCTCGGTGTGTTCAACCTGGTCCGGCAGGCGACCGATCTCCCGGTGGTCCGGGCGAGCGTGATCGCCACCGTGGTGGCGATCGTCTTCAACTACGTGGGGTTCCGGTACTTCACCTACCGCGACCGCGACAAGTCCCGCCGCACCCGCGAGATGTCGCTGTTCCTGCTGTTCAGCGTCATCGGCCTGGTGATCGAGAACGGCCTGCTCTACACCGCTACGTACGGCTTCGGCTGGGACAGCTCGCTGCAGAGCAACATCTTCAAGTTCGTCGGCATCGGCGTCGCCACGCTGTTCCGCTTCTGGTCCTACCGCACGTGGGTGTTCCGTGCGCTGCCGGTGCGGGACGAGCCCGTGGCCGGCTCGGCGCCGGCCACCGGCGACCGGCCCAGGCAGCGCGTGCCGTAGGCCGGGTCCGGCTCAGCGCACCGTCCTGCGGTTCTCCTCGTCCGGGTCCTTCCGCGGGGGCGTGCTGGAGAGGAACAGGCCGAAGACGGCCGGGCTGGCCTGGAGCATCTCCAGGCGGCCGCCGTCCGCCTCCGCCAGGTCCCGGGCGACCGCGAGGCCGATGCCGGTGGAGTTGCGGCCGCTGATCGCCCGTTCGAAGATCCGCGAACCCAGCTCGGCGGGGACGCCGGGCCCCTCGTCGGTGACCTCCACGACGATCTGGTTGCCGGTGACGCGGGTGCGCAGGGCGACCGTGCCGCCGCCGTGCATCAGCGAGTTCTCGATCAGCGCGGCCAGCACCTGGGCGACCGCGCCCGGTGTGCCCACCGCCCGCAGCTTCCGCTTGCCGGAGGTGACGATGGCCCGGCCCGCGCTGCGGTAGGCGGGGCGCCACTCCGCGAGCTGCTGCTTGATCACCTCGTCGAGGTCGAAGGTGACGGCCGAGCCCGTGCGCGGGTCCCGGGAGTTGGTCAGCAGCCGCTCGACCACGTCCGTCAGCCGCTCCACCTGCGTGAGCGCGATGGTCGCCTCCTCCTTCACCGTGTCGGGGTCGTCGGTGAGGGTGATCTCCTCCAGGCGCATCGACAGCGCGGTGAGCGGGGTGCGCAGCTGGTGGGAGGCGTCGGCCGCCAGGCGCCGCTCGGCGGTCAGCATGCGGCCGATGCGCTCGGCGGACGCGTCCAGCACGTCGGCGACCCGGTCCAGCTCGGGGACACCGTAGCGGCGGTGGCGGGGGCGCGGGTCGCCGGAGCCGAGGCGCTCGGCGGTCTCCGCGAGGTCGGTCAGCGGCGAGGCGAGGCGATTGGCCTGCCGGATCGCCAGCAGCACCGCCGCGATCACCGCGAGGAGCGCCACGAGACCGATGATCAGCAGGGTGCGGGCGACCTCCTTGGTCACCGAGGAGCGCGGCTCCTGCACGGTGACCGTCTCGCCCTCCTCGCCGGGTGCCGTGGCGCTGATGACGTCGCCGTCCGGCCGGGAACCGAGCTCGATGGGCGGCTTGCCGGGGATCCGGACGACGGCGTACCGGTCCTCGGTGACCTGGTCGGCGAGGATCCCGGCGGTGACCTTGTCCTCGACGAGCAGCCGGCTGTCGACGATGCTCGCCAGCCGCACCGCCTCGGACTCCACACGCTCCTTGGCGGTCTCGGTGATGGTGCGGGTCTCGACGATCACCAGCGAGACACCGAAGACGGCGATCACGACGAGCACCACGGCGAGCGTGGACTGGATCAGGCGGCGGCGCATGTTCTCTTACCCGGTGGCGGAACCCCGGCGGGGGTTCAGCTCTTCTCGAAACGGAAGCCCACGCCGCGCACGGTGGCGATGTAGCGGGGGTTGGCCGCGTCGTCGCCGAGCTTCTTGCGCAGCCAGGAGATGTGCATGTCGAGGGTCTTGGTGGAGGACCACCAGGTGGTGTCCCAGACCTCACGCATGAGCTGGTCGCGGGTGACGACCCGGCCCGCGTCGCGCACCAGGACCCGCAGCAGGTCGAACTCCTTGGCCGTGAGCTGCAGCTCCTCGTCGCCCATCCACGCCCGGTGCGACTCGACGTCGATGCGCACCCCGTGGGTGGCCGGCGGCTGCTGCGGCTCGGCCGCGCCGCGCCGGAGCAGGGCCCGCACCCGGGCCAGCAGTTCGGCGAGCCGGAACGGCTTGGTGACGTAGTCGTCGGCGCCCGCGTCGAGGCCGACCACCGTGTCCACCTCGTCGGCGCGCGCGGTGAGGATCAGCAGGGGGATCGTGTGCCCCTCGGCGCGGAGCCGGCGGGCGACCTCCAGGCCGTCCATGCCCGGCAGTCCGAGGTCCAGCACGACCAGGTCGACGCCGCCCTGCATTCCGGCGTCCAGTGCGCCGGGTCCGTCCTCACGCACCTCGACTTCGTAGCCCTCCCGGCGCAGGGCGCGGGCCAGCGGCTCCGAGATGGACGCGTCGTCCTCGGCGAGCAGTACACGGGTCATGCCGATGATGGTAGACCCGCCGGTCGGGCCGCAGGGGTGTGATCGCCCGGCTCGCTTCTTACCGTCGCCTCACCCGTTTCTCACCCCCGCGGACCCTGGTACGGACCTGAGGGTGTGGGGTGCGATGCTGGGCAGGGCCTTCGAATGGGTGATCACAGTGCCTTGAAACCTGTGATTCACGTCTCAAGTCCTTCCATATCCGGCACTGTCCTGCCGTATGGTGAATCAACGCCTGTTGCACCGTGGGGACCTTTGGCGGCAGTTGACGCTGAAGGTCTCTTTTGTGTGCGGGCCGGTATGTCGTACCGGCCCCGAAGCAATGACCTGTGGCCGGGCCTTCACCGCGCGTCGACGCACGGCGGAGGTGTGGATCCCGGTGGTCGCCGTCCGTCGCTCCGTGATCCGGGGCGGCACCCCCGGGCGTGGGCGGACGGTACGGCCTGCCGGTGCCGGCCAGCCCCCCACCGGGCGCGTACCCGCTCCTCGCGCGACGCGTCCCGACAGCAAGGAACGACCATGGCGTCCAGCCTGACGAAGGACTCGGTCACCCCGGGCACCCCCGGATCCGAGAAGACCTTCTTCGGCCACCCCCGCGGACTGGCCACTCTCTTCATGACCGAGATGTGGGAGCGTTTCTCCTACTACGGCATGAGGGCACTGCTCCCGCTGTACCTCGTCGCGCCGGGCGGACTCGGTCTGAGCGCGGGCACCGCCACCGCCATCTACTCGGTGTACCTCTCGCTGGTGTACCTGCTCGCCATGCCGGGCGGCTGGTTCGGTGACCGGGTCTGGGGCCCCCGCAAGACCGTCGCCGTCGCCGGCGGCATCATCATGCTGGGCCACCTGACGCTGGCCCTGCCCACCTCGGGCACCTTCTACGCGGGCCTCGGGCTCGTCGCGATCGGCTCCGGTCTGCTGAAGGCCAACATCTCCACGATGGTCGGCCAGCTCTACAAGGGCCCGGACGACCCGCGCCGGGACGGCGGCTTCACCGTCTTCTACATGGGCATCAACCTCGGTGCCTTCGCCGCGCCGCTGATCATCGGCACCATCGGTGAGAGCGTCAACTGGCACCTGGGCTTCGCGCTCGCCGCGGTCGGCATGGGTCTGGGCGTCACGCAGTTCCTGCTGGGCAGCCGCCACCTGGACGCGCAGTCCAGCATCGTCCCGAAGCCGCTGTCGGCCGAGGAGAAGTCCTCCACGCTGCGCAAGGCCGCGCTGTGGGCGGGCATCGCCGTCGTCGCGTACGCGATCCTCGGTTTCTCCGGCCACTACACCCTGAACTGGGTCCTGGTCCCGCTGACCCTGCTCGGCGTGATCATCCCGGTGATGGTGCTGGCCCGGATCAAGCGCGACAAGGACCTGGACCGCACCGAACAGTCGAAGATGTCCGCGTACATCTGGTTCTTCGTCGCCGCCGCGATCTTCTGGATGATCTACGACCAGGGCGGCTCGACCCTGTCGATCTTCGCCGACTCGTCGGCCGAGAACAGCGTGCTCGGCTGGGACTTCCCGGTCTCCTGGTACCAGTCGGTCAACCCGGTCCTGATCATGGCCCTGGCCCCGGTCTTCGCCTGGATCTGGCTCGCGCTGAACCGGCGCGGCAAGGAGCCCAGCACGATCGTGAAGTTCTCCTCCGGCCTGGCGCTGGTCGGCGTCTCCTTCTTCCTGTTCCTGGCCCCGCTGTCGATCGCCGAGGGCGGTCACAAGGCGGCGGCGCTGTGGCTGGTGGCGATCTACTTCGTCCAGACCGTCGGTGAGCTGCTGCTCTCCCCGGTCGGCCTGTCGGTCACCACGAAGATGGCGCCCGCGAAGTACGCCTCGCAGATGATGGGCGTCTGGTTCCTCGCCGTCACCGCCGGTGACGCGACGACCGGCCTGCTGTCCATCGCCGGCGTCGACCTGAACAAGACGGGCATCGTCGCCCTGGAGGCGACGCTCGCCGTCGTGGCGGGTGTGGCGATCTGGATGTACCGCAACAAGGTGAAGTCCCTGATGGGCGACGTCCGCTGACCCGGCCGTAACCCGCACTCCCCCACTCGACGGAGGGCCCCGCAGCTCAATGGCTGCGGGGCCCTCCGCGCGTGGGGGGCGCCTGGGGCGCGGGTCGGTTACGCCTGGGCGCGGAGAGGGCTCTTCAGGGCGGCCCCTGCCGGACGGTCGGGGGTGCCCCGGCGCGGGGCGGAGGCGGAACGGGCAGGGCACCGAGGCCACCACCTCGGGCCGCCATGCGGGAAGCACCCCGGCGCGGGGCGGGTCGCGGCGGGGCTGGACAGACACCGAAGGCACCACCTGGGCACCACCGGGCGGGGAACGTCCCGGCACAGGGGGCGGGACGGGTGGCAGGGGCGCCTCGCGCCACCGGGCGGGGAGCGCCCCGCAGGGGTGGTCCGGGTATCCCTCGGCACCACGGTGGGGCCCGACATGGCCGCAGGCGCCTCGCGCCGCCGGGCGGGCACCGGCCCAGCGGTCGGGCCACTGCCCGCGCAGCACCAGGAACGGGATGCGTGGCCACGGGGTCCGTTGTCGGGCTGCCGGTTGAGGACCCGGGCTTGGCGGTGGCCTGCGGGGGAACCGAGAACGGGGCCCTGGGGCCTCCGGGCGCGCGGAGCGCCGGGTACGGGCGGGGCCGGCCCTGGACGGTCGCGTACGGGCACCCGGGCTCGGTGGCCGGATGTGGAGGGCTGCCGGCCCCAGGCAGGTGGCCTACGGGCACAGGGGCACGTGACGGGAGCCGCCGGGGAGCGATGGCGGGAGCGCCGGGGCGGGTGGCGGCAGCCTCCGGGACGGGTGCGGCAGCCTCCGGACGGGTGGCGGCAGCCTCCGGGACGGGTGGCGGCAGCCTCCGGACGGGTGGCGGCAGCCTCCGGGACGGGTGGCGGCAGCCGGAGCGGTTGGGTTCCCCGGGCCGGTGGTGGCGGGCGGCTGGGGGCCGGTTGCGGGCCCCGCCCGCGCAGTTTCGGGCCTGTCAGGGCGCGGGGTGGGCTCAGGAAGCGCTCAGGCGGGGCTCTGAGGGGCCTGGAAGGCGTGGCAGGGCGGACTGTGGCATGAGGTCCGGTGTGCGGCGGCCTCAGGGGCGCGCGAGGGATCTGCTGCTGTACGTGGCGGGCTACCCGCCGCTGCCGCGCGCCGCGGCGCGCGGGATGTGCGCGCCGCTCCGTCTCGCGGCCCCGGGCCGGGAAGCGGCCGGGTTCCCGGGGGTGGCCCGGGTTACGACGGGGTGCCGAGTTCGGCCCAGACCGTCTTGCCCGCCACGTCCGCGGAGCGGACCACGCCCCAGTCCAGGCAGAGACGCTGGACGATGAACATGCCGTGTCCCCCCGGCCGCCCCGCCCGGTGCGGCGTGCGCGGGGACGGCTGGCCCGTGCCCCTGTCGGTGACCTCGATCCGGATCACCTTGCGGTCGCTGGTGATGATCATCAGGTCCGGCCCCTCCGCGTGCAGGCACGCGTTGGTGACCAGCTCGGAGACGACGAGCAGGACGTCCTCGGCGGCGGCCCGCCGGTCCGCGGTGGCCGCGGGCAGCCAGCCCCAGTCGTACAGCGCCTGCCGGGTGAAGTCCCGCGCGAGCGGTACGACACCGCTCTGGTCCTCGAAGCTCAGCCGGCGGACCTGGGCGTCACCGGCCGGCCCCGGAACTGCCTCCGGAGCCGTCGGCACGGCCACGCCGCCCTCCTGGGCGCCCCTGATCGGTGCAGCGCCCCCGGGCGTCCCGGAAGCACCGCTGGGCTCCGGACCGCGGTCGCCCGGCGAGTAGGGCCGGGTGGTGCTCATCAGCGCTTCACCTCACCGTGTCACCAGTTCACAATGCGAAATCTTCCGTACTCGGTCAGTCACGCGCGGACGGCCCGAATGGTTCTCGGCACCCTCCCGACCACCGCGTCCGGGACGTTCTGGGTGTCTCCTGCCCGAGCCGACCGACGGAACACCCCCGTATTCGCACGAAAAGACGCGCCGGGGATACCCGTCGGCCGACGGGTGCGGCGCGAACGCCCCGCCGGGCCTGCCCGCCCGCGTCACGCCGAATCGTCGGCCAGGGCCGCCTCGAGCGTGTCGTGGACGGCGAACACCGCGTCCGCCCCGGTGATTTCAAACACACGCGCGACAACGGGCTGCATCCCGGCGAGATGCACGCCACCTCCGGCCGCCTCGGCCTTGAGCCGGGCACCGAGCAGCACGTTCAGCCCCGTGGAGTCACAGAACTCCAGCCGGGAGCAGTCGATGACGAGCCGCTTGAAACCCTTGGCGAGGCAGTCCTCCAGTGGCTCCCGCAACAGATCGGCGGTGTGATGGTCCAACTCACCCGCCGGGGTCACGACGGCACTGGGGCCCTCTTCTCGCACCTCGACCAGAAGCCGGCCCGACTGTGCGCTGCCGACCGTCCCGCGGTCCATGCCGTCTCTCTCTCCCGAGGTCGTGGCTGTTCCTGACGCCCTCGAACATTACGCCTTCCGGCCAAGCATCGACACTCTAACAATCACGCACAAACGGACATAAGCGAACAGAACGCACTTGCGGCATGCTCCGAGTAGCCGATAGGGCTAGTAAAGACCCGTACCCGACCACGGCCGGCTTTGGAGGCGCCGCACACCGCAGTGCACGTATCGGCTTCGGCAGCCATATGCCGAGAACGATGGAGGACATCATGTCACCCCGGCTCGACGCATCGCCTACCCATCAAGCGACGTCGACACCCCCTCCGGAACATCTGGATCCCATCGAGCAGGACGACCTGGAGGTCGTCCCGGACGGTCTGCTCGCCGGACTGCCGGAGATCCCCCCGTACGACGAGGTGGGCCCGGTGGACGCGCGGGCTCTGTCCAAGACCCTCTTCGAGCGCCTGGAGTCGCTCGACGAAGGCACGCACGAGTACTCGTACGTACGCAACACACTTGTCGAACTCAACCTCGCCCTGGTCAAGTTCGCCGCCTCCCGGTTCCGCTCGCGCAGCGAGCCCATGGAGGACATCATCCAGGTCGGCACCGTCGGCCTGATCAAGGCGATCGACCGCTTCGAGCACACACGCGGTGTGGAGTTCCCCACCTTCGCCATGCCGACCATCATCGGCGAGATCAAGCGCTTCTTCCGTGACACCTCGTGGTCCGTGCGCGTACCGCGCCGGCTTCAGGAGCTGCGGCTCGACCTGGCCAAGGCCGGTGACGAACTCGCCCAGCAGCTCGACCGCGCGCCGACAGTGGCCGAGCTGGCGGACCGTCTGGGCATCACCAGCGACGAGGTCGTCGAGGGCATGGCGGCGTCGAACGCCTACACCGCCTCCTCGCTGGACGCCCAGCCGGAGGAGGACGACGCCGAGGGCGCGCTGGCGGACCGGATCGGCTACGAGGACCACGGTCTCGAAGGCATCGAGTACATCGAGTCCTTGAAGCCGTTGATCGCCGAACTCCCCTCGCGCGACCGCAAGATCCTCTCGCTGCGCTTCGTGGCGGGCATGACCCAGTCGGAGATCGGCGAGGAGCTCGGCATCTCCCAGATGCACGTCTCCCGTCTGCTGTCCCGGACGCTGGTGAAGCTGCGCAAGGGGCTCACGGTCGAGGAGTGATCCTCCCCGTCCGACGCTCGTCCTCCTGGGGGCGGCCCGTTCCCGGGCCGCCCCCTGTTCGGCAGTGTGAGGCCTGACACATCCGAACGCCGCCGCGAACCGGAGCGGGTCGGATCACCTCGAACCGCCTCATACCACCCGTACGCCCCGCCGCCAGACCCCCGCGACCAGCGGGACGCCCGGCCGGTAGGCGAGGTGGACGTGGCTGGGGGCGTCGAGCAGCACCAGGTCCGCGTACGCCCCCGGGACGAGACGCCCGATGTCGGTGCGCCGCAGGGCCGCCGCACCGCCCGCCGTGGCCGACCAGACGGCCTCGTCGGGCGTCATCCCCATGTCCCGCACGGCGAGCGCGACGCAGAACGGCACCGACGAGGTGAAGGACGACCCGGGGTTGCAGTCGGTGGACAGCGCCACGGTGACCCCCGCGTCCAGCAGCCGCCGGGCGTCCGGCCAGGGGGCGCGGGTGGAGAACTCGGCGCCGGGCAGCAGCGTGGCGACGGTCGCGCCGCTCGCCAGCGCGTCCACGTCCGCGTCGGTGAGGTGCGTGCAGTGGTCGGCGCTGGCCGCGTCCAGCTCGACGGCGAGCCGCACACCGGGCCCGTGGGAGAGCTGGTTGGCGTGGATCCGCGGGTGCAGGCCCTTGGCCTTGCCGGCGGTGAGGATCGCGCGGGCCTGGTCGCCGTCGAAGGCCCCCTTCTCGCAGAAGACGTCGATCCAACGGGCGTGCGGCGCGCAGGCGTCCAGCATCGCGCCGGTGACCAGGGCCACGTAACCGGCCGGGTCGTCCGCGTACTCGGGGGCGACGATGTGCGCGCCGAGGTAGGTGACCTCGTCGGTGTGGCGGGCGGCCAGGCGCAGGGCGCGGGCCTCGTCCCCGACGGTCAGGCCGTAGCCGGACTTTGTCTCGAAGGTCGTGGTGCCCTGGCGCAGCGCCTCCGCGAGGTGGCGGGTGAGGGTGGCCTCCAGCTCCGCGTCGTCCGCAGCCCGGGTCGCGGCGACGGTGGTGCGGATGCCGCCGGCGCCGTACGGGCGGCCCGACATGCGGGCGTTGAACTCCTCGGTGCGGTCCCCGGCGAACACCAGGTGGGAGTGCGAATCGACAAATCCGGGCAGGACCGCGCGGCCGCCGGCGTCGACCCGGTCGTCGGTGGCGGGTGCCTGTCCGGAAGCACCGGTCCACACGACGCGGCCGTCCTCGATCACGACGGCCGCGTCGCGGAGCAGGCCGAGCGGGTCCGGGTCGCGGAGGGAGGGGTCGTTGGTGACCAGCGTGGCGATGTTGGTGATGACCGTGGCGCTCATGGTGTCCTCATGGGTCGTCAGGCGCGCAGTGCCTGGACTGCCTGCGCGAGGGCTCCGGGCACGTCGGGGACCAGTGTGTGCGCCCCGTCGCGCACCACGTGCCGGCCCGCCACGACCGTGTGCCGCACATCGGCGGCCGTCGCGGCGAACACGGCCGTCTCGGCGCCGAGCCGGGGCAGCGGCCCCGCTGTCCTGACCGAGTCCAGCGCGACGGTGGTGAGGTCGGCGCGCGCCCCGGCCTCGATGGTGCCGGTGTCGTCCCAGCCGAGGGCCGCGTGCCCGTCGGCGGTCGCGGCGCGCAGCAGGGCCGCGGCCGTCCAGTGGCCCCGGGTGCGGGTGCGCAGCCGCTCGTCGAGCTCCATCGCGCGCGCCTCCTCGAACAGGTCGACCACGGCGTGGCTGTCGGAGCCGAGGCTGAGCGGGGAGCCCTCGTTCTGCAGGGCCACGGCGGGTCCGATGCCGTCCGCGAGGTCGCGTTCGGTCGTCGGGCACATGCAGGTGCCGGTGCCGCTGCCGCCGATCAGGGCGATGTCCTCGGCGGTGAGGTGGGTGTTGTGCACGCCGGTGGTGCGCGGCCCGAGGACCCCGTGCAGGGCCAGCAGCTGCGCCGGGGTGCAGCCGTGCGCCTCCCGGCAGGCGTCGTTCTCGGCGGTCTGCTCGGACAGGTGCACGTGCAGCGGGGCCCGCCGCTCCTCGGCCCAGCGCGCCACGGTCGCCAACTGCTCGGCGGGCACGGCCCGTACGGAGTGCACGGCCGCGCCGATCCGCGCGTGGTCCCGGTCCTTGAGGAGTGAGGAGCGTGCGGCCCAGGCGTCCGCGTCGCCGTCGGAGAAGCGGAGCTGGTGGGCGGTGGGCGGGCGGCCGAAGCCGGAGGACAGGTAGGCGGCGTCCAGGAGGGTGATGCGGATGCCGGCCTCGGCGGCGGCCGCGAGAAGCGCCTCCCCCATGGCGTTGGGGTCGGCGTAGGGCGTGCCACCGGGGGCGTGGTGCACGTAGTGGAACTCGCCGACGGTGGTGATGCCGGCCAGCGCCATCTCCGCGTACACGGCCCGGGCGAGGGCGTGGTAGCGGTCCGGGGTGAGCCGCTCGGCCGTGGCGTACATGATCTCGCGCCAGGTCCAGAAGGTGCCGGAGCCGACCTGGACGGTGGAGCGCAGGGCGCGGTGGAAGGCGTGGCTGTGGGCGTTCGCCAGCCCGGGGAGGGTGAGTCCGCGCAGGATCTCGGCGCCGGGCGGCGGTGCGGGGGTGTCGGTGCGGACGGCCGCGACGCGTCCGTCCGTCACCTCGACGGCGACGCCCGGCTCCACATGGGTGCCGAGCCAGGCGTGCTCCAGCCAGTACGTCCGGGGGGTGGCGGTCACGGGGCGGCCAGTCCTTCCAGTACGTCGGCGAGGGCGAGGACCCCGGCCGCGCAGTCGTCCTCGGTGGCGGACTCGGCCGGGGAGTGCGAGACGCCGGTGGGGTTGCGTACGAACAGCATGGCGGTCGGGACGCGCCCCGAGAGGATTCCGGCGTCGTGTCCGGCGCCGGTGCCGAGGACGGGCACCTTCAGGTCGGCGGCGGTGCCCAGGATGCCGGCGAGTGCGTCGCGCAGGGCGTGGTCGAACTCGACGACGGGGGTGAAGGACTCGCGTTCGACGTCGAGGTGGACGCCGTGGGCGGCGGCGTGGGCGCGGGCGGCCCGTTCCACCCCGCCGACCACGAGGTCCAGCCGCTCCTGGTCGGCGGCGCGCGAGTCGAGCCAGCCGCGCACCAGGAAGGGCACGGCGTTGACGCCGTTCGGTTCGACGGCGAGCTTGCCGAAGGTGGCGACGGCGCCCGCGCGTTCGGCCTCCCGGCGGGCGGCGAGGACGGTCTCGGCGTACGGCAGCATCGGGTCGTGCCGGTCGGTGAGGCGGGTGGTGCCGGCGTGGTTGGCCTCGCCGCGGAAGTCGAACCGCCAGCGGCCGTGCGGCCAGATGGCGGACGCGACGCCGACCGGGTCGCCGGTCAGGTCCAGTGCCCGGCCCTGCTCGACGTGGAGTTCGACGAAGGCCCCGATGCGGGACAGCCGTACGGGGTCGGGGCCGATGGCGTCGGGGTCGTGTCCCGCGGCCTCCATGGCCTGCGGGAGGGTGATGCCGTCGGCGTCGGTGAGCCGGCGGGCCTGCTCCACGGTGAGCGCGCCCGCGGTGAGCCGGGAGCCGACGCAGGCGAGCCCGAAGCGGGCGCCCTCCTCGTCCCCGAAGTTGACGACGCCGAGCGGCCTGACCGGACGCACGCCCCGGCGGCGCAGTTCGTCGAGGGCGGCGAAGGCGGAGACCACGCCGAGGGGGCCGTCGAAGGCCCCGCCGTCGGGCACGGAGTCGAGGTGCGACCCGGTGACCACGGCGTCCCCGGCGGCCGGGTCGCCGAGCCAGGCCCACTGGTTGCCGTTGCGGTCCACCTCGTAGGCCAGGCCGCGGCGGCGGGCCTGCTCCCGGAACCAGTCCCGGCAGTCGGCGTCGGCGCCGGTCCAGGCGAACCTGCGGTAGCCGCCGGAGGTCGCGTTCCGTCCGACCGGCAGCAGTTGCCGCCACATCTCGTGGAAGGAGTCCCCCTCGGGCACCGGCCGTGCGGGCGCCTGCGGGGTGGCGTGCGTGCGGTCCGTCATGCCGGGTCGCCCTCGCGCATGGGCACCCGCACGCCGCGCTCGTCCGCCACCGACTCCGCGATGTCGTAGCCCGCGTCGACGTGACGGATGACGCCCATCCCGGGGTCGTTGGTGAGCACCCGCCGGATCTTCTCGCCGGCCAGCGCGGTGCCGTCGGCCACGGTCACCTGTCCGGCGTGGATCGACCGCCCCATGCCGACGCCGCCGCCGTGGTGCAGGGACACCCAGGAGGCGCCCGAGGCCACGTTCACCATGGCGTTGAGCAGCGGCCAGTCGGCGATGGCGTCGGACCCGTCCAGCATGGCCTCGGTCTCCCGGTAGGGGGAGGCCACGGACCCGCAGTCCAGATGGTCCCGGCCGATGACGACCGGCGCGGACAGCTCCCCGCTCGCCACCATGTCGTTGAAGCGCTCGCCGGCCTTGTCGCGTTCGCCGTAGCCGAGCCAGCAGATGCGCGCGGGCAGGCCCTGGAAGTGGACCCGCTCCCCGGCCAGCTTGATCCAGCGGGCCAGGGACTCGTTCCGCGGGAAGAGGTCGAGGATCGCCCTGTCGGTCCTGGCGATGTCGGCGGGGTCGCCTGACAGCGCGGCCCAGCGGAAGGGGCCCTTGCCCTCGCAGAACAGGGGGCGGATGTAGGCGGGGACGAAGCCGGGGAAGGCGAACGCCCGGTCGTACCCGGCGAGCTGGGCCTCGCCGCGGATGGAGTTGCCGTAGTCGAACACCTCGGCGCCGGCGTCCTGGAAGCCGACCATCGCCTCGACGTGCCGGGCCATCGACTCGCGGGCGCGGGTGGTGAAGCCGGCCGGGTCCTTGGCGGCGGCGTCCGCCATGTCCTCGAAGGCGGTCCCGACGGGCAGGTAGGCCAGCGGGTCGTGGGCGGAGGTCTGGTCGGTGACGATGTCGACCGGGGCGCCCATGGCGAGCAGTTGCGGGACCAGCTCGGCGGCGTTGCCGAGGACGCCGACGGACAGCGGCTCGCGCTTGTCGCGGGCCTCGACGGCCAGCCGCAGCGCGTGGTCGAGGGAGTCGGCCCGTACGTCCAGGTACCGGTGCTCGATGCGGCGCTCGAGGGCGCGCGGGTCGCAGTCGACGCAGATCGCGACGCCGTCGTTCATGGTGACCGCGAGCGGCTGGGCGCCGCCCATGCCGCCGAGTCCGGCGGTGAGGGTGATGGTGCCGGCCAGGGTGCCGCCGAAGCGCTTCGCGGCGACGGCGGCGAAGGTCTCGTAGGTGCCCTGGAGGATGCCCTGGGTGCCGATGTAGATCCAGGAGCCGGCGGTCATCTGCCCGTACATGGTCAGGCCGAGGGCCTCCAGGCGGCGGAACTCCTCCCAGTTCGCCCAGTCGCCGACGAGGTTGGAGTTGGCGAGGAGGACGCGCGGTGCCCACTCGTGGGTCTGCATGACGCCGACCGGGCGGCCGGACTGGACGAGCATCGTCTCGTCCTGCTTGAGGGTCCTCAGCGTGCGGACCATGGCGTCGAAGGAGCGCCAGTCGCGGGCCGCCTTGCCGGTGCCGCCGTAGACGACGAGCTTGTCGGGGTGCTCGGCGACCTCCGGGTCGAGGTTGTTCTGCAGCATCCGCAGGGCGGCCTCCTGCTGCCAGCCCAGGGCGCTCAGCTCGGTGCCGCGCGGCGCTCGGACAGGACGGGGTCCGGACATGGGGTGCCTCCAGGGTGCCGACGACGTCTGCGGATATTCATATCCTCACCAGCTGAATAGACCTAGTCAATACGGGGGGTGTGTCGGCGGCCCCGCACGGAGGATGTTTGGCTGGATGCATGCGTGCGAACACCGAACAGACCGAGGACGGCACCGACGACGTGACGGGCGGGGCGGCCCGGCGGCGTCACGCGGCGGTGCGGGCGGCCGTGGAGCAAGGGCTGCTGAACGACGACGTGCCGCTCGTGGCGCTGCTGGACGTCACCGGCATCCGGCAGTCGGCGGCCTCGCTGAGGGCCGCCTTCGAGGAGGTGACCGCGCCCGGCACGCCGGTGCTGCACGCCTTCGCGGTGAAGGCGAGCCCGCTGGTGCCGGTGCTGCGGCTGCTGCGTGCGGAGGGCATCGGCGCGGAGGTGGCGAGCCCGGGTGAGCTGGCGCTGGCGCGCGCGGCGGGCGTGGAGCCGGAGCGCACGGTCCTGGACTCGCCGGCCAAGACCCTCGCCGAGCTGCGGGAGGCGCTGGCGCTGGGCATCGCCGTCAACGCGGACAACCCGCAGGAGCTGGCGCGCCTCGACGCCCTGGTGGCCGGCGCGGACCCTCGCTCCCCCCTGGGCATCAGGGTGAACCCGCAGGTGGGCGGCGGCTCCATCGAGGCTTTGTCGACGGCAACGGCGACGTCGAAGTTCGGCGTGGCGCTGCGCGACGAGGGGGCGCGGGAGTGGGTGGTCCGGGCGTATCTGGACCGGCCCTGGCTGACCCGGCTGCACGCGCACACCGGCTCCCAGGGCATCGCCCTGTCGATGATGGCGCGCGGGGTGGCGGAGACGTACGAGCTGGCGGAGGAGATCAACCGGCGGGCGGGACGGCGCCAGGTCGACACCCTCGACATCGGCGGCGGACTCCCGGTGAACTTCGCCTCCGAGGAGACCCGCCCGACCTACGCGGAGTACACGCGGCTGCTGAAGGAGACGGTGCCGGGGCTGTTCGACGGGCGGTACGGGCTGGTCACCGAGTTCGGCCGGTCGCTGCTGGCCAAGCACGGCACGGTGGTCGCGCGCGTGGAGTACGCCAAGAGCGCGGGCGGCCGGCCGGTCGCGGTGACCCACGCGGGCGTGCAGGTGGCGACGCGGACCGTGTACGCGCCGGGGTCGTGGCCGCTGCGGATCGCCGCGTACGACGCGAAGGGGCGGCCCAAGGAGGGGCCGGCGGTGGTGCAGGACGTGGCGGGACCCGCTTGCTTCGCGGGCGACCTGCTGGCGCAGGGGCAGGAGCTGCCGCTGCTGGAGCAGGGGGACTACGCGGCGGCGCTGGACACGGGTGCGTACTACTTCGCGCACCACTACGCGTACAACTCGCTGCCCCGGCCCGCCGTCCTCGGGTTCGCCCCGGACGGAGCGGGCGGCGTCACGTTCGCGACCGTACGCCCCGCCCAGCCGATCGAGGAGATCGTCACCGAATCGGGCGCGGCCCACACGGACGCCCTGACGACCCTGGCCACCGCACCTCCGGTGTGACGGTAGGGGGGCGGACTCCCGCCCGCCCCCCGCCGGCACCGCGTGGACACCCACATGACCCGGGCGCGGGGCAGCCCCCTCCTACGCCGCTGTCGTGAGGCGGCGGCGGGTGCCGCCCGGGGCCGCGTCGCCTGCCGCGATGCCCGTGCTGCGGTAGGCCTTGACCGCCCGGCCGGCGGGCCGTCCCGCCCCCGCGCGCAGCCAGTCGACACGCACCCACAGCAGCACGTCGTCGTCCCGCTCCAGCCGGCCGATCCACGCCGCCTTCAGCCACAGCCCCGCACCGCACCCGGCGAGCAGCAGACCGGCCGCCGCCGGCGCCGCGAACGCCGAGCCGAGCGCGGCGAGGAAGGCGAGCAGCAGCCACCAGCGGTGCTACCGGCGCCAGTTGCGCGCGGTCACCGCGCGGTCCTGCAGCACGTCGTGCCGGCCCGCGCGGGCCGCCGAGCGGGCCAGCGCGCGGTAGCGGCCCCGCCGGGTCCACGCCACCAGCGCCGCGGCCACGATGAACAGCGCGGCTCCCCCGAGCACACCGATCCGGCGCCCGGTCAGTCCGGGCACGAACACCCCGATGGCGGCGGCGACGACCCCCAGCCACCACAGCGGCGCCGCCCCGGCCCGCACGACGACGGCCACCCGGGCCAGTCCCTGTCCTCCGCGCGTCACGTCCAGCCTCCCGTCATCCGATACGTGGAAGTCATCAACCCGTGGACTTCCCTTACCGCGAAGGGCGCGTCGGGGGAAGTCCCGTGCGACGGACGCTAGCGGGACAAGCTGAGACGAGTCTGAGAAGACGCGCGACCGGCGCCGCGCCCCGTCACTCGGTGAACAGCCCGCGCGCCGCCGCCCGGGTGTCGAACTCCTCCAGCCGCGCCTGCGCGTCGGGCAGGTCGTCGCACATCGCCTCCAGCAGCACCCGGCCCAGCAGCATCGGCGCGCACGCGGTGTCGAAGACCAGCCCGGTGCCGACGGCGGCCGGCAGCAGCAGGTCCGACACCTTGGCGACCGGCGCGAACGGCGAGTCGGCGACGGTGACGACGGTCAGCCCCGCCTCCTTGGCGTGGGTGAGGGCGTCGAGGACCTCACGCGGGTGCCGGGGCAGCGCGAAGCACAGCAGGGCCCGCGCCCCGGCCCGGACCGCCGCGTCGACGCGGTCGTACAGCATCGTGCCGCCCTCGTTGAGCAGCCGTACGTCGGGATGGACCTTGGCGGCGAAGTAGGCGAAGCCGTGCGCCTGGGCGGCGGCGGCCCGCAGACCGAGTACGGGCAGCGGCCGGCTCCCGGCCAGCACACGCCCCGCCCGCCGCACGGGCTCCGGATCGGCCAGCACCTCCGCGAGATGGCGCAGGTTCTCGATCTCGGCCTCGACGGCCTGCTGGTACTCGTTGTACGCGCCGGTCTCAGGGGCGGGTTCGGCGGGCGCCACCTCGCGCAGGTGCCGGCGCAGCGCGGGATAGCCGTCGAAGCCGAGGGCGACGGCGAAGCGGGTCACGGACGGCTGGCTGACCCCGGCCAGCTCGGCCAGCTCCACGCTCGACAGAAACGGCACGTCGGCGGCCCGCCGCACCATGCTGTGGGCGATGCGCCGCTGGGTCGGCGTCAGCCGGTGCCCCTCGAAGAGCGCCTGGAGACGCGCCGCGGGGCTCTCGGTGCCGCTCATGACGTGACTCCCCCTCGGCCCTGCGGCCCATTCATCCGTCGTGACTTCTGCATGCCGTTATACAGGCGCACGGCACACCGCGCCGGGCGGGTGCCGCGTTGGGCGGAGATCGCACCCTGTGCCCGGTTCGCGGACAGATCCGGATCTCGACGATTTTGCTACGACGTCGGCGATTCACCGGTCGGCCGGTTAGCGTAACTCCTCGAACAATTAAGCGCTTTGGTGCGCGGGTGCCTCACGGGGCGCATGACGGAGGACGGGGTGGGGGCGTGGACGCGCACGGTCGTGGGCAGACGGACGGGGCCGATCCCGCCGACCAGTGGGTGCTCAACCCGCAGACCGGCGACTACGAGCTGAGGCTGGACGGATCCGCGCCGACGCCGGCGTTCCCCCGGCAGCGCAGCGCCCCGCCCGCGGGCACGGGCACCGCCCCGCGCGCCCCCGCCCCCGGCCGGCGTGGCCACCGCCCCGCCCCGGACCCGGAGGACGGCCCAGGTCCGCAGGACGACCGCGACGCCGGCCGCCGCAAGGGCAAGCAGCCCCGCCGGAGCGGCAGACGCAAGGCCCTGCTGTGGACCGGGGGCGTCATGGGCCTGGTCCTTGTCGGCGGCTCGGCGTTCGCGTACTACTGGTACGACCGCCTCTACGGCAACATCGGCACCGTCGACATCGGTGACGTGGGCAGCGACACGGCCCTCGCGGACGGCCCGGCCAACATCCTCGTCATCGGCAACGACGTCCGTACCGGCAAGGGCAACGAGGCCTACGGCGACCGGGACAACGTGACCGGGCACGCCGACACCACACTGCTGTTCCACGTCGCCGAGGACCGCTCCAACGCGACGGTGGTGAGCATCCCCCGCGACCTGATGACCCGGATACCGGACTGCGACACCCGGCAGTCCGACGGCTCGACGAAGACGATCCCCGGCTCCGAGGGGACCACCCGGTTCAACGAGTCCTACGGCGTGGAGGGCCGCGACCCCGGCTGCACCATGCGCACGGTGGAGCAGCTCACCGGCCTGGACGTGGACCACTTCATGATGTTCGACTTCAACGCGGTCAAGACGCTGTCCACGGCGGTCGGCGGCGTCGAGGTGTGTCTGGAGAAACCCCTCAAGGACCTCGACGGCGGGACCAAGCTCGACCTCCCGGCCGGCCCGAGCACCGTCCAGGGCGAGCAGGCGCTGTCGTTCCTGCGCAACCGGCACGGCCTGAAGAACGAGAGCGACCTGGACCGGATCGGGATGCAGCAGAAGTTCGTCGCGTCGATGCTGCGCCGGCTCAAGGAGGACACCCTCGGCAGCCCGTCGAAGATGCTGGACGTCGCCGACGCGGCCACCAAGTCCCTCACCGTGGACAAGGGCATCGGCAGCCCCACCAAGCTGCTGACCCTCGCCAAGGAGCTGGGGAAGATCGACCTGAAGAACATCACGCTGATGATGCTCCCGGTGATCGACAACCCGGACGAGCCGAGGCCCGTCACCGTCGTCCCGGACCCGGTCAAGGCCCCGCAGGTGTTCTCCATGCTGCAGGACGACGTGTCGTTCACCGAGGTGAAGAAGCAGCAGAAGAAGGCCAAGGACAAGCAGGAGGCGCTGCTGAAGGGTCCGCGGGCCGAGGCGTCCGCCGTGCGCGTCGACGTCCTCAACGGCGGCGGTCCGCAGGGCGCGGCCCAGGACACGGTCGGCTGGCTGCAGAACAACGAGGGGGTGTCCCGGTCGTCGAACCAGGGCAACGCCCCCGCGAAGGTCGCCCGCACCCAGCTCGTATACGCCCCGGACCAGGCCGACCAGGCCCGCAAGCTCGCCGATCTGATGGGGCTGCCCGCCGCCGCGCTGAAGCCCGGCACCGAGGACGCAGGCGCCACCGAGCCGATGACGCTCACCCTCGGCCCCGACTTCAAGGGGGCCGGCGTGCCCGTCGCGACGCCGAAGAAGGTCGACGTCCCGCAGTCCCGGGCCGACGAGAAGATGTGCAAGGGCTGAGACAGCGGCCAACCCGAGGACGGGAACGGGGGTTACCCCCAGTGCGGGCGGGCTCCCGCGTGCCTACCTTGTGAGGCATGACGGGAATGGACGCGCGGGACCCCGAGCTGAAGAAGGAACTCGACGCCTCCCTGCAGGCCCGCAGGGAACTGGGCGAGGACTACGAGTCCGCCCTGGTGGACTCGTTCCTGGAGAAGGTCGACCAGCGCATCGACGGCGCGGTGGAGCGGCGGGTGCGCCGGCAGCTGGCCGAGCATCAGATGACGGCCGCCCGGGACGCGCGCTCGCCGCAGGTGACGGACTCCTGGGGCGAGCGGTTCGGCTTCGGCATCGTGTCGCTGGTGCTGGCGGTGCCGCTGTCCGCGATCGGCGGGGGCGTCGCCGATCTGCCCGGGCTGCTGGTGGCCTGGGCGGGGATCGTCGGCGTGAACGTCGTTCAGGCCGTCCGCACCAACCCCTCCCTGTTCGGCCGCCGCCGCTCGGCGCGCGGCGACGACTGGGAGGACTGAGCCGTACGAAGCCCGGCGGCCGCGTGAGGCGGCCGCCGGGCTTCGCGGGGCACAAGGCTTGGCGCGGGGACCGCCGCACCCCCGTTGCCGGGGGGCGGGACGACGGCGGTCCCCGCGAAGACGCTCCGCGCGCTGGGCGCGGTGCGCGTCACAGGCGTCCGTGGAGGTCCGGGAGCCGCTCCGGAGGTCCTTCGACGCCTTGTGGCCGTCGGCCGGAACGGGGAGCCGCTCCCGTCCCGTCGACATCCACCAATGTGCCCGAGCTGTGTTAAGCGAGTGCTGCGCGGGCGTGACGTGCTCGTACCACTTCCGCGAAGCCCGCGCGGATCAGGCCGGTGCCGGGCCCGAGCGGGGACTCAGGCGCCGTTCCTGGCGAGGAAGGACAGCAGGTCCTGACGGCTGACCACCCCGGTCGGCTTGCCCTCGACCAGCACGATCGCCGCGTCCGCCCGGCCCAGCACGGCCATCAGGTCCGCGACCGGCTCGCCGGAACCGACCTGCGGCAGCGGCGCGCTCATGTGCTTCTCCAGCGGGTCGTCGAGCGAGGCGCTCTTGCTGAACAGGTGGTCCAGCAGCTCCCGCTCGACGACGGAGCCGACGACCTCGGCGGCCATCACGTCCGGGTGGCCGGCGCCCGGCTTGACCACGGGCATCTGCGAGACGCCGTACTCGCGCAGCACCTCGATGGCCTGGCCGACCGTCTCGTCCGGGTGCATGTGCACCAGGGAGGGGATGTGGCCGCCCTCCTTGTCCTCCAGGACGTCGGCGACGCGGGCGCTGGGGCCGGAGTCCTCCAGGAAGCCGTAGTCGGCCATCCACTCGTCGTTGAAGATCTTGCTGAGGTAGCCGCGGCCGCTGTCCGGCAGCAGGACGACGACGACGTCGTCCTCGCCGAGCCGCGAGGCGACCTCCAGCGCCGCCACGACCGCCATGCCGCAGGAGCCGCCGACCAGCAGGCCCTCCTCCTTGGCGAGCCGGCGGGTCATCTGGAAGGAGTCCTTGTCGGAGACGGGGACGATCTCGTCCGCGACGTCCCGGTCGTAGGCGGTCGGCCAGAAGTCCTCGCCGACTCCCTCCACCAGGTACGGACGGCCGGAACCGCCGGAGTACACCGAGCCCTCGGGGTCGGCGCCGATCACCTTGACGCGGCCCTCGCTGGCCTCCTTGAGGTAGCGGCCGGTGCCGGAGATGGTGCCGCCGGTGCCGACGCCCGCCACGAAGTGCGTGATCTTCCCCTCGGTCTGCTCCCACAGCTCGGGGCCCGTGGAGTGGTAGTGCGAGAGGGGGTTGTTGGGGTTGGAGTACTGGTCCGGCTTCCAGGCCCCCGGCGTCTCACGGACCAGCCGGTCGGAGACGTTGTAGTAGGAGTCGGGGTGCTCGGGGTCCACGGCGGTCGGGCAGACGACGACCTCGGCGCCGTACGCCCGCAGCACGTTGATCTTGTCGGTGGACACCTTGTCCGGGCAGACGAAGATGCACTTGTAGCCCTTCTGCTGGGCCACGATGGCGAGCCCGACGCCGGTGTTGCCGCTGGTCGGCTCGACGATGGTGCCGCCCGGCTGCAACGCCCCGCTCTGCTCCGCCGCCTCGATCATGCGCAGGGCGATGCGGTCCTTCACGGAACCGCCCGGGTTGAAGTACTCCACCTTGGCCAGGACGGTGGCCCTGATGCCCTTGGTCACGCTGTTGAGCCGCACCAGCGGGGTGTTGCCGACGAGGCTGATCATCGAGTCGTGGAATTGCACCGTTGTCTCCGGATGCTGCAAAAGGGGTGGTCGTGGTGGTGATGCCAGCCTAGGCCCTCCCCGGAACCGGACCCGGCCGGGTCGTTCACTCCCTGTCGGGATTGGAGCACCGTCCGTACGGGGCAAGACCTGGGTGTACGGCTACGAGGAGGTGGCGGCGGGCATGACATGCATGTCGAGGGCGCGGGTGGCCCGGCGGATCGCGGCCGGTGCGGCGTACGGCGGCGGGGGGATCGGTCTGGCCGGTGCGGCCGCCGTGGGGCTGCTGCTGGCGGAGGCGCAGCTGGCCCGGCGCCGGGTGGGCAACGGCACGAGCCCCCACGTGCCCCACGCGGACGGACTGTACGGCGCCTCCTACACCGTGCCGGGCGAGCCGGCGCTGCGGCTGACGATGCTGGGCGACTCCACGGCCGCCGGGCAGGGCGTGCACCGGGCCGGGCAGACGCCGGGCGCGCTGATCGCCTCGGGGGTCTCGGCGATCGCGGAGCGTCCGGTCGGGCTGAGCACGGTCGCGGTGCCCGGGGCCCGCTCGGACGACCTGGACCGGCAGGTGAGCCGGGCGCTGGCGGACCCGTCCCGGGTGCCGGACATCTGCGTGATCATGGTCGGCGCCAACGACGTCACCCATCGCATGCCGCCCACCCGTTCCGTGCGTCACCTCGCCTCGGCGGTGCGCCGGCTGCGGACGGCCGGCGCGGAGGTGGTGGTCGGCACGTGCCCGGATCTCGGCACCATCGAGCCGGTGTGGCAGCCGCTGCGCTGGATGGCCCGCCGGGCCTCGCGGCAGCTCGCCGCGGCGCAGACGATCGGCGTGGTCGAGCAGGGCGGGCGCACGGTGTCGCTGGGCGACCTGCTGGGCCCGGAGTTCGCGGAGAACCCGCGCGAGCTGTTCGGCCCCGACAGCTACCACCCGTCCGCGGAGGGGTACGCCACGGCGGCGATGGCGGTGCTGCCGACGGTGTGCGCGGCGCTCGGCCTGTGGCCGGCGGACGAGGAGCGCCCGGACGCCGCCCGCCGCGAGGGTTTCCTGCCGGTGGCACGGGCCGCCGCGGAGGCGGCCTCGGAGGCCGGCACGGAGGTCGCCGCGGCGATGCCCACGGGGCCGCGGGGCGCCTGGGCCCTCCTCAAGCGGCGCCGCCGCCGGCGGGTCCCGGAGGCCGAGCCGGAGCCGTCCCCCCAGCCGTCCCCCTAGCCCGACGCCCCACGGGGCCGGTCCGCCCCGCCGACCGCGAGCACAGCCCGGCCGGCTGTGCGGACGGAGGCGGCACGGCCCGGCTCCGCCGTGCGGACGGAGGCGGGCGCGACCCGGCCGCGTGCGGCAGGACGAAGGCCAGGCCCGCCCCACCCCGGCCGCCGTACCCGCAGCGGCGGGTACCAGTCAGCCGCATGCGGGACGCTGCGGAGACCGGGCAGCCCACCCCGGCCGCCGTAGGCACAGCGGCGGCCACCAGCCGGCGGCGTGTGGGGCGGGGTGGAGGCCGCCCATCCCGGGCACCTGCCGCCAGAGGCGGGCACGATCCGGCCGTCATGCGAGGGCAGGACGGAGGCCGAGCCACCCACCCAGGCCGCCTTACCCGCATCGGCGGGCACCAGCCGGCCGCTGCGGGGGGCGAGGCGAAAACCGAGTCGCTCCTCTGCGGGCATGCGTGCCGCACGGGTGGGCGTGGGCGGCGCGGCCGGAAGCGGACTCGAATCCGACCTCGGTACGCGATGCGCCGAGGGCAGACCGCCCTCGCCGCGCGCCGGAGGCGTGCGCCGGTGGGCGTGGGTCGGCCCGCGCCACGGGTCGACTACAAAGCAAGCGCTTAGACAGTTGCGGTCCATGTCACACCGCGACACGCGTGACCGCGCCCATACGGCCGGGTAACTTCCCAACAGGCGCCGCACCAACCCACCGGTATGCCCGACCGCGCCCGAGCGCCGAGCGCTACGCCGCCGCCCCCTTCACTCTGGAGCCGTGATGCCCGAAGCCGTGATCGTTTCCGCCGCCCGCTCCCCCATCGGCCGCGCCTTCAAGGGCTCGCTCAAGGACGTGCGCCCGGACGACCTGACCGCCACGATCATCCAGGCCGCCCTCGCCAAGGTCCCCGAGCTGGACCCGAAGGACATCGACGACCTGATGCTCGGCTGCGGCCTGCCCGGCGGCGAGCAGGGCAACAACCTCGGCCGGGTCGTCGCCGTGCAGATGGGCATGGACCACCTCCCCGGCTGCACGATCACCCGCTACTGCTCCTCCTCGCTGCAGACCTCCCGGATGGCGCTGCACGCGATCAAGGCCGGCGAGGGCGACGTCTTCATCTCGGCCGGCGTCGAGACGGTCTCCCGCTTCACCAAGGGCAACTCCGACAGCCTGCCGGACACCCGCAACCCGCTCTTCGCCGAGGCCGAGGCCCGCACCGCCGCCGTCGCCGAGACCGAGGGCTCCACCTGGCACGACCCGCGCGAGGACGGCCTGGTCCCCGACCCGTACATCGCGATGGGCCAGACTGCGGAGAACCTCGCCCGCTGGAAGGGCGTCACCCGCCAGGAGATGGACGAGTTCGGTGTCCGCTCGCAGAACCTCGCCGAGGAAGCCATCAAGAACGGTTTCTGGGAGCGCGAGATCACCCCGGTGACGCTGCCCGACGGCACGGTGGTCTCCAAGGACGACGGCCCGCGCGCCGGCGTGACCCTGGAGGGCGTGTCCGGCCTCAAGCCCGTCTTCCGCCCCGACGGCCTGGTCACCGCCGGCAACTGCTGCCCGCTCAACGACGGCGCCGCCGCGCTCGTCATCATGAGCGACACCAAGGCCCGCGAGC
The DNA here is from genome assembly GCF_008632955.1 of Streptomyces tendae. NCBI lineage: Bacteria > Bacillati > Actinomycetota > Actinomycetes > Kitasatosporales > Streptomycetaceae > Streptomyces > Streptomyces tendae. The sequence goes on from NZ_CP043959.1 coordinate 6,267,808, forward strand.
TGGGTCTGACGCCACTGGCCCGGATCGTGTCCACCGGCGTCTCCGGCCTCTCCCCCGAGATCATGGGCCTCGGCCCGGTCGAGGCGAGCAAGCAGGCCCTGGGGCGGGCCGGGCTGACCGTCGACGACATCGACCTGTTCGAGATCAACGAGGCGTTCGCCGCCCAGGTCATCCCCTCCTACCAGGACCTGGGCATCCCGCTGGAGAAGCTGAACGTCAACGGCGGCGCCATCGCCGTCGGCCACCCCTTCGGCATGACCGGCGCCCGCATCACCGGCACGCTCATCAACTCCCTCCAGTTCCACGACAAGCAGTTCGGTCTGGAGACCATGTGCGTCGGCGGCGGGCAGGGCATGGCGATGGTCGTCGAGCGCCTCAGCTGACCGCCGCGGCCGCTCGGTAGCCGTAGCGGCACGGTGGGTGAGACATCGGCCCGGCACCCCGGCTTCCCGGGGGTCGGGCCGTTTTGTGATCCAAATTCCCCAGGATGTGACCTACGCCTCTTGTCCGGGCATCCCGCAGGTCACGGTCGCTCACCTACCCGGCGCGACCTCGACTCGCTGTCCGTTTCGTGACGTTACGCACTGACAGATGGTTAGTCCACCCTTCAAGCTGATGTAGGAAGTCGGGGGTCGACTGTGAACCGGGAGTACGTCAGTGAGCGCCATGCCGATCGCCCTGCTGATCACCACGGCCGCCACCGGCGCCGTGGGCGTCGCCGTCCTGCGCAGCGTTCTGGTGCTGCGCCGACAGGTCGCGGCACTGCACACCGAGCTGGCCAGGAGCCAGGCGGGGAGCCGTGCGCAGGTTCCGCCCGCCCGCTCGGCCGGCACCGACGAGATACGCGCCGCGGTCGCGGAGGCGCTCGCCGAGGAGCGGGAGCGTGAGCTGGCCGAGGCGCGGGCCTTCTGGGCCGCGCAGGAGGCCCGTGACGCCTCCGACGCGCCGTCTCTGCTGGGCCTGGCGGACAGTGAGCTGTTCCTGCCCCGGCAGGCCGATTTCGCCGGTCTGGAGCCGGTTGCCGAGCCCGGTGCCGACACCGAGGAGCACGGCGGCGACTCCCCCGAGCTGGCAGCGGCCCGCCGCCGCCACCCCTCGCACCCGGACTTCGTGCCCCACCCGTCGCCGGTGGTGGGCGACCACGAGCGCACCGTGGCCGTGCTGGAGGAGCTGGCCGACGCGCGCACCGAGCTGTCCGACGTCCGCCCGGGCCCGCTGGGCACCCTGGACGTGTACGTCTTCGCCGACGGCACCACGCTCTGCATGACGCCGGGCCACCGCGAGACCGCGGAGCGCCTGGCCGAGGCGCTGCGGGCGGGCGAGACCCCGTTCCTGCTGGGCGGCTCCGGCATCTCCGGGGCGTACACCCTGACGTTCGCCTGCGGCGAGGACAACGTCTACATCCTCGCGGACCGCGTCATCGCGTCCCTGTAGTCCACGGGTCCGCCCGCTACACCCCGGCGCGTTCGCGGGCCTCCTCCACGAGCCGGGCCGCCTCCGCCACCTCGTCCTCGTCCTTCAGTACGAGGGCGAAGTCGTGTCCGGCGACGGTGATCTGGTCGGCGGCGGCGAACATCCCGGCGTCGGGCATCTCGCGCGGTGCGGTGCCGGGCTCCTCCACGAGCTGGGTGCGCCGCGCCAACTCCCTGGCCAGCGCGAGCGCCTCGGCCGCCGCGCTGCGCTGGAGCCGGCTCTGCGGCGCGGCCCGCAGACGGTCGGCGAACTGATCCACGGCCCGGGTGAAGGGTGTCGTATCAACCACGCGGCGAGCGTACGCGGCGCGGCGGGACTGTTGCCAACGGGCGGGCGCTCGGGCACGGTGACCTGAAGGACCGGCTTGTATCCCAGCGTCCGGAGGCGCCGATGTCCCAAGTCTTCTCCGCAGAGACCCACCGCAACATGCTCGCCCGCATCCCGCACTGCACCGGTCGTGAGATCTCCGACTGGCTGCGCACCGTCGAAGAAGGCCCGGCGCTCGTCCGGTTCGAGGAGAAGGTCAGCTGGCTGAGGCACGAGTACGACCTGGCGTACGGTCACGCCAAGGCGATCGTGCACGAGTACGACCTCAGGAGGGCGGCCCGCCGGCTGCTCTGACCGGTGTCCGGCCCGTGACGGCATGACGAAGGGCCCCGGTGCGAACCGGGGCCCTTCGTCATGCGCGCGATGGACGCCCGGGCGTCAGTCGCTGTTGAGGATCGAGATGAGCCGCAGGAACTCGAGGTAGATCCACACCAGGGTCAGGGTGAGACCGAAGGCCGCGAGCCAGGCCTCCTCACGCGGGGCGCCGTAGGCGATGCCGTCCTCGACCTGCTTGAAGTCCAGGGCGAGGAAGCAGGCACCCAGCAGGATACCGATGACACCGAACACGATGCCGAGCGGGCCGCTGCGGAAGCCGAGGCCGTCACCGCCGCCGAACACCGCGAACAGCAGGTTCACGGCCATCAGCAGGATGAAGCCGAGCGCGGCCGCCATCACGAAGCCGTAGAAGCGGCGGTTGACGCGGATCCAGCCGGCCTTGTAGGCCACCAGCACACCGGCGAACACCGCCATGGTGCCGATCACGGCCTGCATGGCCGCGCCGTCGGCGATGCGGTTGTCGACGATGTTGGAGATGACGCCGAGGAACACACCCTCGAACGCGGCGTACGTCAGGATCAGCGCGGGCGACGCCTTGCGCTTGAAGGACTGCACGAGCGCCAGGACCATGCCGATCAGCGCGGCGCCGATGCCGATGCCGTAGGCGCGGCTGATGTTGGCGTCGTCGACCGGCAGCAGGGCCCAGGCGAGCGCGGCCGTGACGACGAGCACGCCGAGCGTGGTCCCCGTGCGCAGCACGACGTCGTCGATGGTCATGCGGCCGGCGGTGGCCGGAGCCTGCGGCGGCGCGCCGTACTGCTGCTGCTGTGCGTACGGGTTCTGCGCGTACGGGTTGCCCGTCGGCTGGGCGTACGGGTTGGCCTGCGTGGCGACGGCGGGGCCCCCGGCCTGCGGCGCGGTGTTGAAGCCCGCGTAGCCGTTGTCGCGGCCGAACCCCCGTCGCGAGAAGACCGGGTTGCTGCTCCTCATTTCACTCCTCCATGGCCACTCGATGCGGCCTTGGCTCAAGAGTAATAGGTAGGCAAAGGAATGACCCTAATGCTTGGGGAGGATCTTTCCCTCGTTGTGCTGCGCAACACGCTACGCGGCTTCGTGATTCCCCTCACCGCGAGCGGTGGACCGGTACCGAGCCGGTACCTGCCCGGAACCTGGCGGAGACAGTGATCATCCCAGGGGGAATCCCGTGTACGCCTCGGCGAGGTCGGTGGCTGCGGCCCGGGAGGTGGCGACGCGCTCCAGCCGGGCGAGCTGGAGCCGGTCGTCGAAGGCGGTGGCGCCGGGGGCGCGGTGCAGCAGGGCGGTCATGTCGTGGCAGAACCGCTCGGCCTGCCAGACGCGGCGCAGGCAGGTGGCGGAGTAGGCGTCCAGGAGCTCGGTGGAGCCGGTCCGCAGCTCGTGCTCCAGCGCCCGGGCGAGGACCACCACGTCCCCGACGGCGAGGTTCAGGCCCTTGGCGCCGGTGGGCGGCACGATGTGGGCGGCGTCCCCGGCGAGGAGGAGGCGGCCGTACCGCATGGGCTCGTGGACGTAGGAGCGCATGGGGGTGACCGACTTCTGGGTGACGGGCCCGCGCCGCAGGGCCCAGTCGTCGTCGGTCTCCAGGCGGCGGGACAGCTCGGCCCAGATCTCCCCGTCCGTCCATGCCTCGGGTTTCGTGCCCTCCGGCACCTGGAGGTAGAGGCGCGAGACGGAGGGGGAGCGCATGGACAGCAGGGCGAAGCCGCGGTCGTGGCGGGCGTAGACCAGCTCGTCGTGGGAGGGCGGGACGTCGGCGAGGATGCCGAGCCAGGCGTAGGGGTACGTCCGCCCGTGGACCCGGGACACCCCGGCGGGGACGGCGCCGCGGGTCACCCCGTGGAAGCCGTCGCAGCCGGCCACCCAGTCGCACTCCAGCACCTCCTCGCGGCCCCCGCGCCGGAAGCGGACGCGCGGGGCGGGGGTGTCCACGTCCTCCACGGCCAGCACCTCGCTGTGGAAGAGCGGCGGGCAGCCGTCGGCCAGGGCGAGGGCGATGAGGTCCTTGCAGACCTCGGTCTGCGCGTACACCGTGACGGACCGGCCGCCGGTGAGGCCCGGGAAGTCGATGCGGTGGCGGCGCCTGCCGAACCGCAGCTCGATGCCGTCGTGCCGCAGGCCCTCGCGGTCCAGCCGCTCCCCGGCGCCGGCCGCGCGCAGCACGTCCGCCGTGCCCTGCTCCAGCACCCCGGCCCGCTGCCGCCGCTCCACGTGGGCGCGGTCGCGGCACTCCAGGACGACGCAGTCGATCCCCGCGAGGCGCAGCAGCCGGGCGAGCAGCAGACCGGCCGGTCCCGCCCCGACGATCCCCACGGTGGTACGCATCGCTCGTCCCCCTTCGCCCGCGGCGGAACGCGAGTTTCCGGGCGCACACACCCGGGTGTCAACGGTCGCACGCGGAGCTCCGGCGGGCGAGCGTCGATCACAGGGGATTCAGAGGGGAGGGGGGCGTAGTGGTGCCCGGAGCCGGACTTGAACCGGCACGCCCGCTCAGGGGCAGCGAGGTTTAAGCTCGCCGTGTCTGCATTCCACCATCCGGGCAGGCCGTGGGCCCCGCTTCGCGGTTCCGAGCCTATCGGTGACCCTCCCCCGGTACCGGCGGGAGGGGCCGATCTTGTCTTATTTTATTGGCGCCTGAGGGTGCATCAGACCGGCGGACGCACCGTCAGCACATGCCTCACAGCCTTGCGTGTCACGCTCCGCCCCGCACGCGAAATGACGGAATTTCACCGTCCGAACAAGGGCGCCCCACCCGTTCTCCTGTCGGGGTCGTCCGTCATCCCCAGGTATGACCCCGCGCCCGGCGGTCCTTCCCGAGTCGCCCTCCGGAACCGGAGCAGCGGGTGACTACACGGCGGCAAAGCCACGGAACGATGGATCACGTCCCCGAGAACACGTCGTCCCGACAGGAGCCCATCCGTGACCACCGCCCCCCTCGCCGACCGGACCACCGCCGTGGCCGCGCGCGCCACGGAGCTCTCGAAGATCTACGGTCAGGGTGAGACCCGGGTGGTCGCCCTGGACCGTGTCTCCGTCGACTTCCGGCAGGCCGAGTTCACCGCGATCATGGGCCCCTCGGGCTCCGGCAAGTCCACGCTGATGCACTGCGTCGCCGGGCTCGACACCTTCTCCTCCGGCTCCGTGCGCATCGGCGACACCGAGCTGGGCGCGCTGAAGGACAAGCAGCTCACCCGGCTGCGCCGGGACAAGATCGGTTTCATCTTCCAGGCGTTCAACCTGCTGCCGACGCTCTCCGCGCTGGAGAACATCACCCTCCCGATGGACATCGCGGGCCGCAGGCCCGACAAGGAGTGGCTGGACACCGTGATCCGCATGGTCGGACTGGCGGACCGGCTGAGCCACCGGCCCTCGCAGCTTTCCGGCGGCCAGCAGCAGCGGGTCGCGGTGGCCCGGGCGCTGGCCTCTCGGCCCGACATCGTCTTCGGTGACGAGCCGACCGGCAACCTCGACTCCCGCTCCGGCGCCGAGGTGCTCGGCTTCCTGCGCAACTCCGTGCGCGAACTCGGCCAGACGGTGGTGATGGTGACCCACGACCCGGTCGCCGCCGCCTACGCGGACCGGGTGATCTTCCTCGCGGACGGCCGGATCGTCGACGAGCTGTACGGGCCCACGGCCGACTCGGTGCTCGACCGGATGAAGCGGTTCGACGCCAAGAGCCGCACCAGCTGACCCCGGGCCCGCCGCCCGCTCGCCCCTCCCCGTACCGTCTGGACAGAGAAGACCCATGTTCCGTACCGCCTTGCGCAACGTCTTCGCGCACAAGGCCAGGCTGTTGATGACCGTGCTCGCCGTGATGCTCGGCGTGGCGTTCGTGTCGGGCACCCTGGTCTTCGCGGACACCCTCTCCAACGCCTTCCGCAACCAGTCGGCGAAGAGCTACGACGACGTCGCCGTCGCCGTCACCTCGTACGCCGACCCGGACAACCCCGAGGAGGCGCCCGGTCTGTCCGGCAAGGACCTCGACCGGATCTCCGCCGTGGACGGCGTCGCCGGGGTGTACGGCCGCGTCGAGGGCTTCGCCGGGGTCGCCGACCCCGACGGGAAGCTGATCGGCGTCGGATGGTCCAACAAGGGCTCGAACTTCGCGCCCGGCGAGAACGGCAAGGACCCCGCGTACACGTTCACCGACGGCTCCGGCCCGGTGAAGGACGGCCAGATCGCGTTGGACGAGGAGTCCGCGGCCAAGGGCGAGTACGAGGTCGGCGACCGGGTGCGCGTCGCCACCAACGGCCCGGTGAAGGAATACACCCTCAGCGGTGTGTTCACCACCGAGGACGGTGCCGTCAACGCCGGCGGCAGCCTCGTCCTCTTCGACACCGCCGTCGCCCAGGAGCAGTACCTCCGGCAGGGCTACTTCGAGGACGCCACCATCGTCGCCGCCCCCGGCGCGGACGACGCGAAGATCCTCGCCGCGGTCGAGCCGCTGCTGCCGGACACCGCAAAGGCCCAGACCGGGACGGCGCTCGCGGACGAGCAGGCCGACCAGATCGAACAGGGCATGGGCAACCTCAAGCAGGTCCTGCTCGGCTTCGCGGGCATCGCGCTCTTCGTGGGCGTCTTCCTGATCTCCAACACGTTCACGATGCTGGTCGCCCAGCGCACCAAGGAGATCGCCCTGATGCGCGCGGTCGGCGCGTCCCGCAGGCAGATCACCCGTTCGGTGCTCGCCGAGGCCGCGGTGGTGGGTCTGGTGGCCTCGGCCGTCGGCTTCGTCCTCGGCGTCGGTCTGGCCGTCGGACTGCGCTCCGGCATGGCGGCGTTCGACATGAAAATGCCTGACGGCCCGCTGGTCCTGTCCGCCACTCCGGTGATCTCGGCGTTCGCGGTGGGCGTGCTGATCACGGTGTTCGCCGCCTGGCTGCCCGGTCGCAGGGCCGCGAAGATCCCGCCGGTGGCGGCGATGAACAGCGTCCACGCGGTGGCCACCACCAAGTCGCTGGTGCTGCGCAACTCCATCGGTGGGGCCGTCACCGCCCTCGGCGCGGCGGCGATCGTGGCAGGCGCCTCGACCGGCGGGGACGACGGCCGGATGTACATCGGCGCGGGGGCGTTCCTCGCTCTGATCGGCGTGATCATCCTGATCCCGCTGCTGTCCCGGCCCGTGATCGCACTCGTCCGTCCGCTGCTCGTCGGGCCCTTCGGCGTGGCCGGCAAGCTGGCGGGCCAGAACGCGGTCCGCAACCCGCGCCGCACCGGCGCCACCGCCTCGGCGCTGGCGATCGGACTGACGCTGGTGACCGGCCTGTCGGTGCTCGGCGTCACGGTCGGCACCGCCATCGACAAGATGACCACGGACAACATCAAGGCCGACTACATGGTCACGATGGCCAACGGGGGCGACCTCGACCGGTCCGCGCTGACCGCGCTCGAGAAGGCCGAGGGCGTCTCGGCGGTCTCGCCGCAGCAGGACGCCTACCTCCAGGCCGGCGACGACTACGTCTCCGCCTCCGCGGTCACCCCGGGCGACATCGAGCGGGTCCTGAACGTCGACGTCGTCAGCGGCGACGCCGGCATGCTCGCCGAGGGACAGATCGCGGTCGCCGAGACAACGGCGAAGAGCAAGGGCTGGAAGCCCGGCGACCGCATCCCCTTCACCTTCGCCGACGAGAAGAAGACAACGCTGACGGTCGGCGCCGTCTACAAGGACAGCGAGTTCCTCTCACCCGTCCTCGTCGACACCGCCGTGGTGGACGGGCACGAGGCGAAGCCGTACATCCGGCAGATCTTCGTGAAGGTCGACGGCGGCCAGACCGCGGCGAACGAGCAGGCCCTCGTCGACGCGCTGGGCGACAACCCGGCGATCACCGTCATGGACCGGCAGGACATCCGCGACGAGTTCGGCGGCGCCATCAACACCCTGCTGAACGTCATGTACGGGCTGCTGGCGATGGCGCTGATCATCGCGGTGCTGGGCGTCGTCAACACCCTCGCGATGTCCGTCTTCGAACGGCAGCAGGAGATCGGCATGCTGCGCGCGATCGGTCTGGACCGGCGCCGGGTGAAGCGGATGGTCCGGCTGGAGGCCGTCGTCATCTCGGTGTTCGGCGCGGTGGTCGGCATCGGTCTCGGCACGTTCCTCGGCTGGGCGATCGGTGAGACCGTCGCCGAGGAGATTCCTGGGTACGCGCTGGTGCTGCCCTGGGGCCGCATCGGGATCTTCGTGGTGCTGGCCGGTCTGGTGGGCGTCCTGGCCGCCCTGTGGCCTGCTCGTAACGCCGCCCGGCTGAACATGCTGAACGCGATCAAGGCGGAGTGACCTCGCCGCGGCGCGGCACACCGAGGGCCGGGCCCCCCTACAGGGGGCCCGGCCCCTCGGGTCGTGGTGCGTATCAGGCCGGGCCGGGAGCGCCCCACACCCGGGCCCGCAGCGGCATCTCGGAGACGCCGGACTCGGGGGTCCGCACCGCGACGACCTGGTTGACGCCGATCCGGTTGCGTTCGAAGGCGAGCGCGGAGGCGGCCATGTACAGCTGCCAGACGCGGGCCCGGCCCGGACCGGTGAGGGACACGGCACGGGTCCAGTCGGCCTGGAGGTTGTCCACCCAGCGGCGCAGGGTGAGGGCGTAGTGCTCGCGGATCGACTCCACGTCGCGGACCTCGAACCCGGCGCGCTCCAGCAGGGAGACGGTGGTGCCGAGCGGGGCGAGCTCGCCGTCCGGGAAGACGTAGGCGTCGATGAACTCGTCCACCTGGTACGACGACTCGTCGCGCTGCGGGCGGCGCGCGATCTGGTGGTTGAGCAGCCGGCCGCCCGGCTTCAGCAGCCGGTGCAGCACGGTCGCGTACTCCAGGTAGCGCTCGGATCCGACGTGCTCGGCCATGCCGATGGAGGAGATGGCGTCGAAGGGGCCGTCCGCGACGTCCCGGTAGTCCTGGACGCGGATCTCGATGCGGTCCGTCAGCCCCTCCTCGGCGATGCGCTTGCGGGCGTACGCCGCCTGCTCCTGGGAGAGGGTGATGCCGACGACGCTCACCCCGTGCTCGCGGGCGGCGTGCAAGGCCATCGACCCCCAGCCGCAGCCGACGTCCAGCAGCCGCTGCCCGGGGCGCAGGTCGAGCTTGCGGGCGACCAGTTCGAGCTTGTCGTGCTGGGCCTGTTCGAGGGTGCCCTCCGGCGGCGGGGCGGGCCAGTAGGCGCAGGAGTACACCATGGACGGGCCGAGGACGATCTCGTAGAAGTCGTTGCCGACGTCGTAGTGGTGGCTGATGGCGCGCTTGTCGCTGCGCTTGGTGTGCAGTCCGCGGCGGGGCCTGCGGACCTCCTCGCGGGGCGGGGCGGGCGGCAGCGGCGGGCCGGCCATCGCGAACAGCCGGCGCACGGCGGAGCGGAAGTCCGGGTCGCGCAGTGACTGGGCGAGGGTGCGGGCGTCCTCGCCGCGCTCCCAGATGAGACCGGCCAGCGAGTCCAGGGCGGTGTAGAGGTCACCCTCGATGGTGAGGTCACCGGCCACCCAGGCGCGGGCCAGGCCCAGTTCGCCGGGCTTGAACAGCAGGTGGCGCAGGGCCCGGCGGTTGCGCACGACCAGGACGGGGCTGTCCGGGGGGCCGGCCTGCGAGCCGTCCCAGGTGCGGATGCGCACGGGGAGGGGTGCGCCGAGCAACTGCTCGAGGATGCCTTTCAGCCGCGGGGCGGCGTCTGTCATGGGGTACACCTCCGTGACCGGATCCCGGAATGTCGTCACCACGTAAACACCTGGGCGCGGCCGTGACAGTCCCCGGCGCGCGTCATGTTCGGGCAAAACACGGAAACGCAACCCGCTGGGAGGCACCCCGGGGGACGGCGAAGGGGCCGCCCGCACCACGGATGGCGGGCGGCCCCTACGGGGTGACCGGGGTCAGGAGGCCTTGGCCTCGGTCTTCTTCGGCTCCTGCGCGGCGGCGGGCGCCGGCGCGGGCTTGGCGGCCTCGTAGAACTCCTCGCGCGGCGACTCGATCGCGCCCAGGGACACGACCTCGCGCTTGAGGAACATGCCGAGGGTCCAGTCGGCGAAGACGCGGATCTTGCGGTTCCAGGTGGGCATCGCCATGCCGTGGTAGCCACGGTGCATGTACCAGGCGAGCCGGCCCTTGACCTTGATCTTCATCTTGCCCATGACGATCATCGCGACGCCCTTGTGGACGCCGAGACCCGCCACCGCGCCCTTGTTGGCGTGGCTGTACTCCTTCTGCGGGAAGCCCCGCATGCCGGAGATCACGTTGTCGCCGAGCACCTTGGCCTGGCGCAGCGCGTGCTGGGCGTTCGGCGGGCACCAGGCGTTCTCGTTGCCGGCCTTGCGGCCGACGAGGTCCGGCACCTGGGCGTTGTCGCCCGCGGCCCAGATGTAGTCGGTGCCCTTGACCTGGAGGGTCGGCTCGGTGTCGACGTGGCCGCGCGGACCGAGCGGCAGGCCGAAGCGGGACAGCGCCGGGTTCGGCTTGACGCCCGCGGTCCACACGATGGTGTTGGAGTCGACCTCGAGGCCGTTCTTCAGCACCACGTGGCCGTCGACGCAGGAGTCCATCGAGGTGGACAGGTAGACCTCGACGCCGCGGCTCTCGAGGTGCTCCTTGCCGTACGCGCCGAGCTTGGGGCCGACCTCGGGGAGGATCTTGTCGGCGGCGTCGACCAGGATGAAGCGCATGTCCTCGCGGGACACCGTCTTGTAGTACTTGGCCGCGTCCCGGGCCAAGTCCTCGACCTCACCGATGGTCTCCGCGCCGGCGAAGCCGCCGCCCACGAAGACGAAGGTGAGCGCCTTGCGCCGGATCTCCTCGTCCGTGGTGGAGTCGGCCTTGTCGAGCTGCTCGAGGACGTGGTTGCGCAGGCCGATGGCCTCCTCGACGCCCTTCATGCCGATGCCCTGCTCGGCGAGGCCGGGGATCGGGAAGGTGCGGGAGACCGCGCCGAGCGCGATCACCAGGTAGTCGAAGGGCAGCTCGTACGCCTCGCCCACCAGGGGGGCGATCGTGGCGACCTTGCGGTCCTGGTCGATGGTCGTGACCCGGCCGGTGAGGACCTCCGCCTTGGGCAGCACGCGTCGCAACGGGACGACGACGTGCCGCGGGGAGATGCTGCCGGCGGCGGCTTCGGGGAGGAAGGGCTGGTAGGTCATGTACGACCGCGGGTCGACGACGGTGACGGTCGCCTCGCCGTAACGCATCTTCTTCTGGATGCGCCGAGCTGCGTACAGGCCTACGTACCCACCGCCTACTACGAGGATCCTGGGACGCTCCGTGGTGCTCATGCCATCGAGTATCCACCCGTCTCGGGGGGGTACCTCGTGCGCCCCTTCACAAGCTCGGACAGGGCCTGTGCTACCATCCCGCGCTTCTTGATCGAGATCACAGCTGCGATCGGGAACCGGGCCCCTTGACGGGACGTTGTCAATGCCGCGTGAGCTGCCTCTCTGTCGTTCGGGACGGGCTGTGAGGCCTACCGGCCGGTCGGTGCGAGCGGTGCTCCCGGACCCTCTTCCAACCTCTTCTGAACGTGTTCAAAGGGGTGTTGAGCGCCCGAACGGGTCAATCGGACCCGCTTCTTCGCCCTACCGGGGCCAATTCCTTGTGAAGAACTTCACGAACTTTCCCGGAGGGGTCCGTCCCGGGGGGCCCGGAAGCCCCCCGGAGCGTCGCTCAAACGCTGTCCCGACTGCTCAGCGGAGTGCTACTGATCAGTAGCAAAGGAGACCGGGACCACGACGGGACCACGCGGCCTACGCCACGGACCAGGCGATCCCGTCCAGGATGTCGTGCTCCGAGACCACGACCTCCCGCGCGCCCGTCCGCTCCATGATCGTCAGCAGCACCAGGGCTCCCGCGCCGATCACGTCGACCCGGCCCGGGTGCATGGACGGCACCTTGGCGCGCTCGGCGTGGGTGGAGCGCAGCAGCCACTCGGTGATCTCCCGGACCCGGTCCCGGGAGACCCGGGAGTGGTGGATGGCCGCCGGGTCGTACTCCGGCAGGTCCTGGGCGATCGCCGAAACGGTGGTGACCGAGCCCGCGAGGCCCACCAGCGTGCGGGCCTCGCGCAGCGGCACGGCCTCCTCCGCCCGGTCCAGGGCGGCCTCGACGTCCGCCCGCATCGCCGCGATCTGCTCTTCGGTGGACGGGTCCGTCACGGCCCCGTCCCGCACCAGGTGCCGCTCCGTCATCCGGACGCAGCCGACGTCCACGGAGCGGGCCGCGCGCACATGGTCGTCGCCGACCACGAACTCGGTGGAGCCGCCGCCGATGTCCACCACCAGGAACGGCCGGCGCAGGTCGTCCCGGCCGGTCAGCTCCTTGGTGGCGCCGGTGAAGGAGAACTCCGCCTCCTGGTCGCCGGTGATGACCTCGGGCTCCACGCCCAGGATGTCCACCACCCCGCGCACGAAGTCGTCGCGGTTCTCGGCGTCACGGGAGGCCGAGGTGGCGACGAAGCGCAGGTGCTCCGAGGCCCCGTGCTTCTTCACGACCTCCGCGTACTCGCGGCACGCGGCGAATGTCCGCTCCAGCGCCTCGGGCGCCAGCCGGCCGGTGCGGTCGACGCCCTGGCCGAGCCGCACGATCGTCATCCGCCGCTCCAGGTCGGTGAGTTCGCCCGTCGCGGGGTCGGCGTCGGCCACCAGCAGACGGATGGAGTTCGTCCCGCAGTCGATCGCGGCCACCCGGGTCACCGGCCGTCCTCCTTCTCGTCCGCCGGCGTCACGCACGGCCCCTTGCTCCACCACTCGGGCAGCATCGCCAGCGCCTCGTCGCCCAGCGGGTTCACACCCGGTCCGGCCGCGAGCGAGTGCGCGACCAGCACGTGCAGGCACTTCACGCGGTCCGGCATGCCGCCCGCGCTGGGGAAGTTCTTCAGCTCCTCGATCAGGTCGCGGCGCCTGATGTAGTCCTCGTGCGCCGCCCGGTAGGCGGCCGCGAGCTCCGGGTCGGTGCCCAGCCGCTCCGTCATCTCCTTCATCACGCCGTTCGCCTCCAGCGTGCCGATCGCGGAGTTCGCCCGCGGGCACGTCAGGTAGTACAGCGTCGGGAAGGGCGTGCCGTCGGGCAGCCGCGGCGCGGTCTCCACGACGTCCGGCTGCCCGCAGGGACAGCGGTGCGCGATGGCGCGCAGCCCGCGCGGGGGCCGGCCGAGCTGCTGCTTGAAGGCCTCGACGTCCGCGTCGGTGGGTTCGCTGCGCGGGGTCGTGGGCGGAGGGGTGTCCATACGTGTCTTTCTGCGGTGTTCCGTCGGGTCACTGGTCGGCGGCGTCGGCCTTGTCGACGCCGTCCCAGACGTTGGCGTACCAGGGGCGGTCGGCGGCCTCCAGGTCGCTGCGCGAGCTCTCGGCCGGGCCCGGGTCGATGACGATGTAGCCGGTCTCCCCCGGCATGACGTAGTGCAGGCGCCTGCGGATCTCCTGCTCGGCGTAGGCGTCGTCCTGCCAGCGGGCCTTCAGGTCGCGCAGCCGTTCGACCCGCTGACGGGTCTCGTCCTGCTCCTTCTGCTGGTCGGCGATCTCCGCGCGCTGCGAGACGTACTGCCGCATCGGGTAGGCGAGGGCCACGACCAGGGAGCAGATCACCAGGACGAGCAGGGCCGCGCGGCCGGTCAGCCGGGAGCGGCGGGCCTGCCGCTTGGTCTGCGAGCGGTAGACCCGGGCCGCGGTCTGCTCACCGATCAGCCGGATCCTGGTCGCGGTGGAGAAACGGTCCCGGTCCTTCACCGCCATGTGCCCGCCTCTCGTTCCGTCTCCTACGCGCGTACGTCCCCGCACACGGTACGGGACCGGGTACGGGGACGTACGTACGACGCTTCCTGCGGGGCCGAGGTCAGCCCTCGCGGCGCCTACTGGTTCGCGGAGCGGAACCGGGGGAACGCGCTGCGGCCGGCGTACACCGCGGCGTCGTCGAGGATCTCCTCGATGCGCAGCAGCTGGTTGTACTTGGCGACGCGCTCGGAGCGGGCCGGGGCACCGGTCTTGATCTGGCCGCAGTTGGTGGCGACGGCCAGGTCGGCGATGGTGACGTCCTCGGTCTCGCCGGAGCGGTGGGACATCATGCACTTGAAGCCGTTGCGCTGGGCCAGCTCGACGGCGTCCAGGGTCTCGGTGAGCGAACCGATCTGGTTCACCTTCACCAGCAGGGCGTTGGCGGCGCCCTCGTCGATGCCGCGGGCCAGGCGCTCGGGGTTGGTGACGAACAGGTCGTCACCGACGAGCTGGACCTTGTCACCGAGCTTGTCGGTGATGGTCTTCCAGCCCTCCCAGTCGTCCTCGAACAGCGGGTCCTCGATGGACACGAGCGGGTACGCGTCGACGAGCTCCGCGTAGTACTCGGTCATCTCGGCGGCCGTGCGCTCCTTGCCCTCGAAGGTGTAGACGCCGTCCTTGTAGAACTCGGAGGCGGCCACGTCGAGGGCCAGGGCGATCTGCTCGCCGGGGGTGTAGCCGGCTTCCTTGATCGCCTCGAGGATGAGGTCGAGGGCCTCGCGGTTGGAGCCGAGGTTCGGGGCGAAGCCGCCCTCGTCGCCGAGGCCGGTGGCCAGGCCCTTGCCCTTCAGGACCTTCTTCAGGGTGTGGTAGACCTCGGCGCCCCAGCGCAGCGCCTCGGAGAAGGACTCCGCGCCGATCGGGGCGATCATGAACTCCTGGATGTCCACGTTGGAGTCGGCGTGCGAGCCGCCGTTCAGGATGTTCATCATCGGCACCGGCAGCAGGTGCGCGTTCGGGCCGCCCAGGTAGCGGAACAGCGGCAGGTCGCTGGCCTCGGAGGCGGCGTGGGCGACGGCGAGCGAGACGCCGAGGATGGCGTTGGCGCCGAGCGAGCCCTTGTTGTCGGTGGCGTCCAGGTCGAACATCGCCTGGTCGATCAGGCGCTGCTCGGTGGCGTCGTAGCCGACGAGCTCCGGGCCGATCTGCTCGATGACGGCCAGGACGGCCTTCTCGACGCCCTTGCCCAGGTAACGGCCGGCGTCGCCGTCACGGAGTTCGACGGCCTCGAAGGCGCCGGTGGAAGCGCCGGACGGAACGGCGGCACGACCCGTGCTGCCGTCGTCGAGGCCGACCTCGACCTCGACCGTGGGGTTGCCTCGGGAGTCCAGGATTTCCCGGGCTACGACGACGTCGATGGACGGCACGAGCATCTCCTTCTTGGGATGTGACGCGGGTGAGCAGGGCCACGGGGGCCTTGCGAGTCCGAGCCTAACCGGCTCCGGGCGATCGGCCATCTCGCCGCCCGCCTCATGGACAGAACCGAGAGTAAATTGTTTCCGAACGGAACAAAGCCGGTTCGGAAAACCGTGACCGTAATGCGTCCGGACATGACCCCGCCCCGGTGCGTACGGGGGAAGAAACGCACCGGGGCGGGGAGCCCGTGGGAACGGGGAAGGACCTGCGGCCACGCCTTACTTCAGGTGCAGCTGCTGGCCCGGGTAGATGAGGTCGGCGTCGTCGACGATGTCGTCGTTCAGCTTGAACAGCTTCGCCCAGCCGCCCTTGACGTCCTGCTCCGCGGCGATGGAGCTGAGGGTGTCACCCTTGACGACCTTGTACTCGCCGTCGCCCTTCTCGACCTTCTTGCCGGTCGGGGTGGTGACGGTCTTCTTCTCGGCCTTCTGCTCCGTCTGCTTCGGCGCGGCGGGGCGCTCGGCGGAGCGGGAGGCCTTCTGCTCGCTCTCACGGGCCTCGGTGGAGCCGGAGTCCTGCGAGGAGCTCTCGGCGGAGGAGCCGTTGTACGAGGCGCTGGACAGGCCGGTGCCGCAGACCGGCCAGGCGCCCTTGCCCTGGCCCGCGAGGACCTTCTCGGCGATCTCGATCTGCTGGGCCTTGGTGGCCTGGTCGGCGCTGCCGGCGTACTGCGTGCCGCCGTACGCGGCCCAGGTGGAGGCGGAGAACTGCAGACCGCCGTAGTAACCGTTGCCGGTGTTGATGGACCAGTTGCCGCCGGACTCGCACTGGGCGACGGCGTCCCACTCGGACGCGGTGGCGGCGGAGGCGTTGCCGGCCGCCATCAGCGGGGCGGCGACGGCGGCACCGGTCACGCCGGCGATGGCGATGGCACGGGTGGCCTTGGACGGACGACGGTGCTTGCCCTTGCTGGAAAACAGCATGGATGGATCCCCTCACCGACGCCTGCGAGGTGAGCTGTCGGGTTCGGGCCGGTTGAGTTGCCCGGCCGCGTTCCTCACGGAACGCGGCTTCACCCCAAGCCGCCTCCGGCATCACTGCCCGGACACGGCACTTACCTGGGTCCCCCGCTCCTGCCTACGGCGCATGACGCGACGACTGTTCCCGTGCTGCCACTGGCAGGATTCGGCGTGGCGGCAGCCGGGGCCCGCGGTGGCGAGCGATCACGACCGTAGGCACGCGCCTCGCGGAATTTCAAAGACGATCAGGGCTTCTGAGACCTATCTCTCACAGTCTTTATTACGGACATTCAGCCCGAATCATGACGCCAACTGGCGCCCCGTCGAGGGCTTTTCACATGTCCGCCTGTCAGCGGTCCGCGTCCGCCCCGTCGCTCACCAGAAGCCGCTGACCGGGCAGGATGAGGTTCGGGTCTTCTCCGATCACCTGCTGGTTCTCGGCGTAGAGGGCGGTCCACCCACCGGTGAGCGCAAGGGAGTCGGCGATGGACGTCAGGCTGTCCCCGTTCTCGACGGTGTAACGGTCGTCGCCCGCCTCGGGGGTGACCTCGACGGAGGGCGCGGCGTGCCGGCCGGTCGACGCGGGCGCACCGTCCGTGCGCTCGCCCTCCTCGGCGGTGGAGCCGCGATGACGGCCCGGACCGCCATCCTCGGCGTCCGTGACGGCCGAAGAACCGCTGGTCTGCCCCGACTTGTCCGACTCGTCACTGCGGGGGGTGGTGGAGGCGGACGGAGACGTCCTGCCGTCCGCGCCGTCCCGCTTCCCGGTCGAGGTGCCGGTCGTGGCCGATGGAGAGGGAGAAGCGGATGAATCGCTGGTTTCCGGCGAACCGGACGCATCGCTGGAACCGGCGTCCCGGGGGGTGCCCGAGGCCGCGTCGCCCGCCACGCCCGTGTCGACGTTCGGGGACGCCGTGTCCTGGTTCAGACCCGTGAGCAGGCCGCAGGCCCGCCACTTGCCGACCCCCTGCCCGGCGAGGATTCTCTCCGCCACGGCTATCTGCTGGCCACGGCTGGCCTGGTCGGCGCTGGGCGCGTACTCCAGTCCGCCGTTGTTCTCCCAGTCGTCCTGGGTCAACTGCAGGCCGCCGTAGTACCCGTTGCCGGTGTTCTGGCTCCAGGAGCCGCCACTCTCGCACTCGGCCACCCGGTCCCAGGTCTCACCGTCGGCCGCGTTGGCGGCCCCTGCCCCGAGGAGCGGGATCGCGATGGCGGAGCCGGTCACTCCGGCCGCGACGAGCAGAGCCGGAGCCTGGCGAGGGCGACGGTGTCGGCCGTTCCCGGAGAGCATGCGGAGACCTTTCACTCGACAACAAGAACCGGCGCGCGGTGAGTCGCATCCGTACGGCGCGCCGTACTTGATGGGTGAACGTATAGGCAGACGATCACTTGTCACAAGTTCATGCCGTGCAGATCACATGGAGATCACAGAGTTGAGGGTGTGTCATGTTTCCGTGCCCCGGCCCCCGGGCACGGACAGGAAGGTCACCCCTGCCCCGTGGGCGGAGGGGAGAATTCCACCGGAAGCGTGCGCAGTCCCCGCATGATGAGGCCGCCGCGCCAGCGCAGGTCGTCCGGGTCCGCCGCGAGCCTCAGGTCCGGCAGACGGGTCAGCAGGGTGGCGAGCGCGGTCTGGCCCTCCAGGCGCGCGAGCGGGGCGCCCAGGCAGTAGTGGATGCCGTGCCCGTACCCCAGGTGCTGGTTGTCGCGCCGGGCCAGGTCCAGCGTGTCCGGGCCGTCGAACCGCTCCGGGTCCCGGTCGGCCGCGGCCAGGACGACGAGGACCGGGTCGCCGGTCTCGACGCGCTGCCCGCCGATGACCACCGGCTCGGTCGCGAACCGCCAGGTGGCCAGCTCCACCGGCCCGTCGTAGCGCAGCAGTTCCTCCACGCCGGTCTCCAGCAGCCCGCGGTCCCCGGCGGCCAGCGCCCGTTGCAGGCGCTCCCGCTCCCCGGGATGGGTGAGCAGGGCGTAGGTGCCGTTGCCGATGAGGTTCACGGTCGTCTCGAATCCGGCGAACAGCAGGATGAACGCCATCGCCGCGGCCTCGTTCTCGGTGAGGTGCTCACCGTGGTCGGAGGCGCGGATCAGACCGGAGATGAGGTCCTCGCCGGGGGCGGGCTCGGCGGACAGCGCCTCGCGCTTGCGGTGGATCAGCTCGGCGAGGTAGCCGCGCATCTTCTTGACCGACCGGGCGACGCCGCCGCGCGGGCCCCCGCCGTGACGGATCATCATGCCCGCCCAGTCCCGGAAGTCGTCCTGGTCCTCGCGCGGGACGCCGAGCAGGTCGCAGATGGCGTAGATGGGGAGCGGGAAGGCGAAGTCGTGGATGAGGTCGGCGGTGCCGCTGCCGTTCGCGGTGAAGCGGTCGATGAGGTCGTCGGTGAGCTCCTGCACGCGGGGCGCGAACTCCGCGACGCGGCGAGGGGTGAACGCCTTGCTGACCAGTCGGCGCAGGCGGGTGTGGTCCGGCGGGTCGATGTTCAGCAGGTGCGTCATCAGGTCGGCCTGCCGCTCGCCGGGGATGCCGGTCCTGCCCTTGGCGTGGGCGCCTTCGTCGTGGTGCGCGGGGTTCTTCGACAGACGGTTGTCGGCGAGGGTCCGGCGGGCGTCGGCGTACCGCGTGACCAGCCAGGCGTCCACCCCGCTGGGGAGCTTCGTCCTGTGTACGGGGGCGTGTTCGCGGAGCCAGGCGTAGGCGGGGTAGGGGTTGGCGGCGAACTCCCAGCTGAACAGCTCGGAGGTGGGTGAGGGGGGTGACTGGTCAGGCATGGGGCGACCCTAACGGGCCGGTGGTGTCGCCCTACGGGGCACGTGCGGGTGGGTGGGGGCTGATCGCGCAGTTCCCCGCGCCCCTTCAGGGCCCTGACGGGCCCTAGACCTCACGCCCTACGGGGCATGTGCGGGTCGGTGGGGGGCTGCTCGCGCAGTTCCCCGCGCACCCAAAGGGGCGCGGGAACTGCGCGGAGGGGGTCGGGGGCGGAGCCCCGAGGGCGGGAGTCAGGCGCCGGTGACCTTTTCCGCGGAGCGGATCGCGTCCCGGTACACACGGGCGGCAGCCCGCAGCGCCGCCTCCGCGTCCACCCCCTCCGCCTCCGCCCGCGCCGCCAGCGCCAGCAGCTCGTACCCGACCCCCTCTCCCGAGGGAAGGGGAACGGAGAGGTCCGCACCGCGGACCCGACCCGCCAGCTTGGTGGCGAGAGCGAGCGCCGGCTGCCCCAGCGGAACGCCGTCCGTCACGGACTCCCTCCGCTTCTCCTCCGCCTTGGTCCGCATCCAGTGCGCCTTGACGTCCTCCGGCGTCAGCGCCGTCTCCTCACCGAACACGTGCGGATGCCGGTGGATGAGCTTGGCGACGATGCCGCCCGCCACGTCGTCCACGGAGAACGGCTCGTCCGGGTGCTCCTCGGCGATCCGCGCGTGGAAGACGACCTGGAGCAGCACGTCCCCCAGTTCCTCCCGCAGCTCCTCGCGGTCACCCTGCTCGATGGCCTCGACCAGCTCGTACGCCTCCTCGATGCCGTACTTCGCCAGGCCCTCGTGGGTCTGCCGCGACGACCAGGGGCACTCCGCGCGGATGCGGTCCATGACCTGCACCAGGTCGAGGAGGCGGGCGCCCGGCAGGTCGTAGGAGGCGGGCAGCAGCTCCAGCTCGGGCATCCGCACCCGGCCGCCGCCGGCCAGCCGCGCCAGTCCGTCGGTCAGCGCGGGCTCGCCCTCGCCGGTCGCCACGACCACCACGGTCCGGCCGCCGGCGCACGCGTCGACGACCTCCTCGGCGGTGGGCGCGGCCTCCTCCACGGCTATCCCGGCCTCCCGCAGATACGGCAGCTGCGGGTGGGCGCCGTCCGCGCACAGCACCCGGTCGGCCGCGCGCAGGACCTGCCAGGCGGGCCAGGACAGCAGGCCGGGCGCGACCCGGTGGCTGGTGGTGAGCAGGACGACGCGGCCGACGGCGGCCTCGGGGGTGGGTGCGGGGCTGGTTGCGTTCACCCTTCGAAACTAGCCCACGTCACAGCGCCAGCGGCGGCCCGTCCGTCGCGGTGACGTCCTTGATCCACGGTGTCTTGGCGTCCACCCGGCTGCTCTTCTCCGCGTCCCACTCGCCGTAGCGGGGGTTGAGGTCGACGTCGAGCTCCTCGCTCGCGTCGGAGAGCGCCTTCCAGAACTCGGGGCGGCTGGTGTCGGTGCCGAGCCGCTGGGCGAGCTTCTGCGCGGTCACCTGCAGGCGCAGGTTCTCGTCGAGGCGCTGCGGCGGCACGCCGTACTGCTGGAGCCAGGCCGTCTCCAGCGCCTTCGCGCCGCCGGCCTGCTCCTCGAAGCCGGACCGCAGCTGCTGCACCTCGCGGTCCGACACCGTCACCCCGGCGTCCCGCGCGGCGCGCTCCAGCACCCGGTCCAGCACCATGCTGTGCAGGGTGTCGCGGGTCAGGCCGCCGGTGCGCGCGATGGCCTGCTGGTACTGCGCCTCGTCCGGTACGGCGGCCCGCTGGGCGGCGCGTACCTCGTCGACGCGGTTCTCCAGCTGCGAGACGGTGATCCGCTCCCCGCCGACCACGGCGGCCGCGCCGGGGTGCGCGTCGTTGCCGCAGGCGGTGAGCAGGGGTGCCGCTGCGGCGATCGCGGCGGTGAGGAGGAGCGCGGTGCGACGGCGGCGGTGCAAGGAAACCTCCTGAGGAGAGCTTGTGCGGCGGTGCACAAAGTCTTGCGGTGATCGATGGTAGGCATCGGCCAAGCTCTGGCCAACCCATTCGACCAACGATTCACGGCGACTTACGGCACCGCCGCGCCCGCCGTCCCCTCCCGGGCCCTGTCGGCCGGCCACGCCGGACGGGCCCTAGCCGCGCACCTGTCCCAGCCACTGCAGCGTCCGGCGGATCTCCACGGCGAGGGGATGCCCCGGCCCCTGGGCCCGCTCCACGTCGTGCAACAGCCGCACCAGCGTGTCGTGGGCGGCGGCCCGGTCGCCGAGGGCCAGCAGCAGATGGCCGATGCGGCGCCGCACGTCGTGGGCCAGCTGAGGGTCGCCGGCGGCCACGTACTGGTTCTCGTAGTACGCCAGCAGCGCCCGGTACTCGGCGAGGGCCGCGGCCGGTTCGCCGAGCTGTTCCAGGCACTGGGCGGCCTCGTAGCGGTAGCGCAGCGACTGCGGGTCGGCCTGGCCGGCCTCGGCGGCGCGTTCGTCGGCGAGGCGCCGCAGTTCGGGCAGGGCGCGCCGGTACTGGCCGTCGTCGAGGAGTGTGGCCGCGTACTGCTTGCGCAGGGTGCGCACCACCGGGGAGTGCTCGCCGTGCTGGTCGGCGGCGACCGGCAGGATCGAGCCGAGGATGTCGACGGCCTGGGTGATGCGGCCCTCGCCGAGCAGCCGCTTCACCTCGTCGACGGCGGCGGCCACGTCGGCCTTCTCCGCGACCGGCGCGGGCGGCGCGGCGGGCGCCGGCTGCGGCGCGGGGGTCCGCGCCCGGTCCGGCCAGGGGGCGTGCGGGCGGAGGAAGGGCCGGGTGGGGTCGAGCGGGGCGCCGGTGGGCGTGCCCCGGGCGGGCAGCAGCAGCGCCAGGTGCTCGTAGACCTCCTGCGCGGAGTCCGGGCGGTGCTGCGGGTCCTTGGCGAGCAGCCGCAGCACCAGGGCCTCCAGCGCCTCGGGCACCTCGGGGCGGAGCCGGCGCACCGGCACCGGCGGCTCGTACAAGTGCCGGTGCAGCACGCCGAGCGCGGTCGAGCCGGCGAACGGCACGTCCCCGCTGAGCAGTTCGTGCATCAGCACACCGAGCGCGTACAGGTCGGTGTACGGGCCGACGGCGCCGCCCATCGCCTGCTCGGGCGCCATGTAGGCCGGCGAGCCGATGGGGGTGCCGGTGTGCGTCAGGCGCGTGGTGTCGGCGTCCATCACGGAGGCGACACCGAGGTCGAGCACGGTGACCGTGCCGTCCTGCTTCACCATCACGTTGCGCGGTTTGAGGTCACGGTGGACGATCGGCACCGCGTGCACGGCGCTGAGCACCGCGCACAGCTGCGCGGCGACCGCGACCGCCCACTGCCACGGGTAGGGGTCGTGCTCGGCGAGGTGGTCGCCGAGGTCGGCGCCGTCGACGTACTGCATGACGAGGAACAACTCCTCGCCCTCGCTGCCCGCGTCGTGCACGGTGACCAGGCCGGGGTGGTCGACCTGGGCGGTCACCCGGCACTCGCGCACGAAGCGGCGGCGCAGTTCGTCGGCCTCCTGGCCGGCCACCTTGTCCGGGCGCAGCAGCTTCACCGCCACGCGCCGGTCGAGCCGCTTGTCGTAGGCCGTCCAGACCTGTCCCATGCCGCCCTGTCCGATGAGCGTGGACAGTTCGTAGCGGCCGGCGACGACACGTCCCGTCGTCACGCTCACCTGCCACCCTCGGGGCCCCGCTGCCCGTCCTGGCGGCGCAGGTAGTCGCTCAGTTCGTCGAGCTCGGCGCGCACCTGGTCGATCCGGGCGGGCGCGGGCCGCTGCGGCGGCTGCGCCTGCGGCGGGGGCACGGGAGCGGGGACGGGCGGCACCGGGCCGTGCGGCGGGTGCGGTGCGTGCGGCGGCTGCGGCTGCGGCACGGGGGTGGGCGGGTACGGCGTGGCCTGCTGCGGGAAGCCGTAGGCGCTGTGGACGCCGGGGGCGTGCATCGTGGTGGCGTGCGGCGACGGGGGCACGGCGCCGGCGTAGAGGTTCCGCTGCCGTGGCAGCCGGGTGTCCACCGTCAGGTAGTAGGCGCCGGCGCAGGCGCCCAGGATCATCACGGCGGCCAGGGCGGCGTCGGTCCGCCAGTCCTCCTCGGGCAGGGAGCCGACCACGGCCAGGCAGGCGATGGACAGCGGGATGCTCGCCCAGGCGGCTATCCAGTCGAAGACCCGCCCGCGCAGCACCGCGACCCGGAACAGCGGGACGCAGGCCAGCAGACCGCAGCACAGGACGCCGGCCGCCGTGTACAGCACACGCTGCGTGATGACCGATCCCGTACTGGGTGTGGGCGGCGCCGCGCCGTGGCCGTACATGCTGCTCCTGGACGGGTGTAGCCGATGGGAAATCCGGTGGAGAGTCGAGCGTATAGGCCGATGGCGACAACCGGTCCCGGGATGTACCGAACCGTTGTCGTACCGGAGCATGCCGACGACCGGCGCGAACTCCGCGCGCGCCGGGGCGCGGAGGGCGCCCGCGGGCGGACCGGCGGGTTCCGGTGACCTGTGCGACGAGCGCGGCGCCGCGGCGGGCCCCTGGGTCAGGCGCCCGGTCCGGGGTCCGGTTCCACCGGCGTACGGATGCCCGCCCGGGCCGCCTCCAACTGGGCCGCGAACGCGATGCCGAGGAAGAGCGCCACGGCGGTCAGGTTGGCCCACAGCAGCAGGGCGATGAAGGCCGTGAGCGGACCGTACACGGCGCCGAAGGCCCCGCTCCGTCCGACGTACAGCGCGAGCAGCCAGGTCGCCGAGATCCACAGCACCAGGTGGACCGCCGAGCCGAAGGCCAGCCAGGTGTAGCCGGGCTGGCCGCGGCGGGGCGACCAGCGCAGGATCACCGCCGACGCGACCCAGGCCAGCAGCAGTCCGGCCGGTACGTCCAGCACGGCCCACCACGCGGACCCGCCCGTCCCGTGGCCGAGGGTGCGGGCCACGGCGTCGCCGACCGTCTCACCCGCGACGAGCACCAGGAACCCCAGGACCATCGGCAGGCCGGCCGTGAACGCGAGCGCCAGGGCCCGGCCGTACTTGCGGACGAAGGGGCGGTCGCGCTCGATGCCGTAGATGCGGTTGGCGCCCCGCTCGATCTGCGCCATGGCCGAGGCGAGGTTCAGCACCGCGAACCCTAGGCCCAGCCAGAGCGCGACCGTGCTCCACACGTCGCTGTCGGCGCTGCGCCGGGTGCCCTCGAAGGCCTTCTCGACGACGTCCGCGCTGGCGCCCGGCACGATCCGGCCGAGGGTCAGCTCGATGACCCGGCCCACGCTCTCCGTGTGCACCGACGTGGCGAGACCCACGAGCACGACCGTGAAGGGGACCAGACCGAGCACGACCTGGAAGGCGAGGGCCCGGGCGTTGGTGAAGCCGTCCGCGTAGCGGAACCGGGTGAAGGAGTCGGCCAGCAGCCTGAGGCCCCCGTACCGCCGCAGGGCGGAGAGGGCTTCGTCGCCGGAGAGTTCGTCTCCGAGCATGTCCCGGGTCTGCGGAACGTGGACGGCGGTTCCCACGATGCGGCTGCTCCTCGTGTCGGGGCGGGCGAGGACGTCGTCCTCCACGCGTGCGCATGCCCCGTGAACGGCACCGCAGCCCGCAGGCAACGGCTTAGTCGGGGGCGATCGTCCCGTCCGTCAGGCCGTCGTACATCCCGCGCACGAGCTGCTCGCCGAGCCGCCCGGCCTCCCTGAGCGCCCGCTCGAACGCGTCGAGGTCGCGGAACCGGGCGCCGTAGCGGCGCTGTTCGTCCGGCGCGAGGCGGGGCAGCTGGAGGCGCCGGACGTCGAGCCGGGTGGCGGTGGACGCGTAGCTGCTGGCCCGGCGGTGGTTGGCGGTGCCGCGCAGGAACCCGGCGAGGAACCACGCGTCGAGCGCGGCCGGATCGGGGCGCAGCAGCACGAGGTTGCGGCCGAGGACGGCCCCGGCGGTCGCCTCGTCGACCACCCGGGCCACGGCCCCTCCGCCGAGCACGGGCAGGACGACGTCGCCCGCCTCGGTCAGCACCGGTTCCTCCTCGCTCTCCGGGAGCGTCCCGGAGGGCGCCGTCCCGGCCAGCACGTCGTGGTCGGTGAGCACGGGCACCCGCGCGGGCCCGCCGTGCCCGCCGGTGCGCATCACCAGCGCGCCCGCGCGCGCCAGTTCGCCGACGGTGGTCAGCGGCAGCCGCCCGGACGCGGCGGGCGGCACCGGCTCCGCGGGCGGCGGCGCCAGCCGGGAGGTCAGCCGCAGCGTCTCGTCGAGCCGCTCCCGTACGCCGGCCAGGCGGCCCGCGCCGCCGGTGTCCGCCGGGGGCGGCAGGTGGCGGGCGGGGGCGAGGTCGACGTCGTCGTCGAGGAGTTCGATGACCGGCACGGAACGCGCCAGGCCGGGCCGTTGGTCGATCCGTCCGGCGCCGTCGAAGGCCTGCCAGGCGTCGAGGACCGTCTCCCCCACCCCGGGCCAGTCGGGACCGCCGCGCCCGTCGTCGGTGAACCGTCCGGCGTCGACGAGCAGCACCTCCGGCTGCGCGGGCGCCCGGTCGGGGCGGCGCAGCACCCACAGATGCAGCGGGACGCTGTACGGGGGCGCCGCGCCGGCCGGCAGGGCGACGACGGCACGCAGCGCGCCCCGGCGCAGCAGGTCGGACCTGATCCGCCGTCCGGAACGGCGGGACGCGGCGGCGGGCGGCATCAGCAGGACGGCGGTGCCGCCCTCCCGCAGCCGGGCGAGCGCGTGCTGCACCCACGCCAGCTCGGACTCGGTGCGGGCGGGGAAGCCGTACTCCCAGCGCGGGTCGTAGGCGAGTTCGTCGTGCCCCCAGTTGCGCTCGTTGAACGGCGGGTGGCACAGCACCGCGTCGGCCCGCAGCCCCGGGTGGGCGTCGGCCCGCAGGGTGTCGCCGGCGGCGGCGTGCACGGGGGCGCGGGTGTGCAGGGCGAGCCGCAGGGCGGTGAGGGCGGCGAGGTCGCGGGCGCCGTCCTGGGCGTACAGCACCCGGTCGGGGCGGGAGGCGACGGCGCGGAGCAGGGCGCCGGTGCCGCAGGCGGGGTCCAGGACGGTCGCGGGCGTGCCGGCGAGGGCGGCCATGAGCGCGGCGAGGTCGGGCGGGGTGAGCGTGTACTGGCGCGGGTTGGCGTCGAGGTGCCGGCCGAGCAGGAACTCGAAGGTGTGCCGGGCGCCCGTTCCGGCGGCCAGTTCGGCGACACCGCGCAGCAGGGGGACGGAGGGCAACAGGCGGGAGGCGGTGAGCAGTTCGAGGGCGGCGCGGGGCTCGGCGGGGGCGGGGGCCGCGGCGTCGGCCGGGGTGGAGGCTCCGGGGGCCGCCGGGGCTGCGGCGGTGGGGGTGGGGGTGGCGGCCGGGGTGGAGGGCCGGGTGTTCACAGCGTCCCGGGTGTGCACGCGTGAACCGTCCGGTTGCCCCGGGCACGGCGACCCGAGGGCCCGCGGTGTGAGCACCTCGTCCAGCGCCTCGGGCAGCAGCGCGGCGAGCCGCTCGTCGGTGCCGGAGCTGATGTCGAGCCAGACGGGCGGCCGGTCGTGGATCAGCAGAAGGGCGCAGCCCGCGTGGATGAGCGCGGTGACCGGGCCCTCGGGATGACCGACGAGCTGCTGCCAGACGCGCTCCTTCAGCGGGACCTCGGCGAGCTTCCGGTGCCGCCGCAACCAGGCCTCGACCTCGGTGAGCGCGAACGCGGGGCTGGTCTCCGTGCCGCCGACCGGGCGGGGGAAGTCGGCGTGCCGGCGGCGCCAGTTGCTGACGGCGGCCCGGCCCACGCCCGCCAGCCGGGCGATTCCGGCCGCGGTCACTTCTGTCGCGTTGTCCTGCATGCCCGGCACACCGCCCCGCTTCCCCTCGCTGCCTCTGTGGCGTCGAAGCATACCGATCAGCTCGCAGCGGCGGATTCACGCGCGTGTACGGACCGTTCACAGGGTCTTTGGTTGACTCGGTTCACACTCTCTGCTGTGATTGACCCCGCAAACAAGCGGCCGCCGTACGGGGCGGCGCTGCCTGGGGAGGGGACACAGTCATGGGCATGAAGACCAAGATCGCGCTGGGCGCCGTCGTGGGGATCGTCGTCATCGGCGCCGTCTCGGCGAACGCGGGGGACGGCGACGGAGGCTCCACCGGCAAGGACACCTCCGCCTCCGCCGACCGCCAGGCCGGCGGGGCGAAGGACGCGGGGGCGGGCACCGGCGCGGACGCGAAGCCCGACGCGAAGGCGGACACGAAGGCGGACACCGGCCAGGAGACGGGGAAGAAGGCCTCCCAGGCCGAACAGTTCAAGGCGTTCGTGAAGGAGAACGGGACGGCCCAGGAGAAGGAGGCCGTCGCCCACGTCACCAAGGTGCAGGGCGCCGACGACCGGAACGACATCTTCGACACCGCCGACGTCTACACCGACTTCACCGGCGGCATCATGGGCGAGGGCACCGGCCCCGCCAAGCTCATCGCCTCCGCCTTCGCCGACTGGAAGCAGAGCGAGAACGGCCTCGTCACGGTCTACGACGCCGACGGCGAGCTCCTGGGCAACGGCCAGTTCTGACCCCGGCCGCGTCACGGCCCGCACCCGCCGCCGCCCGTTCCCGGGCCGTTGGCCGATCAACCACCACCCCCGAAGGAAGATCCGTCATGCGTCGCACCGCACTCGCCACCCTCTGCCTCGTCGCCGTGGCCGGCACCGCGCTCACCGGCTGCCAGTCCGGGGAGGACGGGAAGGACAAGGCGTCCGGCAGCCCCCGGCAGTCGGAAGAGGCGAGGAAGACCGAGGCGAACGAGCCGTTCGCCGGTCTGACCGGCGGCGAGATCACCGAACGCGCCGTGGCCGCCACCACCGGCGCCTCCTCGCTGCGGTTCAAGGGCGAGATCCCCGACGAGGAGAGCGGCGGCACCCTCCGCATCGACCTGGCCCTGGACAAGAAGGGCGACTGCGCCGGCACCCTGGGCATGGGCGACCGGGGCCGGACCGAACTGATCAAGGCCGGCGACACGCTGTACCTCAAGTACGACGAGGCGTTCCTGCGCGCCCAGAGCGAGGGCGAGCCGCAGGCCGACGTCGACGCGGTGGTGGAGATGATGGCCGGCAAGTGGACGAAGATGTCGGCCACCGGCGCGGACGCGGAGGACATCGCGGCCTTCTGCGACCTGGACGAGGTGCTCGGCGAGGCCAGGGACGGCAGCTCGGACGCCACCCGGGGCAAGGCCACCACCGTCGACGGCACCCCGGCGCTCACGCTCACCGAGAAGGACGGCAAGGACCGTTACACCTTCTACGTCGCCACCGACGGCGAGCCGTACCTGCTCAAGCTGGTCAGCACGTCGGCCACGGACCCCGGCTCGGTCACCTTCACCGGCTTCGGGAAGCCGGTCCCGGCCCGGAAGCCCGCGGGCGAGATCATCGACCTCGACGCCCTGGGCTGACCGGCCCTCCCGACGGGCCGTCGGCTCGCCGCGCCGCTCGCCGCGGCGGGCGCCGTCAGGCGTCGGTCAGGCGCGGCACTGCTCCCGCATGGCCGCCTTGTCCGCCGTGGTGACCGGCAGTTCGTACTTGTCGGCGACCTGGGCGAAGCGGACCGCGTAGGCGCAGCGGATGCCCTTGGCCGGGGGCAGCCAGGACGCCGGTCCCGAGTCCCGCTTGGCCGAGTTGGCGCCGCCGTCGACCGGGAGCAGGTTGAGCGGGTCGTTGGCCAGCTGCTCGCGCTTGGACTCGGCCCAGCGGGAGGCGCCCATCTGCCAGCTGTAGGACAGCGGGATCACATGGTCGATCTGCACCTCGGCGGCCTTCTGCTTGCGCCACTCGATGCTCTTGCCGGTGTAGGGGTCGACCAGCGTCAGGGAGACGACGACGCAGTCGGACCCGGAGCGGAAGGTGACCTTCTGACCGTCCCTCTGGAGGATGTCGTTACGGGTGTCGCAGCCGTTCCGCGCCAGCGGCACACCGTCGGCCGTGTCCATCCACGCGTAGCCGTACTCGTCGCGGTCGTACCCCGTCTTCGGGCCGCGTCCCTTGGTGGCGACCTTGTCGATGACGGCGGCGGCCGCGGCGCGCTCCTTCGCGTCGGTCAAGGGGGCGAGGCCGGGGCGGGTGCCGTCGGGGTTGTCCAGCGGGCTGACGGCGTGTCCGTCGGGGGCCGCCCCTCCGCTGCCGCCGGCGGCCGGGACGTCGACCTCCGGTATCGACTCGCATCCCGCGAGGAGGACCACGGCGACGGCCGCCGCCCCTCCCGTACGCCGCACCCTGCTGCCCCACCCCATGTGTCGCGTCACCGCGCCCCTCCCTTGTTCCGCTGTAACCCTGCCCCGCCAGGAGCGTTCGATACGGGACCTCACCGTAACGAGCGACCGGTCCAGGCCGTGGAGGCGGCCGTCGCCGAGCTCGGTCACGTCCCCCACACCACAGCGGACCCCACGTGCACACGTCCGTCAGGGCCGTCCATGACCGCCGGATGCGGCGTGGACGGCCCTGCGTGCTCCGGCGGTGCGCGCTACGGCCGCAGGTCAGGACGCCCTGACGAGCGGCGCGGTCAGGACCCCAGCACCGAGGTCAGGAACTCTCCGACCCAGCCCAGCAGGTCCCGTCCGACGAGCGGCTTCCCGCCCACCTTCGCGGTCTTCGGACGCGGCACCAGCACCTGGCGGGCGTTGGCCTTGACGAGCGTGCCCGGGTACAGGCGCTTCAGCCGCAGCTCCTGCGACTCGCGCAGCTCCACCGGCGCGAACCGGATGTTGTTGCCCTGCAGGACGATCTCGCCCACCGCGCAGGCCCGGGCGAGCATCCTCAGGCCCGCCACCAGCAGCAGGTTCTCCACCGGCTCCGGCAGCTTGCCGTAGCGGTCGACGAGCTCCTCGCGGACGGCCTTGATGTCCTCCTCGGAGTTCGCGGAGGCGATGGCCCGGTACGCCTGGAGGCGCAGCCGCTCGCCGGGCGCGTAGTCGTGCGGGACGTGCGCGTCGACCGGCAGCTCGATCTTCACCTCGAGCGGCGGCTCCTCCTCGATCTCGCCGGTCTCCAGCTGGCGCCGGTAGTCCGCGACGGCCTCGCCGACCATGCGGACGTACAGGTCGAAGCCGACGCCCGCGATGTGACCGGACTGCTCGCCGCCGAGCAGGTTGCCCGCGCCGCGGATCTCCAGGTCCTTCATCGCCACGTACATGCCGGCGCCCATCTCGGTGTGCTGGGCGATGGTCGCCAGCCGCTCGTGGGCGGTCTCCGTCAGCGGCTTCTCCGGCGGGTACAGGAAGTACGCGTACCCGCGCTCACGGCCGCGGCCGACCCGGCCGCGCAGCTGGTGCAGCTGGCTGAGGCCGAAGTTGTCGCCGCGCTCCACGATGAGGGTGTTGGCGTTGGAGATGTCGATGCCGGACTCGACGATCGTCGTCGACACCAGCACGTCGAACTTCTTCTCCCAGAAGTCGACGACGACCTGCTCGAGCGCCTGCTCCGACATCTGTCCGTGGGCGGTCGCGATGCGCGCCTCGGGCACGATCTCGCGCAGCCTCGCCGCCGCCCGGTCGATGGACTCGACCCGGTTGTGGATGTAGAAGACCTGGCCCTCGCGCAGCAGCTCACGGCGGATGGCGGCGCCGATCTGCTTCTGCTCGTAGGGGCCGACGAAGGTGAGCACCGGGTGGCGCTCCTCCGGCGGGGTGGTGATCGTCGACATCTCGCGAATGCCGGTGACCGCCATCTCCAGGGTGCGCGGGATGGGGGTGGCGGACATGGTCAGCACGTCGACGTTGGCGCGCAGCTTCTTCAGCTGCTCCTTGTGCTCGACGCCGAACCGCTGCTCCTCGTCGACGACGACCAGGCCCAGGTCCTTGAACTTGGTCTCGGAGGAGAACAGCCGGTGGGTGCCGATGACGACGTCCACCGAGCCTTCCCGCAGGCCCTCCAGGACCGCCTTGGCCTCGGTGTCGGTCTGGAAGCGGGAGAGCGCCTTCACGGTCACCGGGAACTGCGCGTACCGCTCGCTGAACGTGCCGAAGTGCTGCTGCACCAGCAGCGTGGTGGGGACGAGCACGGCGACCTGCTTGCCGTCCTGGACGGCCTTGAACGCGGCCCGCACCGCGATCTCCGTCTTGCCGTAGCCGACGTCGCCGCAGATCAGCCGGTCCATCGGGACCGACTTCTCCATGTCCTCCTTGACCTCGGCGATCGTGGTGAGCTGGTCGGGCGTCTCCGCGTACGGGAAGGCGTCCTCCAGCTCGCGCTGCCAGGGCGTGTCGCCGCCGAAGGCGTGCCCGGGGGCGGCCATGCGGGCGCTGTACAGCTTGATCAGGTCGGCGGCGATCTCCTTGACGGCCTTCTTGGCGCGCGCCTTGGTCTTGGTCCAGTCGGCGCCGCCGAGCCGGTGCAGGGTGGGCGCCTCGCCGCCGACGTACTTGGTGATCTGCTCCAGCTGGTCGGTGGGGATGTACAGCCGGTCGCCGGGCTGGCCACGCTTGGCAGGGGCGTACTCCACGACCAGGTACTCGCGGGTGGCGCCCTGCACGGTGCGCTGCACCATCTCGATGTAGCGGCCCACGCCGTGCTGCTCGTGGACGATGTGGTCGCCCGCCTCCAGGGTGAGCGGGTCGATGGTCTTGCGGCGCCGGGCGGGCATCCGGGCGCCCTCACGGCCGGACGCCTTCTGCCCGGTGAGGTCGGTCTCGGTGAGCACGGCGAGCTTGAGCACCGGGTCGACGAAGCCGTGGTCGATGCAGCCGCAGGAGACGTGCACGACGGACGGGGTGAGCTCGCCCAGGTCGCCGTCCAGGCGGGCGGCGATGCCCTCGCCGCCGAGCACCTCGACGGTGCGGGACGCCGGCCCCTGCCCCTCGGTGACGTAGACCGCGCGCCAGCCGTCGGCGAGCCAGCCCTTGGTGTCGGCGAGCGCCCGCGCGGTGTCGCCGCGGTAGGTCTCGGGGGCGTGCATGCCGAGCTTGAGGGTGTCGCCGTCGAGCTCCTCGTCGGCGGCGAACGGCGACACCGTCCACCACATCATGTCCAGCTCGCGGGCCCGGTCCCGGACGTCGGCGAGGGCCCGCAGGGAGGCCGCGCCGACGTCGATGGGCGCCTCGCCCCCGCCGGCGGTGGCCGCCCAGGACGCCTGGAGGAACTCCTGCGAGGTGGCGACCAGGTCGGAGGCGCGCGTGCGCACCCGCTCCGGGTCGCACACCACGGCCATGGCGCCCTTGGGCAGCACGTCCAGCAGCAGTTCCATGTCGTCGACGAGGACCGGGGCGAGGGACTCCATGCCCTCCACGGCGATGCCCTCGGCGATCTTGCCGAGCAGTTCGCCCAGCTCGGGGTGGTCCTCGGCGAGGGCGGCGGCCCGCTCCCGGACCTGGGGCGTCAGCAGCAGCTCGCGGC